>NZ_JAMQBJ010000020.1:0-598 GCF_023701425.1 Proteus sp. FZP2095
TGAAAGCACTGGAAGGCGAAGCTGAGTGGGAAGCAAAAATTGTTGAATTAGCAGAAGCACTGGATTCATACATCCCAGAACCAGAGCGTGCAATTGACAAACCATTCCTGTTACCAATCGAAGACGTATTCTCAATCTCAGGCCGTGGTACAGTAGTAACAGGTCGTGTTGAGCGTGGTGTTATTAAAGTTGGTGAAGAAGTTGAAATCGTTGGTATCAAACCAACCGTTAAAACAACTTGTACTGGCGTTGAAATGTTCCGTAAATTACTTGACGAAGGTCGTGCAGGTGAGAACGTTGGTGTTCTTCTGCGTGGTACTAAACGTGAAGAAATCGAACGTGGACAAGTACTGGCTAAACCAGGTTCAATCAAGCCACACACTAAATTCGAATCAGAAGTTTATATTCTGAGCAAAGATGAAGGTGGTCGTCACACTCCATTCTTCAAAGGCTACCGTCCACAGTTCTACTTCCGTACAACTGACGTAACTGGTACTATCGAATTACCAGAAGGCGTAGAAATGGTAATGCCAGGTGACAACATCAACATGATCGTTGAACTGATTCACCCAATCGCGATGGACGACGGTTTACGTTT
>NZ_JAMQBJ010000021.1:0-538 GCF_023701425.1 Proteus sp. FZP2095
AGGAGTGCCTTCGGGAACGCTGAGACAGGTGCTGCATGGCTGTCGTCAGCTCGTGTTGTGAAATGTTGGGTTAAGTCCCGCAACGAGCGCAACCCTTATCCTTTGTTGCCAGCGCGTGATGGCGGGAACTCAAAGGAGACTGCCGGTGATAAACCGGAGGAAGGTGGGGATGACGTCAAGTCATCATGGCCCTTACGAGTAGGGCTACACACGTGCTACAATGGCAGATACAAAGAGAAGCGACCTCGCGAGAGCAAGCGGAACTCATAAAGTCTGTCGTAGTCCGGATTGGAGTCTGCAACTCGACTCCATGAAGTCGGAATCGCTAGTAATCGTAGATCAGAATGCTACGGTGAATACGTTCCCGGGCCTTGTACACACCGCCCGTCACACCATGGGAGTGGGTTGCAAAAGAAGTAGGTAGCTTAACCTTCGGGAGGGCGCTTACCACTTTGTGATTCATGACTGGGGTGAAGTCGTAACAAGGTAACCGTAGGGGAACCTGCGGTTGGATCACCTCCTTACCTAAGAGATACGT
>NZ_JAMQBJ010000022.1:0-513 GCF_023701425.1 Proteus sp. FZP2095
GAAGTGGCTGATGGTTATGCGAATGCTGATGAACTAAAAGACGGTTTGCAGGCAGAAGTCACTCTGCCGGGAGGTACTGAGGAAGGGGCAGAAATCACGCTGACGATTACCCGTCCGGATAAATCCACTGAAACGGTTACCCATACAGTCACCAAAGATGAAGCAGCTGCCGGCAAAGTATCAATGGATATTCCGAAAGACGCGGTACAGGACGGCCAGAACAGCGTGGATATCAGCCTGACCCAGGGAAGTAATCCGGCCAAACCGGGGAACAAAGTCGAGTTTGCTGTTGACGGACAAATTCCAGGGGACACTGACGGCGACGGAGTGGCGGATACAACACCGGTGGTCACGATTCCGGAAGCGGCGGATGGTGTGAATGCGAAGGAACTGGAAGACGGCGTACAGACTGAAGTTACCGTACCGGGCGGCAGTGCAGCCGGAGATAAATTAACGCTGACTGTTACCAAGCCTGATGGTTCAACTGAAACCGTGGAACATACCTTAACCGCA
>NZ_JAMQBJ010000023.1:0-493 GCF_023701425.1 Proteus sp. FZP2095
AAGAAGTAGGTAGCTTAACCTTCGGGAGGGCGCTTACCACTTTGTGATTCATGACTGGGGTGAAGTCGTAACAAGGTAACCGTAGGGGAACCTGCGGTTGGATCACCTCCTTACCTAAGAGATACGTGTTATGTGCAGTGCTCACACAGATTGTCTGATGAAGAACGAGCAAAAGCGCGTCTGCGAAGCTGACTGAAGTCCCCTTCGTCTAGAGGCCTAGGACACCGCCCTTTCACGGCGGTAACAGGGGTTCGAATCCCCTAGGGGACGCCAATTGCGCGGTATGAGTGAAAGGCGTACCACACTATAGTCTGATGCAAGTCAGAGAATAGTTAAGATAATTCGTATGAGTTATTTTACCTATTATGCTCTTTAACAATCTGGAACAAGCTGAAAAATTGAAAACAAATCAATATATCACCGAGGTATATTGATGAGTCTCTCAAAATCTCAAATCTGAAAATACTCTTCAGAAAGGATATGCGAGCAAAAT
>NZ_JAMQBJ010000024.1:0-488 GCF_023701425.1 Proteus sp. FZP2095
CTCCAGTTAGTGTTACCCAACCTTCAACCTGCCCATGGATAGATCACCGGGTTTCGGGTCTATACCCTGCAACTCATTCGCCCAGTTAAGACTCGGTTTCCCTACGGCTCCCCTATACGGTTAACCTCGCTACAGAATATAAGTCGCTGACCCATTATACAAAAGGTACGCAGTCACCCCATCCTCAAATGTCCCGCTTGCTTTTACTGTCAAACTGGCTCGATTTTTTAACTTCCGTTGCTCGTGTACTTCTATGTACACTGCGCGACGGCTTGAAAAAATCAATCCACTTTGTAGGTAAACGCTGCGCTGTTTTCGAGTGGTTTGTCCAATCACTCAGTGCGAGGCACTTGAGTGATGGGGCTCCTACTGCTTGTACGTACACGGTTTCAGGTTCTTTTTCACTCCCCTCGCCGGGGTTCTTTTCGCCTTTCCCTCACGGTACTGGTTCACTATCGGTCAATCAGGAGTATTTAGCCTTGGAGGAT
>NZ_JAMQBJ010000025.1:0-405 GCF_023701425.1 Proteus sp. FZP2095
TTTGCTTGGCGGCCATAGCGCAGCGGACCCACCTGAATCCATGCCGAACTCAGAAGTGAAACGTTGTAGCGCCGATGGTAGTGTGGGGCCTCCCCATGTGAGAGTAGGGAACTGCCAGGCATTAAATTTAGGCTGTGTCAGCCGGTGACAATAAGCCACTAGTGCTGATATGGCTCAGTTGGTAGAGCACACCCTTGGTAAGGGTGAGGTCCCCAGTTCGAATCTGGGTATCAGCACCATAAAAAATTAATTATAACTACATAAACAGATAGTTATAAAAACAGAATTTGCTTGGCGGCCATAGCGCAGCGGACCCACCTGAATCCATGCCGAACTCAGAAGTGAAACGTTGTAGCGCCGATGGTAGTGTGGGGCCTCCCCATGTGAGAGTAGGGAACTGCCAGG
>NZ_JAMQBJ010000026.1:0-401 GCF_023701425.1 Proteus sp. FZP2095
GAATACGATGATGTAAGGAACACCAACCTGACGACCTAACAGGATGTGCTCACGAGTTTGTGGCATTGGGCCATCAGTCGCAGCAACAACCAGGATAGCTCCGTCCATTTGCGCAGCACCAGTGATCATGTTTTTAACATAGTCGGCGTGACCTGGGCAGTCTACGTGTGCGTAGTGACGAGTTGGTGTGTCGTATTCTACGTGTGAAGTAGAGATGGTGATACCACGAGCTTTTTCTTCTGGTGCGTTATCGATTTGATCGAATGCACGAGCAGCACCACCGTAAGTTTTAGCTAAAACTGTAGTGATTGCAGCAGTCAGAGTTGTTTTACCGTGGTCAACGTGGCCGATAGTACCAACGTTAACGTGCGGTTTTGAACGTTCAAATTTTTCTTTAGACA
>NZ_JAMQBJ010000027.1:0-378 GCF_023701425.1 Proteus sp. FZP2095
ACGTCTTCGATTGGTAACAGGAATGGTTTGTCAATTGCACGCTCTGGTTCTGGGATGTATGAATCCAGTGCTTCTGCTAATTCAACAATTTTTGCTTCCCACTCAGCTTCGCCTTCCAGTGCTTTCAACGCTGAACCACGGATTACTGGAGTGTCATCACCTGGGAAATCGTACTGAGACAGAAGTTCACGAACTTCCATTTCTACTAATTCCAGTAACTCTTCATCATCTACCATGTCACATTTGTTCAAGAATACGATGATGTAAGGAACACCAACCTGACGACCTAACAGGATGTGCTCACGAGTTTGTGGCATTGGGCCATCAGTCGCAGCAACAACCAGGATAGCTCCGTCCATTTGCGCAGCACCAGTGATC
>NZ_JAMQBJ010000028.1:0-378 GCF_023701425.1 Proteus sp. FZP2095
ACGTCTTCGATTGGTAACAGGAATGGTTTGTCAATTGCACGCTCTGGTTCTGGGATGTATGAATCCAGTGCTTCTGCTAATTCAACAATTTTTGCTTCCCACTCAGCTTCGCCTTCCAGTGCTTTCAGCGCTGAACCACGGATTACTGGAGTGTCATCACCTGGGAAATCGTACTGAGACAGAAGTTCACGAACTTCCATTTCTACTAATTCCAGTAACTCTTCATCATCTACCATGTCACATTTGTTCAGGAATACGATGATGTAAGGAACACCAACCTGACGACCTAACAGGATGTGCTCACGAGTTTGTGGCATTGGGCCATCAGTCGCAGCAACAACCAGGATAGCTCCGTCCATTTGCGCAGCACCAGTGATC
>NZ_JAMQBJ010000029.1:0-362 GCF_023701425.1 Proteus sp. FZP2095
CTCCAAGGCTAAATACTCCTGATTGACCGATAGTGAACCAGTACCGTGAGGGAAAGGCGAAAAGAACCCCGGCGAGGGGAGTGAAAAAGAACCTGAAACCGTGTACGTACAAGCAGTAGGAGCCCCACCACTAAGCTAGTGGTGAACTCACAGCGATTCTTTTGCATGATAATGTGCGGTAGACGGAGCGAATGCGACGTCCAACCAACAAAATCAAGCAGAGGAGGCTTAGTGGTGGGGTGACTGCGTACCTTTTGTATAATGGGTCAGCGACTTATATTCTGTAGCAAGGTTAACCGTATAGGGGAGCCGTAGGGAAACCGAGTCTTAACTGGGCGAATGAGTTGCAGGGTATAGACCCG
>NZ_JAMQBJ010000002.1:0-516213 GCF_023701425.1 Proteus sp. FZP2095
CGAACTCAGAAGTGAAACGTTGTAGCGCCGATGGTAGTGTGGGGCCTCCCCATGTGAGAGTAGGGAACTGCCAGGCATTAAATAAGACGAGAAAGCCAACCCAATGGGTTGGCTTTTTTGCGTTTGGGGTTTTTATATAGCTTATTAAATACTATGTTAAATTCCAAATACAAAAATGCCCTAAATTAGGGCATTTTTTATGATCTTTTAGCAAAAATTATGACGAGAAAATGCAGCAAGGACTGTTCTTTCTGATATTTCTAAATAGTTCTCCATTGCTGTTGCTGCTTCTTGGGCTTTTCCATCCATTAAAAGTGTCAAAATCTGTTCATTTTTCTCAATATACGGTGCATGTAGTAATTGAGGATCGTTTAATAAACCGAAGGCTAAACGTAATTCCGCTAAAATAAGCTGGTATTGTTTAAACAATCTAGGGCTATCTGAAAGCTCAACAATTGCGGTGTGAAAGTGCATATTACAGGTTCCTACACTGCTCCAATCTTGTTGTTCTTGAAAGACTTTTGCTTGTTCAACACTATCTTGCATTTTAACAATAGCTGGATGCATAGGATAAGAATGTCGCAGAGCATCACATTCAATTAATCGTCTTACGCGATAAATATCCATGATACTTGCCATATCAGGTACAGAAACAAAAACACCACGGTTAGGTTTATAAGTTAAAAGCCCTTCTTGGGTAAGAACGCGAAAAACCTCTCTTAAAGTATTACGCGATATCTCTAGCGTTTCACTTAATGCCGTTTCTGATAATCTTTCACCAGGAGGTAATTCTCCAATAGTGATTTTTTGCCGAATAACATTTGCGACTTTTTGAGAAAGAATTTGTGGAGATGTTTTTTTCTGCATTATCTTCTGCTATTAGCTTAATAGAAGCACCTATTCTATCAGTGTGTTTTGTAATATATAACCTCTATTGTGTCACTCTGTCGTACTTCTCACTGTATCGAGTATGACTTTCTGTTTATTTCCATCAAAAAAACTTAATTTTTTGTCACGATATTTTAGTGATTAAACTTATTCTTTCTTCAAACTTGCGCACTATTTTTGTGCATCTAATCTTTTTATGCCTCATTTAGGTGCACATTTATGACTTATTAATTAAGCGTAATTGTCAATAAAATGTTAAAAATGCGATCTTCACTGCACTTTTATCATCCCATATTTAAATCTATTTGCTTATTTATTCATCTATTATTATTAATTGTTCAACAATCCAATATCAGGTGATTAACAATTAAGTATTCATGCTCAACAATGGCACGCTAATTGCCTTAGTAATAATAATTAAAATAATGATGATAAAGGGGGTAGCTAATGGCTACACAAGATTCTGCAAACATAACATCAGGTTCGTTTATAAAAAATAGACGTTCTTCATTGATAGCTGCCATTTTTTTAATGGCGACATCAGCTATTGGTCCGGGTTTTATTACTCAAACTGCAACCTTTACTGCCACTATGGGGGCGGCATTTGCATTTGGTATTTTGGCATCAATCATTATCGACTATGTTGTTCAGCAAAGTATTTGGCGAGTGATCACTGTCACCAATATGCGAGCTTCAGATATTGCTAACAAAGCAATACCTGGTAGTGGCTACTTACTTGCTGTATTAGTTATTTTTGGCGGTTTAGTGTTTAACGTGGGTAACATTGCAGGTGCTGGTCTGGGGCTTAATGCAATGGTGGGTCTTGATCCTAAATGGGGTGGGATCTTAAGTGCTTTACTTGCGATCTATATTTTCTCATCACGCAAAGCCAGTAACTTTATTGATCGTATGATTATCGTTCTTGGTATTGTCATGATCTTACTGACTGTTTTTGTGATGTTTGCCTCTAATCCTCCAATAGGTGAAGCATTAAGACAAACGGTTTTACCTGATGCGATTAACTTCGCAACAATCACTACAATTGTTGGTGGTACTGTGGGCGGTTATATCTGTTATGCCGGTGCTCACCGTCTTCTCGATAAAGGAACTACGGGTATTGAGAACATTGACGCTGTATCAAGCGCTGCAACCAAAGGAATTTTAGTGGTTGGATTAATGCGCTATATCCTGTTCCTCGCTATTTTAGGCGTAGTTGCCAGTGGCGTAACATTAGATATTTCTAGTCACGCGGCTAACCCTGCATCTCAAGCATTTCAACATGCAGCTGGTTTAACTGGATTACGCATCTTCGGTCTTATTTTATGGGCAGCTGCATTAACGAGTGTAATTGGTGCTGCTTATACCTCAATGTCATTTATTACAGTATTTAAAAAAGGTGTTACTGAGCGTCAACGTAATATCGCAACCATTATTTTCATTACTATTTCTCTTGTTATTTATATGGTTATGGGAACAGCACCGGCTGCATTATTAGTCTTTGCCGGTGGTTTTAATGGCCTGATTTTACCTATTGGTATGACACTATTTATTTTTGTTGCATGGCGTCGCCAAGATCTCATGAATGGATATAAATATCCTGCATGGTTGCTATGGTCAGGTATTTTAGTCTGTGCGCTGACTTGGTATATGGGCATTATGTCCGTGGGTGCTATTTTCAACTACCTCAACATTGCTTAAGAGAACAATAATGATGATAAAAGCCGTCGATTTAAACAGTGATTTAGGTGAGAGCTTCGGTCAGTGGAAAATGGGCAATGATGATGCAGTGCTTGAAATTGTCAGTAGCGCTAATATCGCTTGCGGTTTTCATGCAGGTTCACCGGATGGTATTTTAAAAACATTAAAAGCGGCGAAACAGCATAATGTCGCGATAGGTGCGCACGTTGCTTATCCTGACTTAGTCGGTTTTGGTCGTCGTAATATGGATATCGCCAGTGATGAATTAACCGCAGATGTGATTTATCAAATAGGTGCTTTGAAAGGATTGGCTAAAGCCGTAGGTTTGAGTGTGACCTATGTTAAGCCTCATGGTGCGCTTTATAACACAATTGCTCATGATAAACGTCAAGCACTTGCTGTTATTGAGGCAATACTTGCTGTAGATCCCCAACTGACATTAGTTGCTTTAGCGGGGTCACCCTTGATTACACTTGCGAAAGAAAATGGTCTTCGAGTAATAGCCGAAGCTTTTGCAGACAGAGCCTATCATGCTGATGGTACCCTAGTTTCTCGTAAAAAAGAGGGCGCTGTTTTACATGATCCTGAACTTGTTGCTCAACGCATGTTACGGCTTGTGCAAGAAGGAGGTGTTGAATCAATAGAAGGCGTTTTTACTGCAATAGAAGCTGATTCTATTTGTGTTCATGGTGACAGTCCGGATGCCGTGGCTCTCGCTAAAAGTGTAAAAGAAATTTTAATTAATCATGGTGTTAGCATTAAACCTTTTGCACCTCTGCGACTTAAAAATGAGGTGCAAAAATGACTCATTTAATGCAAGCGACTGCGGATGCAATTGTCAAAGCACAAGAAGCTCGATTAGCTATTCGCAATGGTTTAGCTATACCAACAGCAGGTATGGCTAAAGGAATGACTCAAGCTAACATGATCAGTTTACCTCGTGATTGGGCATTTGATTTTCTGCTCTACGCTCAACGTAACCCAAAAAGTTGTCCGATATTAGATGTTTGTGAATCAGGTAGTTATCGTACTGTTCTTGCGAAAGACGCTGATCTGCGTACTGACATTCCTCTTTACCGTGTTTGGGAAAATGGCAAATTAGCGGATGAAATTAAGGATGCTACTGAAATTTGGGCACAGCATCCCGATCTTGTTACGTTTCTTATTGGTTGTAGTTTTACTTTCGAAACGCCCATGTTAGAAGCGGGGATTGAAATTCGTCATATCACAGATAACTGCAATGTACCGATGTATAAAACGAATCGCTTGTGTCGTCCAGCAGGGCGATTAGAAGGTGAATTAGTGGTTTTAATGCGTCCTATTCCTGCTGACAGAGTCGCTGATGCGGTGATGATCAGTGGTCGTTTCCCTTCTGTACATGGTGCTCCCGTACATATTGGCTCGCCCGATGCTTTGGGCATTAAAGATATTATGTCGCCAGATTTTGGCTCACCCGTGAGAATTGAAGAAGGCGAGATCCCCGTCTTTTGGGCTTGTGGTGTGACTCCACAAGCGGCAGTGATGCGTTCAGGTGTTCCTTTCGCACTTAGTCATGCTCCGGGGCATATGTTTATTACCGATGTGCCTGATGCCGCTTATCACGTATAAGGGAGGAAGATACTTTGCGCTTTTTACCCGTTAACTTATCCCATTTACTTGTTGAGCTTTCCTCTTTAAAAGAGACGCTCGCATTGTATGAATCCGTTAAACAAGCGGATATTGCAGCTATTCAAGACATTGTACCCGCGGCGAAAACACTCTTAATTCACTTTACGCCATGGCTAATCACGGCTGAAGAACTTGTGTTTCAACTTCGACAATTAGAAGTCAAAGCGGTATCAGCACATCAAGCGCAATCATTAACTATCCCTGTTCATTATCAAGGTGAGGATCTTAATGAGGTCGCTGAATTATTAGGGATCGCTACCAGTGAAGTGATCCGTAGACATACAGAACAAACCTATCAAGTTGCATTCACTGGTTTCGCTCCAGGTTTTGCTTATTTGATTGCAGATGAAACTCAGCTTTATGTGCCTCGTCGCAAAACGCCTCGTACACGTATCCCCGCAGGGTCGGTCGGATTAGCGGGCGAGTTTAGTGGAGTTTATCCGCAACAAAGCCCTGGTGGCTGGCAACTTATTGGTACCACAGAAATAAAGATGTGGGATCTCTCACGTGAACAACCCGCTTTTTTATTACCGGGAAATGAAGTGCATTTTGTTGATGCACAAAAATCACCGATAACCGTTTCACTACCGGAGAAAAAAGCCATAGTCGCTTCCCCGCTCTCATTAAATGATAAAGGGCTATATGTTATTTCAGCAGGGTTACAAACTTTATTTCAAGATGAAGGGCGTATTGGTGCTGCATCAATGGGAGTATCTGCTTCAGGTGCACTTGATAAACCCGCTTTACATGCGGCCAATCGTTTAGTGGGTAATCCCACAACTTTTGTTGCACTTGAAATAACCCAAGGTGGATTAGCACTTAAAGCACGACAAGATTGTGTGATCGCTTTAACAGGGGCAGATTGTTCCATTACGCTAAAACATGAGTCGGGTGAAAATGAATTCTTATCTGGTTATCAACCTATTGATGTTCGCTGTGGCGATGAAATTATTTTAGGTATGCCAAAAACCGGTGTACGTAGCTATCTTGCAGTGAGAGGAGGGTTTGAATTACCAAAGGTGTTAGGTAGTTATGCATTTGATACTTTGGCACAAATTGGCCCTAATGCTTTGCAAGAAGGTGATGTACTTCATTTAAATAATGAAAGTACCTCGAACGGTATTCTTACTAATGAACAGCCGACATCAATACTGCCAAAACAAGGTGATATTGTTACGCTTGATGTTGTTTTAGGTCCCCGCACTGACTGGTTTACTACTGAAGCTATAAAGACATTAACCTCTCAATTATGGCAAGTGACACCACAATCTAACCGTATTGGATTACGTTTATTGGGCGAAACACCCCTTGTACGAGAGCAACAACAAGAGCTATCGAGCGAAGGCACTTGCATTGGTGCAATACAAGTTCCGATTAATGGGCAACCTGTTTTGTTTCTTAACGATCACCCATTAACAGGAGGATATCCTGTTATTGGCGCTGTTGCTGAATATCACTTACCACTCGCAGGGCAGATCCCTGTTAACGCTAAAATTCGTTTTAATCCAATTACCGAATTTCAAGAATATTGATAGGAGAATGCCACTCATGACAACAATTAACCAAAAACAACGAGTGAAGCATAGAGTACTTATTGCAAACCGAGGTGAAATTGCAGTTCGTATTATTCGAGCTTGTCAGGACTATGGGGCAACTTCAATTGCCATTTATGCTAATGATGATATTGATGCACTACACGTTCGTCTTGCTGATGAAGCTTATGGACTCAATGGTAATTTGCCGAAAGAAAGCTATTTAGATATTAATAAAATCATTGATATTGCCCATAAAGCTAATGCCACAATGATCCATCCCGGTTACGGTTTTCTTTCTGAACGAGCTGATTTTGCAAAAGCGGTACAAGACGAAGGATTTATTTGGATCGGCCCTAACCCAGAAACGATTGAAGTGCTTGGCGACAAAGTGAAAGCACGTAAAATTGCACAATCTGTTGGTGCTCCTCTTGTAAATGGTACGGCTGATCCCGTTAATGATGCCGAAGAGGTTATTGATTTTGCTAAACAGTATGGTCTACCTGTTGCCATTAAAGCTGCTTTTGGTGGGGGTGGGCGAGGTTTGAAGATCGCTCATAAAATGGAAGAAATTGAAGAGCTCTACCATTCTGCTGTACGAGAAGCGGTAACTGCATTTGGTCGAGGTGAATGTTATGTTGAGCAATTCCTAGATAAACCTCGTCATATCGAAGCGCAAATTATCGCAGATAAACTGGGCAATGTTGTTGTTGTCGGAACACGAGATTGTTCGTTACAGCGACGTAATCAAAAGCTTATTGAAGAAGCGCCAGCACCTTATTTGACAGACGAACAACGTGAACGTATTCACCAGTCAGCTAAAGATATTTGTGCTAAAGCAGGTTATGTGGGGGCAGGTACAGTTGAGTTTTTATTAAGTGCAAATGGCACTATCTCATTTTTAGAAGTGAATACACGCTTACAAGTGGAGCATCCTGTTACAGAAGAAACGGCGGGTATCGATTTAGTGATCGAGCAGTTACGTATTGCTGAAGGTTTGCCACTAAGTATTGATAAAACGCCTGTTCCTCGGGGTCACTCTTTTGAATTTAGGATCAATGCAGAAGATCCCGCGAAAGGTTTTTTACCTACACCGGGTTTAATTACGCATTTCTCTGAGCCTTCAGGCCCAGGTGTTCGTGTAGATAGTGGTGTTACTGAAAATAATCAGGTCTCACGCCAGTTCGATTCTATGATGGCAAAGTTGATAGTGACAGGTGCAACTCGTGAACAGGCCATTACTCGAGCTCGTCGAGCATTATCTGAATTTAAAATTGAAGGGGTAGCTAGTGTATTGCCTTTCCATTGTGAAATGATGGAGCATGCCGATTTTACTAAAGATTTCAAAGTGCATACCCGTTGGATTGAAACAGATTTTCAGGCAAAAAATACCCATTTCCCTCGTAGTACACCTGCAAAAAATGAAGAGCTTGTTCGTACTTTTATTGAAATTGATGGCCGTCGTCATGAACTCGCTTTACCTGCTCAATTACTGTCGCTCTCTGCGGTAATACCAACAGCAATTAATGCCAGTAATGAGAAAGAAGAGAATGAAAAAGCAGTCACTGCACCTATCTCTGGTGTATTACATAGCTGGATCTTAGCTGATGGCGACAAAGTTAAAGAAGGTGATGTTATTGCCATTATGGAAGCGATGAAAATGGAAGTGCAGGTAGTAGCTTCTTGTGATGGAGTACTACTGCAAAAAGCGAAAACAGGTGACTATTTTTCAGCAGAAACCGTCTTAGCTGAAATAAATTAAGTGTGTTTAAAATTAACTTATTGATTAATAAGAGTAATGCCCGTCATTAATATCGGCCCTTTAATATGAGGTAATTTCATATTAAGGGGCTTTTTTATAATAACTTTATTTATATTCCTATTTGTTATATCTAATTCCTTTTGGTTATAAGTTATTTTGCCTATAATCGAAGCTTGTTAAATTTTAACCAAAAAGGAAATAAGATGTTGCTTGTAACACAACTACTTATTGGTGCTGCAATCGGGTTAGTTATTACAACGACCGGTGTAGGTGGTGGTGTTATTTTATTACCTGTTCTTATTTATCTTTTTGGTATGAATGCATTAGCTGCGGTTGCAACAGCAAATTTACTCTCGATGCTAATGAAGCTCTCATCTTCTTATATTCATTTTCGGTTAGGTAATATTCCATTAAAACCCGCACTATTAATCTTAGGGATAATGTTTCCAGCAACATTTTTAGCGAGTTATGGTGTGACATGGTTGGGATCACAACCTCAATATTACGATCGTGTTGAATCAGCGATTAATATTTTAATGATCGTTGCTATCGTATTTTCATTGATCTTATTTTTACAGCGAATGGTAAGAAGGTCAGCAATTTCAGATCCTCTAATTGTTTTGCCACCACCTTCTACAGTGACTTTTTCTTCCTTATTTGTACCAGGAATGAGTGCAGGGTTTGTACTTGGTGCAACAGGTGTTGGAGGAGGATTAGTGGTGTTACCGGTATTGATGCGTTTTGCCCAAATGGGTATTAAAGAGGCAATCGGTACTTCTATTTTTATTACCACGATCCTTTCTGGTGGCTCTGCTATTGCTTATAGCGCTGGTGGTTATACCGATGTTCACACAGCACTTATTCTCTGCTCAGGTTCATTACTCTCCATCCCATTAGCCCGCTATTTACTTGTGTATTTATCAGAGCGTTTTTTCCAATACTTAACACTGTCTTTTATTCTGATCAGCATCATTATGATGAGTTGGAAATTAATAAATTAACTTAATGTAATATCGAGTGAGTCAATCTTTCTCTTACTACCTTTAGTTAGACTAAACTTATTCTATCATCATTAGATTAATTACTAAGAGTAAGTACAACGAGATGAATATTAAAACAGGTGATGAGTTTTTAGTTTATATGGCGCTGGGTGAAGAGAGCTATATGAAAGAGTATTACCGTGTGATTGAAATTGATTCAACGCTTTCTCAAGTGACGGGTAAATTGTTAAGAAGAACAACGGCTGATGACAAAAATATTGGATTAGGTCGTTGCGAGTTAGAAGGTGGCATTGAGCAATTTGCGTTAGAAGATATCTATCCTGTTAAAGAGTGATCCGTTATTGGGATCACTCTTCTTACTTAATTTGTTGCTTAGGCAGCGGGTGCATTCTCAGGTAATGCAGATTTCGGTAAGCCAAAAATTTTGTCAAATACCCAGTTATAAACGAAGGTATAACAAGGGATGATGATAATCAGTGCAAAGTCCATAACTAACGCTTGCCACAATGAAACATTAAGCCACCATGCAATCAGTGGAATTAAATAGAGCACCAGTGTTAGCTGAAATCCAATTGCATGTACTAGACGGCGTCTAAACGTTCGAATTCTCGAAACTTGTCGACTCTCCCAAAATTCAAATATGCAATTATAAATAAAATTCCAACTCACCGCGATTGTTGTGATCACCAGCGCTAATGGGCCTGTTACTGCTGTTGAGCTATCAGCCAAAAGTGCAAGCCCGACTGATGAAATAACCCAGCCAAAAATTTCATAAGCTGTCACGTAGACAATTTTTCGTTTGATACCTTGCATTGTGCTCTCTTTTTCTGTGGATCTGTGTCGTTAAGCATCGTAAGATAAATCAGTAATAATGATAGAAAAAGTTAGCTAGTATCAATTTGACTGAAACATCAGGAGTGAACATGCAGTTCTCAAGTGAACATATTGCGATATTTTTAGCAGTGATGGATAAGGGATCGTTCTCTGCGGCTGCACGTTCATTAAAACGCGTTCCATCAGCAGTCAGCATGGCAATTGCGAATATGGAAGCTGAATTAGGTTATGCGCTTTTTGAGCGTTCATCACGAGAGCCTCAGCCAACTGAAAAAGCCAAAGCACTTGAACCTCATGCCAGAATGATCGCAGAGCAATTAAAATTATTACAAGTGCATGCACAAGAGCTTTCGATGGATCTCGAAAGTGTCTTAAATATTGGTGTTGCAGCTGATATTAATCCTGATTATTTATTACCTGCGTTATCTGAATTAACGCAACGTTATCCGTTACTTAATGTGAATGTGATAACCGCGGCACAAGATGACATTATTGAGATGTTGCATTCACATAAAATTCAACTGAGCCTAGTTTATGGGGGCTTGTATGTGAATGGTGATGAGCAGTTTCAATATCTTGGCTCTGAGTCATTGGTCGCAACAATCTCTGCAAGTCATATTGCATTAGCACATCCTGCAAGTGTGTTCATTGAGGATCTTGTGAATGTTCGTCAAATTATGATCGCAAGTCACACCAAAGAGTTAAGAGATGAGCGCTCATTAGTGGCGACGAATTATTGGCAAACAGATAGCTTTCAAATGGCATTAGGTATGGTTGAAGCAGGGATGGGATGGGGTAATTTACCGTATTCGCTGATTTATACTCAATTGCAAAAAGGTAAATTAAAACAGCTTCAATTTAAGAATACGAAAAATGAATTACGATTACCTATTCATGCTATGTGGCTAAAAGGGGAGTCGTTACAGAAAGGCGCGAAAGAGTTAGTTGAGCTGATGAATACCCACCAGCCCATCGTACCTAACTTTAATTAATCGACTCGTTGTTGATGAACCCAAACAGCAACTTCAACACGAGATTTTAGCTTCATTTTTTTTAGTAGATGTTTTACATGCACTTTGACCGTACTTTCCGTGATATCAAGCTTACGTGCGATCATTTTATTTGATAACCCTTGCGCTATCAGTTTCAAAATATCGCGCTCACGCGGGGTGAGTTGTTCAATATCACGCTCACCTTCAGAGCGATCTTCACGTAAGGACTCGGCTAAAATAGGGGTTAACGCAGGGCTGACGACCATTTTTCCGGCAGCTGCCTGTTTTAGAGCCGCCAGTAATTCTTCAGGCTCCATATCTTTTAGAAGATAACCATCTGCACCACGTTTTAACGCTGTGACTAAATCATCACTATAATTTGATACGCTAAAAACAACGATCCGACCTGATAACGACTTTAATCGCAGTTGATCGAGCGTTTCAAAACCATTCATTCCTGGCATATTCAGATCCAGTAAAATTAAATCAGGATCTAACTCTTCAGCTAGCTTCACACCTTGAATACCATCTCCAGCTTCCCCAACGACAGTTAGTGTTGTATCAAGACTTAAAAGTTGTTTTACACCATTGCGTAGCATCGGGTGATCATCAATGAGTAAAATTGTCGCTTTTTCTGTGGGGGATCCCATATTATTCATTACGACTTGCTCCAATTTAGACAGGGTCTTTATGAGTAGTTATTAATGGAAATTTAACAAACACTTGAGTACCGCCCTGTTCGCGTACTTTTATAGTATAAGAACCATTTAAGCTATTTGCGCGTTCACGCATAATAATAAGGCCATAATGATTTAATTTTTCAGGATTAGGGCTAATTCCTTCACCATTATCATTAATTTTTAGTTCAACCATGCCATTATTTAGAGATAAAGAGACTTCAGCCCAATTGGCATTGGCATGTTGCAAAATATTATTTAATGCTTCACGGACGATTTGAACAACGTGAATACTTTGGTGCGAGTTCACACATTTTGCGGGTAATTGATAGTCAAAATTAATAGAAAAACCAAGGCGCTGATTAAATTCAGTCAGCGTACTTTCCAGGGCAGCAAGCAATCCTGGCTCAGTGAGTTTTAAGCGAAATGTGGTTAACAGTTCTCTTAATTGGCGATAAGCGACATTAAGCTCTTCTCGCATCTCTTTTAGTAGC
Organism: Proteus sp. FZP2095; assembly: GCF_023701425.1. Classification (NCBI taxonomy): domain Bacteria; kingdom Pseudomonadati; phylum Pseudomonadota; class Gammaproteobacteria; order Enterobacterales; family Morganellaceae; genus Proteus; species Proteus sp. FZP2095. Next base: position 11,547 of record NZ_JAMQBJ010000002.1, read on the forward strand.
TTTTGGCAATTATCCGGTAAGGTTTCTGACTGCATCTGCAAATAGCTAACTTGCATTTTTAAACAAGAAAGCGATTGAGCAATAGAGTCATGTAATTCGCGTGCAATTGCCGAACGCTCATCCATTAACAAAAGCTGTTGTTGTTGCTCGTTTTGCTGTTCCATTGCCAGCATTGCTGAGATCTGTTTTGTCAGTAATAGCATTAAATTATTCTGTTCGTCCGTCAGGGCGGTATGTTCAGGTAATTGCATAACAAATAATCCATAGCGATGGATTTGATCGGCTAGTTCCCAATGCAATAGTTCACTACGTAGTGGAACGGTGGCTGAAGCGGTTTCATCACAGCGTTCACATTGCAGATCTGGACAATGTTCAGGGCGTGGTTGAGGTTCTAAACTGATCTCATTAAAGAGTGTGTGATGATTATCTTCATATAAACGTATCTGTAAGTAAGTATCAGGAATGATTTGTTGAAGCTCAAATAATATCTGTCTTAATCGGGCACAAAGTGGCGCAGGAGAGTGTAATTGTTGGCTAGAGTGATAGAGATAAGAGAGTACTTTATTTTTCTGTTGTAAGTCGTGTGTTTTTTCAACCACTCTTTTTTCTAATTCGCTATACAGCGTAGAGAGCTCTTCTGACATGGTATTAAGTGCAATACCCAATGTGGCAATTTCATCATGGTGTGTACGCTGGTGGAAACGCGCTGAAAAATTACCATGACCAATCGAATTAGCCATCGCCATAAGCTGTTGCCAAGGATGTAATAAACGGCGACGGAAATGCCAAACAGAGCCAAACAGTAATAACAGTGTAAGTGCAGTGAAAATAAGCTGAGTATAAGCCACCAGCCTGATTTTTTGCTCTGTAAGTTGATCGATGCTTAATACTAATTTATCTAGCTGTGAAACAAAAAAGGCAACTTCTTGTTTGGCTTCATCGCGTTGTTGAGCATAAAGCAAAGTTGGCTTTAAAGTGTCTTTCCAGTAAGTATTTAATTGAGCATATTGTGATTGTAGCGATTTATTGCTTAGGACTTGACGTAATTCACCACTGTCTAAGTCGGTTTCTAACTCGTGAAGATAATAACGATGTTGCTCATCTAAGGGTAAAGCAGATAGCAAGCGATAGCTTTGCATCCGTAGCGATCCAGATTTATTAATCGCATGAGCATTACCTTGTACACTCAAAATAATATGGTTAGAAATCGCCATTCCCACCACACCCAGTAGAGTGAAAAGTAACATTAATATCGCTATCTGATTAATAATTGAAAAACGGTAGTGCCATTGGATTTTATTTGTACTCATCGTTATTTTTCCAAATTTATTCTGGCGCTATATTGCCTTAAAAATACATCAAATGTCATATACTACTAAAGTATTACCCCTAAATATCTGATGGAGGTAATTTCACTTCTAAATTATAGTGCTTTTAGTTTAACTTATTAATTTAAAATAAAAAATTAAGTATAATCCTATTAATACTTAGGTGTGAATAGCGACTTCAGCTTAAAAATCAAACAAATCTTTGCTTGATGCAGATCATGACTAATTAACAATTCTAATCGTAAAAAGGTGCCAATCTAACCGTTAATCGAGGTTGTTATGGCACTCACTCAACACCCAGAAAAAATGAGAAAAGGGGTGATCGAAGATTGGCATCCTGAAGATAAAGTTTTTTGGGAAAAGACTGGTCAAAAGATCGCTTCACGCAATTTATGGATTTCTGTTCCTTGTTTACTTTTATCGTTCTGTGTATGGATGCTTTTTAGTGCAGTTGCAGTAAATTTGAACAAAGTAGGTTTTAACTTTACCACAGATCAGTTGTTTATGCTGACTGCACTGCCTTCAGTCTCTGGTGCTATTTTACGCGTTCCTTATTCTTTTGTTATTCCTATTTTTGGCGGTCGTCGCTGGACAGCAATCAGTACCGTCTTTCTCATCATTCCTTGTATCTGGCTTGGTTTTGCAGTGCAAGACACCACAACATCTTATTCAACCTTTATTGTGATTTCACTGCTATGTGGTTTTGCTGGTGCAAACTTTGCATCCAGTATGGCAAACATCAGCTTTTTCTTCCCTAAAGCACGCCAAGGTGGTGCTTTAGGATTAAATGGTGGATTAGGCAATCTGGGTGTCAGTGTTATGCAATTGGTTGCGCCATTAGTGATTGGTGTTGGCGTATTTGCTATGTTTAGTGGCCCCGGTGTTATTCAGCCTGATGGTTCACGTTTATGGCTAGAAAATGCTGCATGGGTTTGGGTTCCTTTCTTACTTATTCTGACCTGTGCTGCTTGGTTTGGCATGAACGACCTTGCGGCTAATAAAGCCTCTTTAAGCCAGCAATTACCTGTTTTAAAACGTGGTCACCTCTGGTTGTTAAGTATTTTATATCTGTGCTCTTTTGGTTCATTTATTGGTTTCTCCGCGGGTTTTGCAATGCTTTCTAAAACCCAATTCCCAGATATCGTTATTCTACATTATGCGTTCTTTGGGCCTTTATTAGGTGCTTTAGCTCGCCCTGTAGGTGGCGCTTTATCGGATAAATTTGGTGGTATTAGAGTCACTCTGATCAACTTTATCATCATGGCAATTTTCTCTGCTCTGCTTTTCTTAACACTGCCTGTAAATGGTGCTGATGGCTCATTTATCGCCTTCTTCGGTGTCTTTATGGTGCTGTTTTTAACCGCCGGTTTAGGAAGTGGTTCTACATTCCAAATGATTGCTGTGGTGTTTAGAAAAATTACGGTTGATCGCATGAAAGCACAAGGCGCTTCAGACGAAGTCGCTCAAAAAGAAGCAGTAACAGAAAGTGCAGCCGCACTTGGTTTTATCTCTGCTATTGGTGCAATTGGCGGCTTCTTTATTCCTAAAGCCTTCGGTACATCACTGGCTATGACTGGCTCTCCTGCCGGTGCAATGAAAATCTTTGTTCTATTTTATATCGCCTGCGTCTTGATCACTTGGTTGGTCTATGGACGTAAACACAATAAACAATAATGACGAATTATACGCAATGTGAGAGCGCTCGCGCGCATTGGGAGAGTATCTGATGAGTAAGTTTCTCGATAGATTCCGCTATTTTAAACAGCTTGGCGATACCTTTTCAAAGGATCATGGCCAAGAGCTGAATGTTAACCGTGATTGGGAAGATGGTTACCGTAGTCGTTGGCAACACGACAAAATTGTCCGTTCTACTCATGGTGTTAACTGTACCGGCTCATGCAGCTGGAAAATTTACGTTAAAAATGGATTAGTAACTTGGGAAACCCAACAAACGGATTATCCACGTACACGTCCGGATTTACCGGATCATGAACCTCGTGGTTGTCCCCGTGGTGCAAGTTATTCATGGTATTTATATAGCGCAAACCGCGTTAAATACCCAATGGTACGTAAACGCTTAATTAAACTATGGCGTGAAGCAAAAGCACAACATAGCGATCCTGTTGATGCATGGGCTTCTATTGTTAGTTCACCAGAAAAAACTAAAAGCTATAAGCAAGCGCGTGGGCGTGGTGGTTTTGTTCGTTCTTCATGGTCAGAAGTGAATGAAATCATTGCGGCTTCTAACGTGTTTACAGCCAAAGAGTTTGGCCCTGATCGTATTATTGGTTTCTCGCCAATTCCTGCCATGTCGATGGTTTCATATGCTGCGGGTGCGCGTTATTTATCTCTGATTGGTGGCGCATGCTTAAGTTTCTACGATTGGTATTGCGATTTACCACCTGCATCGCCAATGACTTGGGGTGAGCAAACCGACGTTCCTGAATCAGCAGACTGGTATAACTCTTCTTACCTGATTGCATGGGGTTCTAACGTACCGCAAACACGTACTCCAGATGCTCACTTCTTTACCGAAGTTCGTTATAAAGGAACTAAAACCGTTGCGGTAACGCCTGATTACGCTGAAATCGCGAAACTCTGTGATCAATGGTTAAATCCAAAACAAGGTACTGATAGCGCGATGGCGATGGCGATGGGACACGTTATTCTTAACGAATTCCACGTTAAACGCCAAACTGAATATTTTAGTAACTACGTGCGCACTTACACTGACATGCCAATGTTGGTGATGTTAGATAAACATGATTCTGGCAAGCTAGTTGCGGGTCGTATGTTGCGTGCTTCTGATTTAGTAAACAATCTGGATCAAGAGAAAAATCCAGAGTGGAAAACCGTTGCTATTGATGAAAAAACACAGCAGTTAGTTGCACCTCAAGGTTCGATGGGCTTTCGTTGGGAAGGTGCTGCTAAATGGAATCTTGAGCCTAAAGATGGCAAAAGTGGCGAAGATGTCACTTTACAATTAGGCCTTCTAGATAATCACGATGATATTGTTGATGTAGCATTTCCTTACTTTGGTGGCATCAAGAGTGAATATTTTGAAGGTGTTGCCCTTGATGATGTGATTGTTCATAAACTGCCTGCTAAGCGTATTACACTTGCGAATGGCGAAGAAAAATACATCACAACTGTTTATGATTTATTGTTAGCTAACTACGGCGTTGATCGCGGTTTAAATGATGAAAACTGTGCATCAAACTACGATGAAATCAAAGCATATTCACCAGCATGGGCTGAAAAAGTGACAGGTGTAGGTCGCCAAGATATCGCTCGTATTGCGCGTGAATTTGCAGATAACGCAGAAAAAACACACGGTCGTTCGATGGTGATTGTGGGAGCAGGTATTAACCACTGGTACCACATGGATATGACTTACCGTGGCATTATCAATATGCTGATTTTCTGTGGTTGCGTCGGTCAAAGTGGTGGTGGCTGGGCACACTATGTTGGACAAGAAAAACTGCGTCCACAAACAGGTTGGTTGCCATTAGCCTTTGGTCTTGATTGGCAACGTCCGCCTCGCCATATGAACAGTACGTCATTTTTCTATAACCACTCAAGTCAGTGGCGTTATGAAACCGTATCACCAACAGAGTTGTTATCGCCATTAGCCGATAAATCTCGCTTTAGCGGTAGTTTGGTTGATATGAACGTGCGTTCAGAGCGTATGGGGTGGTTACCATCAGCGCCTCAATTAAACTTAAACCCTTTATCTATTGCGAAAAAAGCCCAGAAAGCAGGCGTTAGTGCTACGGATTACACCGTTAATGCATTGAAGTCAGGTGAAATCCGCTTTGCTTCAGAGCAACCGGATAACCCACAGAACTTCCCACGTAATTTATTTATCTGGCGCTCTAACTTATTAGGTTCTGCGGGTAAAGGGCATGAATATTTACTGAAATACTTGCTGGGAACCGAAAACGGATTACAAGGTAAAGATTTAGGCGAGCAAGGCCAAGTTAAGCCACAAGAAGTGGAATGGCAAGATAAAGGCGGTGAAGGTAAAGTTGATTTAGTGGTGACTTTAGACTTCCGTATGTCAAGCACCTGTCTTTTCTCAGATATCGTTTTACCAACCGCAACATGGTATGAAAAAGACGATATGAATACGTCGGATATGCATCCATTTATTCATCCATTAACCGCAGCCGTTGATCCAGCTTGGGAATCTAAAACAGACTGGGAAATCTATAAAGGTATCGCTAAAACCTTCTCTAAATTGTGTGTAGGCCATTTAGGGGTTGAAACGGATTTAGTGACATTACCTATTCAACATGACTCTGCCGCTGAAATGGCACAGCCTTTTGATGTGAAAGATTGGAAAAAAGGTGAATGTGACCTTATTCCGGGTAAAACAGCACCACACCTTATCCCTGTTGAGCGTGATTATCCAAATACCTATGCTCGCTTTACCTCACTTGGGCCGTTAATGGACAAACTAGGTAATGGTGGTAAAGGGATCAGCTGGAATACACAAGCAGAAGTCGATTTCCTGAAAAAACTCAATCGTGTTCGTCATGATGGTGTGGCAAAAGGGCGTCCAGCAATTGAAACGGCGATTGATGCAGCTGAAGTTATTCTCTCTTTAGCTCCTGAAACTAATGGTCAAGTGGCTGTAAAAGCGTGGGATGCACTGAGTAAAGTGACAGGTCGCGATCATACTCACTTAGCCAAAGTGAAAGAAGATGAGAAAATTCGTTTCCGCGATATCGTTGCTCAACCTCGTAAGATCATTTCAAGCCCAACATGGTCTGGCCTTGAAGATGAGCATGTCTCTTATAACGCCTGTTATACCAACGTTCACGAGATGATCCCTTGGCGCACGTTAAGTGGCCGCCAGCAGTTGTATCAAGATCACGAGTGGATGCGTGCTTATGGTGAAAGTTTAGTGGTCTATCGTCCACCCATTGATACCAAAGCGATTGATGCAGTTAAAGGTAAAAAACCAAATGGTTTCCCTGAGAAGGCATTGAACTTCCTGACGCCTCACCAAAAATGGGGTATTCACTCAACGTATAGCGATAATTTACTGATGTTAACGCTAGGTCGTGGTGGCCCTGTGGTTTGGCTGAGTGAAGATGATGCCAAAGAGATGGGAATTAGCGATAACGATTGGGTTGAAGCATACAACAGTAATGGTGCGTTAACGGCGAGAGCCATTGTCAGTCAACGTATTCCTGATGGCATGATTTATATGTATCACGCGCAAGAGCGTCAAATAAATCTGCCGGGATCTGAAATGACCGGAATGCGTGGCGGTATTCACAACTCGGTGACGCGTGTTTGCCCTAAACCAACGCATATGATTGGTGGATATGCTCAATTGGCTTATAGCTTTAACTATTACGGCACCGTGGGCTCTAACCGTGATGAGTTTGTTGTGGTGCGTAAAATGAAACAGATTGATTGGCTTGATGGTGAAGGTGATGCTTATCAACAGACCCTGAATGGACAGGAGAAGGCATAATGAAAATTCGTTCACAAGTCGGTATGGTACTGAACCTCGACAAATGTATCGGTTGCCATACCTGTTCAGTTACCTGTAAAAATGTTTGGACTAGTCGTGAAGGTGTTGAATACGCATGGTTTAATAACGTTGAAACCAAACCGGGTACAGGGTATCCCCAAAATTGGGAAGACCAAGAGAAGTGGAAAGGAGGCTGGATCAAAAATATCAAAGGTAAATTAGTACCAAGAATGGGTAACCGTGTTGGTCTATTATCTAAAATTTTTGCCAACCCTGATGTTCCTGCATTAGATGATTACTATGAGCCTTTTGATTATGACTATGAGCATTTAAAAAATGCTCCAGAAGGCTCGTTACCGACTGCACGTCCTCGTTCGCTGATCACAGGTCAGCGAATGACCAAAATCGAAAAAGGCCCAAACTGGGAAGACGATTTAGGTGGCGAATTTAGCAAACGTGCAGCGGACAAAAACTTCGCCAACATGCAAAAAGAGATGTATGGGCAGTTTGAAAATACATTCATGATGTATTTACCACGCTTATGTGAACACTGCTTAAATCCTGCTTGTGTTGCGACGTGCCCAAGTGGTGCGATTTATAAACGTGCTGAAGATGGCATTGTGCTTATCGACCAAGATAAGTGCCGTGGATGGCGCATGTGTTTAACAGGATGTCCATACAAAAAAATCTACTTCAACTGGAAAAGTGGTAAGTCAGAAAAATGTATTTTCTGTTACCCACGTATTGAAGCGGGTCAACCAACACTGTGCTCAGAAACTTGTGTAGGACGTATTCGCTATCTGGGTGTGATGTTGTATGACGCAGATAAAATCTCACAAGCTGCCAGTGCAGATAATGAAAAAGATTTATACCAAAGCCAGTTAGATATCTTCTTAGATCCCTTTGATCCTGAAGTAATTGCAGCTGCTGAAGAGCAAGGTATTCCGTTAAGTGTGATTGATGCAGCACAACGTTCACCTGTCTACAAAATGGCGGTGGATTGGAAGCTGGCATTACCACTGCACCCAGAATATCGCACCTTACCTATGGTTTGGTATGTGCCACCTTTGTCACCAATTCAATCTGCTGCCGATGCAGGTGTGTTACCACATACCGGTGTACTGCCTGATGTCGAAAGCTTACGTATTCCGGTTCAGTATTTAGCTAACTTACTGACAGCGGGCGACACGGCACCTGTGTTATTAGCATTAAAACGAATGCTTGCGATGCGTCATTACAAACGTGCTGAAACCGTAGAAGGAAAAACAGACTTAAGTGCATTAGAACAAGTCGGTTTGACCGAAGCACAGGCACAAGAGATGTATCGTTATCTGGCTATTGCCAATTATGAAGATCGCTTTGTTATTCCATCAAGTCATCGAGAACTCGCAAGAGAAGCTTTCCCAGAACGTAATGGTTGTGGTTTTAGCTTTGGTGACGGTTGTCATGGTAGTGATAGCAAATTTAATTTGTTTAATAGTCATCGTATTGATGCGATTGATATCACATCAAGAACACCTCAAGATGAACGTCGTTCAGAGGAGAAAATATAATGATCTCTCTGAAAGTTATTTCTCATCTCTTAGATTATCCCACACAAGAATTGTGGGATAACCGAGGCGAACTTATCGATGCATTACAGGAGGCCGATGAACTTCCTGTGACTCAAGTTGCGAAATTAATGGCATTTATTCATGCCTTAATGCAACAAGAGTTGCTCGATGCACAATCTAATTACAGTGAGCTTTTTGATAGAGGTCGAGCGCGATCATTGTTGTTATTTGAACACGTTCATGGCGAGTCTCGTGATCGTGGTCAGGCAATGGTTGATCTGCTCAATCAATATCAACAAGCCGGGATCACATTAAGTAGTCGTGAACTCCCTGACTATTTGCCTACTTATCTTGAGTATTTAACGCTTTTACCTACAACCGAGTGTATTGAAGGGCTAAATAACATTGCACCTATTTTGGCTCTGTTAGGTGAACGTTTAAAACAACGAGGCAGTGATTATCACGCTCTCTTTGATGTATTGCTTTGTCTCTCACAAAGTGGATTAGAAGCATCACAACTCACTGCTCAAGTAGAAAAAGAGCCTTTAGATGATACCCCTGCGGCGTTAGATGCGGTATGGGAAGAAGAACAAGTGACGTTCCTTGGAGAAGGTACGCAATGTGGCAGTAGCAATATTAGCCAACATCAGCGTCGTTTTGCACAAGAGACCGCAGTTCAATATCTCAACGTGGGGAATTCGTTGGATACGGGAGCACAAAAATGAATTACATCAATATGTTATTTTTTGATATCTATCCCTATATTGCTGGTGCCGTTTTTATTATCGGTAGCTGGTTACGCTATGATTATGGTCAATACACTTGGCGTGCGGGCTCTAGCCAGATGCTAGACAAGAAAAATATGCGATTGGCATCTAACTTATTCCACGTTGGGATCATCGGTATTTTTGCTGGTCATTTTCTGGGAATGTTAACACCACACTGGATGTATGAATCATTTCTGCCTATTGAATATAAACAAATTATGGCGATGGTAGGCGGTGGTACTTGCGGTGTGTTAATGCTGGTGGGGGGCGTGATGTTATTAAAACGTCGTTTAACCAATCCACGAGTGAGAGCCACATCTTCATTTGGTGACATTATGATTTTAACGCTACTGGTTATTCAAGTGGCATTAGGTCTACTAACAATTCCATTCTCTGCACAACATATGGATGGTAGTGAAATGATGAAGCTGGTGGCATGGGCACAATCTATTGTGACATTCCACGGTGGTGCTTCAGCAAATCTTGAAGGTGTTGCATGGGTATTTAAGTTGCACATTTTCTTAGGAATGACGATTTTCTTATTATTCCCATTCTGTCGACTAGTCCATATTTGGAGCGTGCCTATTGAGTATTTAACTCGCCGCTATCAAATTGTGCGTAATCGCCATTAATGAATACCCATCTCCTGATAGTAAGTTAGAGACCTTTTAGTTGCGCTTATCTCACCCCCGCCCGCGGGGGTTTTTTTTATCTCTTTTTTCAATTCTAAATCTTCAACAAAATTTTTGAATGGTTAAAACAATAATCTTTAGATTCATTTAGGCATTGTTGCACTTATAATTCTTTTCAACGAAATAAATAAATTTATATAAACAAATAAACAGATAATTAAATGTCGTGATATTTAAATATATTTAAAGTTTACAGTCGATTATTTATTATTAATAAATACATTAAATTGTAAATTTAAAAGGATCTGAATATTGTCATATAAATTTGGTGCTATTATTTAATTGAGTCTTACCTCTATTATGCTATCGGAGATTATTATGAGCTTTAAATATCATCGTATCGATAAAAATAATGCTGCTGTTCTGTTGGTAGACCATCAAGCTGGGTTACTTTCTTTAGTCAGAGATATCGAGCCTGATAAATTCAATAATAATGTATTAGCATTAGCTAATGCCGCTAAGTACTTTAATTTACCTACCATTTTAACGACCTCTTTTGAAGATGGCCCTAATGGCCCTTTAATGCCTCAACTTGTCGAAATGTTCCCAGATGCTCCTTATATCGCTCGTCCAGGTCAAATTAACGCATGGGATAATGAAGATTTCGTAAAAGCGGTTAAAGCGACGGGTAAAAAACAACTGATTATTGCAGGTGTTGTAACTGAAGTGTGTGTCGCATTTCCTGCATTATCAGCACTTGAAGAAGGTTTTGAAGTGTTTGTTGTCACTGATGCTTCAGGTACTTTTAATGCCATTGCTCGTGACTCTGCGTGGGATAGAATGTCAAAAGCAGGGGCACAATTAATAAACTGGTTTGGTTTAGCTTGTGAGTTACACCGTGATTGGCGTAATGATGTTGAAGGATTAGGTGCGCTCTTTGCTAACCATATTCCAGACTATCGTAATCTTATGACAAGCTATAATACTTTAACAAAAAAGTAAGTGATTAATTTAAATATTATATAATAATAGGGCTTATATTATTTTTCGATAAATATAATTTAATAGAAGTTAAAGATTATTAAATTATAGATATAAGCCCGTAATTAATAAATGGATCAGAAATGAAAAATAAATTATTAAAAACCACTGCTATTGCAATGGCATTAAGCGTGGGTGTTGCACAGGCTGCTGAATATAAAGCAAGTACCGCAGAAGGCCCAATTAAGATAGTTAACTTAAAAGCGATGGAAACACAAGTCCAAGCAAATATGGATAAAGGGGCTTTTGGTTATATTCGTGGTGGTGCTGAAGACGAAAATAATTTACGTTTAAACACGACGGCATTTGATAAAAAATATATTATGCCTCGTTCATTACAAGGCATCGAATTTTCTGACTTAGATTTAAAAACAGAATTTTTGGGTATTAAATTAGATACGCCTATTATTCAGGCACCGATGGCAGCTCAAGGGCTTGCACATCAACAAGGCGAAGTCGCCACAGCAAAAGGTATGGCAAAAGCAGGTTCTATTTTTTCATTAAGTACTTATGGTAATAAAACAATTAAAGAAGTGGCTGATGCTCAACCGGGTTATCCTTTCTTCTTCCAGTTGTATATGAGTAAAAATGATGCTTTTAACGAGTATATTTTATCTCAAGCAAAACAGTATGGCGCTAAAGGCATTATTATGACTATTGACTCTTCTGTGGGTGGTTATCGTGAAGATGACGTGAAAAATAATTTCCAGTTCCCATTAGGTTTTGCCAACTTAGAAGCGTTTGCAAAAATCAGTGATGACAAATCGAAAACAGGTAAAGGTGCGGGTATTAGTGAAATTTATGCTCAAGCTAAACAAGCCTTCACCCCTGCAGATATTCAGTATGTGAAAAAAATGTCTGGCTTACCTGTGATTGTAAAAGGTATCGAATCACCTGAAGATGCAGATACTGCCATTAAAGCAGGTGCAGATGCTATTTGGGTTTCTAACCACGGTGGACGTCAATTAGACAGCGCACCAGCCACTATTGATGTATTACCAGCAATAGCAAAAGTGGTAAATAAACGTGTTCCTATCGTGTTCGACAGCGGTGTACGTCGTGGTTCACATGTTTTTAAAGCATTAGCTAGTGGTGCAGATGTTGTGGCTGTTGGTCGCCCAATTCTTTATGGATTAAATTTAGGGGGAGCTGAAGGTGTAAATTCAGTTATCCAACATTTAAATAAAGAATTAAAAATTAATATGATGTTAGGTGGGGCGAAAACAGTAAAAGATATTCAAGCCACTCAACTTTATACTGATGCCAGTTTTAATCAATAATTAACTTATTTAAGTTAAGAATAATAAAAAACCACGCTTAATATTGAGCGTGGTTTTTTGTCTATTCGCTATTGAGAAAACTTAATTTTGGGTTGATGGTATATCACCAAAACAGAGGTTATTTTGATTATTAATACCGCCATCTGGAGACGAATAACCCAAGCAACCTAACATCGAATCAAAAATATTGTGATGATAGAACGTACGATCTTGTTCTTGATTACGTTTTAGGTTATCAAATAATTGCTTATTTTCAGGCTCTGCTAAATAACTATCCGACATCCAAACTAAGAAAGGCACTTTAAATTGTTCTGGTGGTGCAATTTCTTTTGGTGTGCCATGTAAGCCACCTTTTTCGGAAATAGATTCTCCGTGATCGGAGGTATAAAACACAATAGCTTTTTTATCGCGTAATGTGTCGAGTATGCCATCAATAAAATAGTCAGTATAAAGAATAGAGTTGTCATAAGCATTTACTAACTGCTCTTTAGTACACTCATCATCCACATTTAAACATTCAGGTTGATACTTTTTGAATGATTCAGGGTAACGTTGTGAATACATAAAGTGAGAGCCTTTAGTATGTAAAATCACTAAATGATTTCCCTTTGGATGCTGAGAAACCGCATTCGCCGTTTCAGCAATTAATAAAGTGTCATCCAACTCTTTACCAAAGTTGCTGTTTTTGGCGGTCATCATCTCTTTCATTGCGTAGTTATCTAAATCAAGCTTATTGTAAAACCACAATTCGCTTTGCATTGAAAAGAGTTCTGATGACATACCTAGTTGGCTTAATACTGAGAAAATATTATTCTCTTTTAATGTCCGCTGATCGTTACTTTCTGTTCCATCTTCTCGTACAAACATACATTTTAAAGAGAGCTTTGTTGCGGTATCGCAAGAAATACCTTTAAAGGCAACGAGGTTTTTCTCTTGGCTTAATAGAGGATTCGTTTGACGTTCATATCCTAACAATCCCATATGATCCCATCTTGCTGTTTCACCAATAATAAAGACGACATATACATCTTCATTAGCCTTTGAGGGCTGATAAGTGAAGTGATCGGCAGGATTAAAAATATTCTGGTTATTAAACGTATCGTCATACTGTGTTATTGCATATTGGAATAATGGAATAATCCAATTTGTAGGCAAATACGCATAACTTAAACCACCACTATAACTAGGTAAATCTAAGTTATTTTTGATTTCATAGGCTTTTTGTTTTGAATCGAGTGTTTTTAAATAGGCAAAAACAGCCAGCGCAATCACCAGCATTTTGGCAGTGTTTTTTATCCAGATTTTTTTCTTTTGTTGAGTCGTTAGATTTTTCTCTGGTTTTTTACATAGCCAAATAAGCGCTAATGGCAAAACAGATAAACCAATAATCCAAATAATGACATTTGGGCTAACTAACTCTTTAGATAAATCTGTATCGGTAGTGAGTGTTGAAATGATAATGCCGTATCCAATGACTACATCATAAAAAGAAATATAGTAACTAGCACAAACACTCACGACGAGAATAAAAGAGGTAATTATTTTAAAAAATAGAGTGCCGAAGAAAGAGAGTAATCGTAATAAGAAGAAGGTAAAGGCAATATTAACTGCAATTTCACCTAGGATATATAATGCATCAATGAGGGGGTTGTTTGTATTCTGTGTGCCGTATCGGCCAATGTAAACGGAAAGATTAAGAAAAAAACCAAGATAGACAGCTAAAAAAAGGGCAATATTTTCTTTCGAAAACCTTAAAAACTTTAATTTTTGCATGTTCAATTATTATCAAAATGTATGGTGTAGAGGTCTTTATGACCGCGAAGTTGTTTTCAGGTTCAGTATTATGTGCTTTTTTTTATTGAAGTTTAAAAATTTTTTATTCGAATAACATTAATATCAAAATTATTAATTTTAAATAGTTCTAGTAGATAGGAATATTGATAGCGATATTAGAAGGTTGTCACCATTATATACGGTAAGACTTCGATAAAGGCAGATAAGAAAGCGTATTTATTATTTTAATTTCGTGGATGAAATGAATAAGTATTATTACGTTATAAGTGTGAATGTATAACGAATTTTGATAGAAACACAAATCGACATAAATATCGTCATTAGTGTCGAGCACTTCCTATTGTTTTGGTTTTCATTGTTTTCTTACTCACTCAATGATTTTTATTTTTCTTTATTTTTCATTGCGTTGTAGAAAAGTAAAAAAGCGTGCTTATTTGGCACACTCTCTGCATAGATAAAGGAGAGGATCAGGTAATAACCTGAACATTGATGAACACAGGAGCAATGTTGATGAAAAAAGTCATCACGGTCTGTCCGTATTGCGCCTCAGGATGCAAAATCTACCTGAAGGTGGAAAACGGTAAAATCATTGGCGCTGAAGGAGCCAATGGTTTAACAAACCAAGGTGAGCTGTGTCTGAAAGGGTATTATGGATGGGATTTTATCCATGATACTAAGATACTGACTCCACGTCTTAAAACACCAATGATCCGTCGTGAAAGAGGCGGAAAATTAGAATCGGTTTCTTGGGAAGAAGCGATTGAGTTTGCGAGTAGCAAACTTCTTGCTATCAAAGAGAAATACGGTGCTAAATCTATTATGACAACCGGCTCTTCACGAGGCCCGGGTAACGAAGCTAACTTCGTTATGCAGAAATTTGCTCGTGCGGTTATCGGAAATAATAATATAGACTGCTGTGCTCGTGTCTGACACGGCCCTTCGGTTGCAGGTCTGCAGCGTTCGGTCGGTAATGGTGCTATGAGCAACTCAATCGTTGAGATTGAGGATACCAAATGTCTATTTGTCTTCGGTTATAACGCCGCAGACTCGCATCCTATTGTTGCTCGCCGTATTGTTAAGGCGAAAGAAAAGGGTGCCAAAATTATTGTATGTGACCCTCGTTACATCGAAACAGCACGTTTAGCCGATTTACACTTAGGTTTAAAAAATGGCTCTAACATTGCGCTATTAAATGCAATTGCACATGTGATTATTGAAGAAGGATTACATGATAAATCCTTTATTGAAAATCACACTGAGCAATTTGAAGAATATTGTAAGTTAGTTGAAAGCTATACACCTGAATCCGTTGAAGAAACAACAGGTTTAAGTGCTCAAATTATTCGTGAAGCTGCGCGTATGTACGCAAAAGCAGAAACTGCAACAATTCTTTGGGGAATGGGTGTCACTCAGTTCTATCAAGGTGTTGAAACGGTTCGTTCACTAACTAGCTTGGCATTATTAACTGGTAATTTAGGTAAAAAATACGTCGGTGTTGGCCCTGTTCGTGGTCAAAACAACGTACAGGGTGCGTGTGATATGGGGGCATTACCTAACACGTTGCCGGGATATCAATACGTTACTGACGAAAAAGCGCGTGAGAAATTTGCTAAATTCTGGGGCATTGAATCTATGCCTGATGAAGTGGGCTATGCGTTAAGTGAAGTCCCTCATAATATCGATCACGGTTTATTAAAAGCTCACTATGTAATGGGTGAAGATCCACTGCAAACGGAGCCTGATTTAGCAACAATTCGTAGAACGTTTGAAAAACTGGATCTACTGATAGTACAAGATATCTTTATGACCAAAACGGCGTCGATTGCTGACGTTATTTTCCCTGCAACATCATGGGGTGAGCATGAAGGTGTTTATACTGCGGCAGACCGTGGTTTCCAACGTTTCTATAAAGCCGTTGAGCCTGTTGGTGATGTAAAAACAGACTGGCAAATTATCAGTCTGATGGCAACAGCAATGGGTTATCCAATGCATTACAACAATACCAAAGAAATTTGGGATGAGTTGCGTGAGCTATGCCCAATTTATTATGGTGCGACTTACGAAAAAATGGCGGACTTGGCGTATATTCAGTGGCCTTGCCCAACAGAAGATAGCCCAGGAACACAATATCTGTACGAAGGTGGTAAATTTGATACCCCTAACGGTAAAGGTCAATTCTTTACTTGTGAGTGGGCACCACCAATTGACAAATTGTCTGATGAATTCCCAATGGTACTGGCAACAGTGCGTGAAGTTGGGCACTACTCTTGCCGTTCAATGACTGGTAACTGTAAAGCATTGGCAGCATTAGCAGATGAGCCAGGTTATGTTCAGTTAAATACTGAAGATGCCAAACAACTGGGTATTAAAGATCAAGAGTTAGTTTGGATACGCTCTCGTCAAGGTAAAGTGATTACGCGTGCGGCGGTTAGTGATAGACCAAATAAAGGCGCGGTATATATGACTTACCAGTGGTGGATTGGTGCTTGTAACGAACTCGTTGCAGAAAACTTAAGTCCAATCACTAAAACACCTGAGTATAAATATTGTGCAGTATGTGTTGAGCCAATCAAGGAACAGGCTCAGGCAGAACACTATGTGAAAACGGAATATAGCAATATTAAACGTCGTTTAAGAGAAGCCGCCGAGGGCTAATCTTACCTAATTAGTATTGTTTTTCTGCCTTAAGACCGAGTTTATTAACCTTGTGTTAGTAAGCTCGGTTTTTTTATGTTTTTTTACTGTTGTCTGGTCTTTTTCTCTTCAGTTTATCATCGAAAAGTCACTTAACTTTTGTCTGAATATTCACCATGCGTTGGCTCACAATAAAAAAAGTAACATGTTACTTTTAACGTAATCCGTTTCTAAATCAAGTGGATAAATTGCTTTTTATTTAATGCCAGCGCAGGATGCTGTTATGGAAATGAGTGTAAGAAAACAACAACGAGATACCGTATGAAAAAACTCATTAATGCCCTACAAGCGTTTGGTAAATCCTTATATGGGCCTGTCTTGATATTGCCTATTGTCGGTTTATATATAGCTTTAGGTAATGTCTTTGGTAATGGCAATCTTGCGGAATATATTCCGTTTTTAAATCACCCGGTTATTCAAAGTATTGGGCAATTACTCGCAAAATCATCTGTTGCTATTTTAATCAATCTGGCACTGATCTTTGCTGTGGGTATTCCTGTTGGTTTAGCAAAAAAAGATAAAGGCTACGCTGGTTTAATTGGCTTAGTGGTGTTTGTTATTTTCACGAATGCCATGAATATTACACTAACGCTACAAGGTAAACTGGTTAGTGCAGAAGAGATGCGAGCAGCTGGCCAAGGCATGGTATTAGGCGTCCAAGTTCTAGAGATGGGCGTATTTGCCGGTATTTTAACTGGGGCAATATCAGGGTGGCTTTATAATCGTTATTCAGGTCGTCAGTTTAACGGCATTATGGCTATCTACTCTGGTCACTGCTTTGTCGCCATTATTGCGATTCCATTCACCATTGCATTGGCTGTTTTAATGTGTGAAGTCTGGCCTTTTGCTCAGGCGGGTATTACTAAAATGGCGCTCGTTATTCATGATTCTGGTGCGTTTGGTGCGCTGATTTATGGATTCTTAGAACGTATTCTTATCCCAACTGGATTACACCATTTAGTCTATACCCCATTCTTGTATACCGAATTAGGTGGTGTTGCTGATGTTTGTGGCACAACTTACCAAGGTGCAAGAAATATCTACTTTGCTGAAATGGCGTGCCCGGAAGTTAAACAACTTAGTAGCACTGTGATTTGGGATGCGCGCGGTATTGCTAAAATGTTCGGCTTAACTGCCGCGGCAGCTGCCATGATCTCTGTGGCTAAAAAAGAGAAAAAACAGATAGCGAAGGCGATTTTAATTCCTGCGGCTGCCACCTCTTTCTTACTTGGTGTAACAGAGCCTCTTGAGTTTTCCTTCCTATTTGTTGCCCCAGTTTTATTTTTAGTTCACGCCGTATTAACCGGTATTGGCATGATGTTGTTCTACCTATTAGGTGTTCATGCAATTGGTGCGAACGGTGTCATTGATTTCATTCTATATAACTTGCCGTTAGGCACTGAAAAATCAAATTGGCCTATGTATATCGTGGTGGGTTTGATTATGTCAGTTCTCTATTTCGTGATCTTTAGAACCTTGATTTTAAAACTCAATCTTAAAACACCAGGTCGTGAAGATGATGATGAAGAGACGCGTTTATATAGCAAAGAAGATTACAAGAAAAAAGCAGAAGCAGTCACTACCTCTGAAGAAACCACTCAAATTATCAATGAGTTAGGTGAAGAAATTATTGAGGGACTCGGTGGACGTGACAATATTGAAGTGGTTGATAATTGTTATACCCGCTTAAGAGTCATTGTTAAAAATATCGATGCAATTCATGAAGATATCTTGAAAAAAACCGGTGCTAAAGGTGTTGTGCGCCATGGTAATAATGTTCAAGTGGTTTATGGATTACATGTAAAAAAAATGCGTGAAGCGGTCGAAGCCGCACTTTAATAGGAGAAAGAAAGATGACTAAATCACCCTTTATCTTAAGTATTGCAGGCGGCGGAAGCACCTATACACCGGGAATTGTAAAAAGCTTAATGGTACGTTTAGAGGATTTCCCACTAAGTGAAATTCGTTTATACGACATCGATCAAGAGCGCCAAGATACCATCGCCCCAGTGGTTGAAAAAGTGATCCGTGATCATAGTGATACCATTAAATTTACAGTGACAACAGATGCAAAAACCGCGTTTGATGGTGCTCATTTCGTGTTTGCTCAAATGCGTGTGGGTCAATATAAAATGCGTGAACAGGATGAAAAAATCCCGTTACGTCATGGTGTTGTAGGGCAAGAAACCTGTGGACCTGGCGGGCTTGCTTACGGTTTACGTACTATTTTACCTATGGTTGAGTTAATTGATTTAGTTGAGGAATATGCCTCCCCTAAAGCATGGATTGTAAACTATTCAAATCCAGCCGCGATTGTTGCTGAAGGTGTACGTCGTTTACGCCCTAATGCTCGAGTATTGAATATCTGTGATATGCCTGTTGCGGCGATGCGTAATATGGCAGCCGTATTAAATGTTGATCGCCATGATTTAGATGTGGATTATTTTGGCCTAAATCACTTTGGTTGGTTCACTTCTGTCCGTGTAAAAGGTGAAGAGAAACTGCCTGAATTACGTGAACATATCGCTAAATTTGGTCTTTTAACTGAAGATGCAGCCCAAACTGATCCACAACACTCTGATCCATCATGGGTGAAAACATGGCGTCATATTCAGCCATTAATGGAAGCATTCCCTGAATATATTCCAAACCCATATTTGCAGTATTATTTGATGCCAAATTATATCGTTGAGCATCAAGATCCAGATTACACCCGTGCAAATGAAGTGATGGATGGTCGTGAAAAACGCTTATTTGAAGCAGCACGTGAATACAAAGAGACTGGTATTTTACCTGATGCTTTCCACGTTGGTGTTCATGGTGCCTTTATTGTTGATGTAGCATGCTCTTTAGCCTTTGATTTACGTCAGCGCCATTTAGTGATTGTTGAAAATAAAGGTGCGATTGCAGATTTACCTTATGATGCAATGGTTGAAGTGCCAGCATATATCACATCTCACGGGCCAGAGCCTATTCGTGTTGGCGACATTCCGCGTTTCCATCGTACTTTGTTAGAGCAACAATTGGCATCAGAGCAATTGTTAGTGGAAGCAACGCTTGAGGGTAGCTACGAGAAAGCTCTTGAGGCGTTCACACTGAATAAAACAGTGCCAAGTGTGATCCACGCTAAGAAGATCCTCGATGATATGATTGAAGCAAATCGTGAGTATTGGCCTGAATTACGTAAAGCTTATGTAAATGGTAAGCGTGTTTGATCTCAAGACTTGCTGTTAATGAGTAATTGAATAAGAATGCTGTTCTATCACCAGAACAGCATTTTCCTTTTATGTTGGTAAGGACGATGTATCAATAAGGTAACAGGTATGTCGGCACGATTATCATCTTTACTATCAAGAGCAACAGAATTAACCCGTGCAGAATATCGCATCCTTTCCTATTTAATTGATAATCCGACACAAGTCGGCAAACTTACTATTAGAGAACTTGCACAAGCCAATTTTGTTTCGACAACGACCATTATGCGTCTTTGCCAGAAATTAGGTTTTTCTGGTTATAGTGAGTTGGTGTATTATTGCAAACAGTTGTTATCCACGGCTGAAAAATCCCATCAACTGAAAAGTGATGAAAATAAGGTAGCAGAGCCACTTTTTGATCAGTTTTTGGCGAATTATTTAAAGACTTTCACCTTAATTTCAGATGAACGAAGACAAGCTTTTGCTGATTTAATTAACAGTAAGAACTCATTTTTTATTTATGGTGCAGGTTTTTCCCATATATTTTCAGAATATATCAGTAAGCGGTTACAGCTGATTGGTAAAGATGCTTTTCTTTCTGGACTCAGTGATAGTAAGAATATCTTTATTAACAATGCGTCACGCTATACGGTTTTTATTGCGATATCTCGAAGTGGAGAGACAGAACAAGTTGTTGAAAAGGCGAGAATAGCAAAAAGCATTGGTATGAAGATTGTTGCCTTTACTCGAGCAAGTGCCAATCCATTGGCTGAACTTGCTGATATTCATTTCCCCATTTATGACGATGCAGTGAATTATCATTGTGACACTATCGAGAGCTCGTCTTTTGAATCAAACCTTGTCTTGATAATTGATTTATTACTCAGCCGAGCTCAACGATTTTAATTGATGTAATAACGATTTATGACTAAGCAACTGACTGATTTAAATAAAGCGTTAAGGGTAAATCAGGATGTGCATTCATTGAATCGAATTTATGTGATGGGTGAGTATCAACGGTGGGGTAACGAGATAATAAAACTATAAAATCTTGGTAAGCCTGATTTTTATTATCATGAGTAAAAATAGGTGTACCGCTATGATTTAATTCATTATCTGCAATTAATAGAACATCAAGATATTGCGCATTATTGTGTTCATAAAGCACATTTTCAGGGTTGATTTCTTGCCAAGGTGTTCCTATAGCTTCTTTCGGTGAATGTACACGTAAAGCACCAGTATTATCCTTAACGTTATTCTTATTCATCATCACAATCATGGTGTGATCAACGCCATCTTTATGAACACCTTCAATTGAAAGTTCACTTAAAGAATCTGGTTGGGCAATTAACCTTAAATGGAAAACAGTGGATATTGATTTAGGCGAATTTTGATCTGTTAAGTGACGTGGGGTAAATGTATTACCCTGAATTAATAGCATTTTTAATTTTAATAGCGCTTGATAAGCCGTATTGCTCTGCCAGCGATCATCAAGTGCTCTAAAATGCCTTTGTGCGCCACTATCTTCACGAATAAATCCATCTTCTTCAGTGAGAACAAAAGGTTGGTACTCTAGTCTGGAGATCGTTTCTATATCATTATCAAAAAGGTAGCGTCCTGTTCGAGAGTGGCGAAATGAAAGTGTTGGATCTTGTGCTAAATAGTCACCATATTCCATTAGTGTATTAATATCTTTTTCTTCGGCACCTAATTGTTTTATTAAATCAATGACAATATTTTGAGGAATAAAAACATATTTATTATTTTTGTACTCTTTTCTTATTTCACTAATTTTATTTATAAGCAGGCTATTCATATAATATGCTCCATTGATGGTTTATATTATTAATAATTAATTAGAGGAATAACTAAAAAAATATAATCAGATGAATTATAGATGCAGATTAATAAGTTTCAAATATATAAGAAAAGAGTGTCATTAATGACACTCTTTTCTTATAAGTAATTATTTCAGAATTAAAGTATTTCTGGAATTGAAATACCTAAACGTTGCATCCGTGATAATAATGTTGTTCTTTTTAATCCTAATTTTAAAGCAGCACCTCTAGCACCAGCAACCACACCATTAGTTTCTCTTAAGGCTTGAATGATCCTTTCTCGCTCCTCATCATCACTTTCTGGCGCATTAGTTTGCATACGCTTTTCAATAGATGAAGGTTGAGATAGCACCTGTTTCAAACGAGAGGGCTTATTAATATGAAGCTCTTTTAACTGAAGGTTTAGTGTTGAACCTCGCGTTAAAATAACCGCACGCTCAATAATATTTTCAAGTTCACGAACATTACCCGGCCACGGATAAAGTGTTAATTGTTCCAATGCATTAGCTGGAATACAATCTATTTTTCTATCCATTCTTCGCGCAATTTTTTGCGTGAAATGTTTTGCTAAAAGCGGAATATCTTCAGGTCGCTCTCTTAGTGGCGGAATAATAATAGGAAAAACATTAAGGCGATAATAAAGATCTTCTCTAAATTCACCTTCATCCGTTAAATCATGGAGATCTTTATTGGTTGCCGCGATAAGTCTGACATCCACAGGAATAACTTTATTACCGCCTAATCTTTCTATTTCTCGCTCTTGAAGAACACGAAGCAGTTTAGGTTGTAATTCAATGGGCATATCACCAATTTCATCTAGAAATAGCGTACTTTTATCTGCCATTTCAAATCGACCAATATGCGTATTTGTTGCACCTGTAAATGCACCTTTATCGTGACCAAAGAGATCGCTTTCTAAAAGACCAGAAGGTACTGCCGCACAGTTCATTTTTATCATCGTCTTATTTTTTCGCTGACTTAGACTATGAATAGCGCGTGCAATTAATTCTTTACCAGTCCCTGTTTCACCTAATATAAGAACGGTACTATCACTTTGTGCCACTAATTCAATTTGTTCGAGCACATTATGCATAGCGTCGCTTTGATAAATAATCTCACTAAAACATCCATTTTTATCTATCTGTTCATTAAGCCAAATATTCTCATTCTTTAAACTATCTTTTAAATGCGTTATCTCTTCATAAGCGGCGGCATTTTCAATGGCAATACCAATACGTGCCGCAATTTGTTGAAGCAATTGGCAAGTATCGTTAGTAAAAACACTTCCTATTTCATGTGCTAAAATTAATAAACCGAGAGGTTTATGATTAAAAGCCAGTGGCAATAACAAAGCCGTCTGCATATCTTGCTTAACTAGACGTTTAATCAAAGCATCTTCCTGATCTTCTTTATTAATATCAATTAAGACAGGTTTATTTTGATTAATAATTTCTTCGGCTTTGTTATTCGCGCTACTAAATTTACGTTGTTGGCGAATGACAGATTTCCCAGTCTGATAACGACTAGAATAAAGAATACCTTCATTACTATTTTGTGATGAGGTACGGCATAACATAAGACTAATATGGTTCAGTCCAAAAAAACGATGTATTTCTTTAGAGACTTCAGAAATAAGACCATCCATGTCTAGATGAGCTAATACAGAATTTGTGATATCAACCAATATTCGATATTGGTTACGCTCATTACGAAGGCTCTCCATAGTTTCAGCATTGTTACTGCTTAATTTCATGACACCACCGATTGCCCTAAAAAATTAGCTATATTGTAGTAGGTTTATAATAAATTTATATCAATGACTGAATCATTTTTGATCCAACCCGCTATTTTTGTATATGCAATGAAACTTAAGAATATAAACGAACTAAATCATTATATAATAAAATATATAGCGATTTATTTTATCGTCAAAATTGTCGAATAATTTGACGAAGTGACTTATTTATTAATTAATAATCATTTTTATTTGAAAATTATTTAATTGAAAAATAAGGAATAGTTATATCAAAAATATATTGGCATGAACCGTGCTAGATTCATTCTATTGATACTCTAATTATTACTCTTAATTAGAATAACTCGTTGCATTTATCGCCATATATAACGGCTATATATAACAAAAAGCAGGAGAATATGATGAACCGTTTCATCATTGCAGACCCTAAAAAATGTATTGGTTGCCATACTTGTGAAGTGGCTTGTGTTGTGTCACATCAGCAAGCAGACCAAGATAATTTAGCCATTGACCAAATTAGTGAGCAAAATTTCCAACCTAGAATTCATGTGATCAAAGGATTCTCAATCAGTACAGCAGTTGTTTGTCACCAATGTGAAGATGCCCCTTGTGCCAATGTGTGCCCAAATGGCGCTATTATTCATAATAAAGATTATTACTATGTCGATCAGGAAAAATGCATCGGCTGTAAAACTTGTGTGCTGGCTTGTCCTTACGGCACGATGGAAGTGGTTTCTCGTCCAATTATGCGTAAATCAACTGCGCTTAATGCGATTGAAGCATTTAAAGCAGAAGCAAATAAATGTGATTTATGTCACCACCGCGAAGCGGGCCCTGCATGTATTGAAGTCTGCCCAACTCACGCTTTAGTGTGTATTGATAGAGATGCACTTGAAGAGATGGTTAAAGAGCGTCGTCGTAAAGCCGCTTTTGAAACCGGTGCTGAATTGTTGTTCTAAGATCAATAATAAAGCAACTATGTACTGATATTATAGTTGCTATTATTTATCCTGCTTCAATAAGGTATCGACATGCATGAAATCACGCTTTGCCAGAGCGCATTTGAGATAATAGATTCTCAAGCTAAATTAAATAATGCAAAAAAAGTAAAAAGCGTATGGATGGAAATTGGCGCATTATCTTGTGTTGAAGTCAGCGCACTTGAATTTTGCTTTGATATTGTTTGTAGAGATACCCTTGCTCAAGGCTGTGAATTACATATTGAGGTTATCCCCGCAAAAGCATGGTGTTGGGATTGTCATCAAGTTGTTACTGTTTCAACTTTTAATGCTGGTTGCCCATCTTGTGGTAGCCAGAATATGCGCGTTGAAAATGACGATTCAATGAGAATAAAGCAAATAGAGATCGAATAGGGGTTGTTATGTGTCTTGGTATTCCAGGTCAAGTTGTTGAAGTTGGAAAAACAATCACTGAAAATGCGATGGTCGATGTTTGTGGCGTTAAACGAGAAGTGAATATTGCGCTAGTCTGCGAAGGTGAGCCTCATACGATGATTGGTAAATGGGTGCTGGTGCATGTTGGTTTTGCCATGAGTATCGTCAATGAAGAAGAAGCAAAAGAGACTCTGGATGCTTTGATGGCAATGGGCGAAGTGGAAGACGATGTTTCTGCTTTTCTTTATGGTGAAGAGGGTGCACCGAAGAAAAACTGAGTTAGTTTTGTACTATTGCACGATTAATTTCTTTTTCTTATACTTAACCTTCATCTTTCGAAAGCTGGGACGACCCAGCTTTTTGTCTTTGTATTCAGGGGACGGCCCCAACTTATCGAGTAGGGGAAGTTATGTCTTGGATTATCCTTTTTATCGCGGGTTTATTAGAGATCGTTTGGGCTGTCGGCCTTAAGTACACACACGGTTTTACGCGTCTAACACCAAGTATTATTACCATTAGTGCTATGGTTGTTAGCATGGGAATGTTGTCTTATGCCATGAAAGGCTTGCCTGCGGGTACGGCTTACGCAATTTGGACCGGTATTGGTGCAGTGGGTACCGCGATCTTTGGTATTTTGGTTTTTGGTGAGTCTGCAAATATCTATCGTTTACTCAGTTTAGCTATGATTATTTTCGGTATTATTGGGCTGAAATTAGCGAGTTGATTATCATCAGTTTTCCATAAAAAAGCCACTCAATTGAGTGGCTTTTTATCTTACGTATTAATCAATTACAGTGTAAATACACCAATGATAGCGATAACGCTGATAATTGCTGCACCACCATAAAATACCCATTTGCTTGCAGGTACATGCACTTTAAAATCGTGCAAGGTATGGTGAATACGGTGTAATGCACACCAAACTGGCAGAATAATCATTAGCAGTAAGAACAGACGACCAATGATGCTTTGGCTAAATGCCATAATACGTTCGTAAGTAAATGCTTCTGGCGCAATACCCATAGGGATTAGGATACCGAGCAGGATGATGATTGCTGGAGAAACAATCGCACTCCACATACCACCTGCACCAAATAATCCCCAGAAAATAGGTTCATCAGAGCGCTTAGGAAGTTGATTCTGATTCATTATTTCCTCCTGGGTTACATTAACGCCACTGCCAGAATAACGGCAGTAACAACAATAGTGACACCCCAGAAACCACGCACAATAGGTTCTTGCGGCATTTTTTCATCTTTAACAACGATAACCACAGCTTTTGGTGCAAGTTTGAACCAAGTGGCAGTGTGGAAGATGGTTGCAATCAGAGTCACAATATTAATCAGCATTACAATTGGGTTGCTCAGGAATCCAACGAAACCTGCCCAACTTTCTGGTCCATTTTTCAGTGCGAATACACCAAACAGTACAACCAGACTGAACCAAAGTTGTGGAAGACAAGTCCCTTCACGGGTGATATAGAAACGATAGAATCCAAGTTTCGTCCACCAGTTTGGTTGCATGCCACGAACATAAGGCTTACGTTTTGTTGTCATGTCTTGTTTCCTCCTTAACGTGGTTTCAGCATCGCAATAACAAAGTCTTGCGCGCTGGCTGCTTTACCTTGCTGAATAGCGGCAGCAGGATCCACATGTTTTGGACAGACTTCAGAACAGTAGCCAACAAAGGTACAAGACCAGACACCGTTCTCACCATTTAACTGAGGCATACGCTCTTTTGCCCCATGGTCGCGACTATCTGTGTTGTAACGTTGAGCTAATGTAATCGCTGCTGGGCCAATAAACTCTGGGTTTAGACCAAACTGCGGACATGCTGCATAGCAAAGACCACAGTTGATACAACCAGAGAATTGGTGATATTTCGCCATTTGAGCAGGAGTCTGTTTATTCGTCCCTTCTGAAGGCTTACGATCATTACCGATGATATAAGGTTTAATCGCTTCTAAGCTTTCAATAAAGTGAGTCATATCGACAACAAGGTCACGCTCAACTGGGAAGTTACCCAATGCTTCAACTCTTACACCGTCTGGATATTCACGAATAAACGTTTTACAAGCTAATTTAGGCACTTTGTTGACCATCATGCCGCAAGAGCCACAAATCGCCATACGGCAAGACCAACGGTAAGAAAGATCAGGCGCTAAATTGTCTTTAATATAACCCAATGCGTCCAGTAATGAGGTTTGCTCATCATAAGGAACATCATAAGTGACGAAATGAGGCGCTTCGTCCGTTTCTGGGTTATAGCGCATGACTTCCATTTTAATGTGCTTCATGTCATCAGCCATTCGCTTTCTCCTTATTCTGCTTGTCCTGTGCAGTCGCTTCACCACCATAGACACGTTTAGCAGGAGCAGATTTCGTGATCTTCACATCGCTATATTCTAAACGAGGGGCACCTTCTGGGTTATAGAACGCCAGAGTGTGTTTTAGGAAGTTCTCGTCATCACGCTCAGTACAACCTTCGTCAAGACGTTGGTGTGCACCACGAGACTCTTTACGATTGATTGCGGAATGAGCCATACATTCAGCGACATCTAAACCAAAGCCAAGCTCAATTTTGTACAGTAAATCTGTATTAAAGACGCTACTGGTGTCTTTAATTTCAACGCGTTTGAAACGTTCTTTTAATTCAGCCAGTTTATCAACAGTTTTTTGCATTAATTCAGGTGTACGATAGATACCGCAACCTTCTTCCATTGATTCGCCCATTTCATCGCGAATTTGTGACCAGCTTTCAGAACCTTTTTGGTTCATCAGTTTTTTCAGGCCATCTTCGATATCACGAGTACGAGCATCTAATGCTGATGCGTTAGCTGGTGTTGCTTCTTGAACACAACGAACCGCTTCTTCACCTGCAAGACGACCGAATACAACCAGTTCTGCCAGTGAGTTAGAACCTAAACGGTTAGCGCCGTGTAAGCCAACAGATGAACATTCACCTACCGCAAATAGACCTTTAATACGGGTCTCAGTTTGTTGGTTAGTTTCGATACCACCCATAGTGTAGTGAGCAGTAGGACGTACAGGGATTGGTTCATTAACTGGGTCAACACCCACATACGCTTTTGCCAGTTCACAAATAAATGGCAGACGTTCATGAAGTTTTTTCGCACCCAGATGACGTAAGTCAAGATGAACAACATCACCACGGTGAGTTTTGATGGTACGGCCTGCGCGCCACTCATGCCAGAAAGCTTGAGAAACTTTATCGCGAGGGCCTAATTCCATGTATTTATTTTCTGGTTTACCTAATGGGGTTTCTGGTCCTAGGCCGTAATCTTGCAGATAACGATAGCCATCTTTATTGACCAGAATACCACCTTCACCACGACAACCTTCGGTCATCAGGATACCTGAACCTGGTAGGCCAGTTGGGTGATATTGAACAAATTCCATATCACGCAGTGGAACGCCATGACGTAAAGCGATACCCATACCATCACCAGTAACAATACCGCCATTGGTATTGAAACGATAAACACGGCCTGCACCACCTGTTGCCATAATGACAGCATTAGCACGAATTTGAACTTTCGTACCTTCCATCATATTAATCGCAACAAGACCACGAGCGTGACCTTCATCAACAAGAATATCGAGAACAAAGTGTTCGTCGAAACGTTGAATTTGTGGATATTTTAAGGATGTTTGGAATAGGGTGTGTAGCATATGGAAGCCGGTTTTATCGGCTGCGAACCAGGTCCGTTCGATCTTCATCCCACCAAAACGTCGGACGTTGACTGACCCGTCTTCTTTACGGCTCCAAGGACAGCCCCAGAGTTCTAGTTGAGTCATCTCTGTTGGACAATGCTCAACGAAGTAATCTACGACATCCTGTTCACACAACCAGTCACCGCCTGAAACGGTATCATTGAAGTGGAAATCATAGGAGTCGTGAGCCTGAGTCACTGCTGCTGATCCGCCTTCTGCTGCCACTGTGTGGCTACGCATTGGGTAAACTTTTGAGATCAGAGCAATTTTCAGTTGAGGATTCGCTTCCGCTGCAGCTATTGCTGCTCGTAAGCCTGCGCCCCCGGCTCCGATTATCGCTATATCGGCATTAAAGGTTTGCACTGCGCTTCTCCATTGTTCAAGTGAAAATTGGAATAATTGTCTAGAATTCAATTCACTGACATTATTAATTTGTAATGCTATTTTTTTAAGCTATCCGTAACGAAATTGTTTCACTGCCTTGTGACTGCGCTTGATAACATCTTTATTATCATTGACTGTAATTTTAGTATAACGAAATGTAGGGCTCCGAAATTTGATATGAATGATGGTTTTCCCGTATTTCGCAAAAAAAGTGTGATCCACGCCAAGAATTCTGGGTTTTGATAATAAGCTACCAGAGAAACTTGAAGTTCAAATAAAATATATTTTTCTAAATTGAAAATTATAAATAGTAATGAATAGCCTGCTTTGAAAGTATAGATAACTTTAATTGAAAATGACAATGGTTTTTTATAACTTATTGATTTAAATGTGTAAATGTTTTTATGGTTCTTAAGTCTAATTTAAATTAATAAAAACAGATTCAAAAATTTAAAATAAATTTTTTACTATTTATCTAAAACAAATCGGTTTGTCTTGTTAATTGTTAATAAAATATTAATAATATTTCTAAAGGTTTTTAATACTAATCAAAATACGTAGATTTAAATAGAAAGTTAACATTGAAGTTTAGATGAGTTTGACTATTTAAATATAAGCACAGTGTTAGTTTATTGTTATTTTTAATTGAGAAAAAGAATTATTCTAATTAACTTCTATTATAAAAATAGTGAAAAATCACTGAGTTTCTTACTCTGAATTGATGTTTATTTAAACGATAAAAAGTGCCAAAAAGTAGATGTTTTGTAGAATTACATTTATTTGTCTTATGTGTTTTTACTTAAAAAATAAAAAGATTAGTGAAAAAATATAAAATGAAACCTCTCTTTATTAGCAGAAATTTGTCTGTTGGAGAGGATGCGAGTAAACTGCACGCTTTGTTTTCTGTTGGAGTTTTTCGTTCATGAGTGAAATCGCGGATTGGCAGCCAAGCGCCTCAATCGCCAACTTGCTAAAAAAGGCGAAAATAGTCAGTAATATTAGGCGTTTTTTCGCTGATCGTGGTGTGTTAGAAGTTGAAACACCTATGATGAGTCAGGCTACCGTTACCGATGTTCATCTTTGCCCATTTGAAACCCAATTTGTGGGGCCAGGCGCTTCTCAAGGGCTGAAACTTTATTTGATGACAAGCCCTGAATACCACATGAAGCGTTTATTAGCTGCAAACAGTGGGCCGATTTATCAAATGGGGCGTTGCTTCCGTAATGAGGAAGCCGGTAGATATCATAATCCGGAATTTACGATGCTAGAGTGGTATCGCCCTTGTTTTGATATGTACCGGTTGATGAATGAAGTCGATGATTTACTGCAAGAAGTCTTAGATTGTGAAACATCAGAGTCACTCTCTTATCAACAAGCATTCTTGCGTTATCTCGATATCGACCCTTTATCTGTTGATAAAGAAAAATTACGTGAAGTGGCTGCAAAACTGGATTTATCAAATATTGCAGATACTGAAGAAGATAAAGATACGCTACTTCAATTGCTATTTGTTTCTGGGGTTGAACCTCATATCGGTTTAGAAAAGCCAACCTTTATCTATCATTTCCCTGCGTCACAAGCCTCATTAGCTGAAATTAGCTCTGAAGATCATCGTGTAGCGGAGCGTTTTGAAGTCTATTTTAAAGGTGTTGAATTAGCGAATGGATTTCGTGAGTTGACGGATGCTCAAGAGCAACGCCATCGTTTTGAACGTGATAATCGTCAGCGAGTGGCAATGGGATTACCAGAACAACCTATTGATGAGCGCTTTTTAGCTGCACTTGAAGCTGGATTACCAGAGTGTTCTGGTGTGGCTTTAGGCGTTGATCGTCTCATTATGTTGGCGCTTGGTTTAGAGCATATTAGCGATATCATTGCCTTTCCTGTTTACAGAGCATAAGTTCATCTATCGATGAGAATTAAAAAAGAGAGCCTAGGCTCTCTTTTATTTTTTTGATTTTCGGTTTTGCCTTCGCTTTTCTTCTGCTTCAAGCGCTTTTTCTTGGAACTTCGCAAATTTATTCCCTGCTACGTCTTTCATATAGCGATAATTAATAAACCAATACGTAATACATGAAAATAAAATAACCCACCAAATTAAGAGTAGTTTTAATGCTGAGTTAACACCGAGTATTAAATTAAAACTAATCAAGACCATTAAGCTAACAAATACCGAGCTAAATAACCCACCTGCAATTTGTGGCATATATTTTTTTAAAGGAGTAATACTCATTAATGGCAAAATAATCACCATTGAAAATAACGTACCAAAAGTGGCAAGCATAATAATCATGATGGGATCACCAAGATCTAATATCCAATCGGTGATACCAAAAAATGAAAAAGGAATTTCTATCATGAAGTTGCCTCCCTACTAGGGTAGAAAAGAGGGATATCTTTAAAATTAAAAATTAATTTAAACAATACATTAGGGAAAATATGTATTTCAGTATTATAGAGTGTGACGGATTGATTAAAAAACTCACGTCTATCTGCAATACACTCTTCTAACTCTTTAGCTTGTGCTTGTAATACGTGCAAATTTTTTCCGCTGATAAGTTCAGGGTATTTTTCAGCAATGATGAGTGATTTTTTTATTTGCGGCAATAACTGATTAGCTAAATCAACTTTTTGGTCTAATACATCTGTGCGTAAATAGTGATTTCTATTTTCAGCTAATTTTTCAAATAAGGATTTCTCATGATCCATTGCTTTTTGTGTGATCACTATCAGCATGGGGATCAAGTCGGCTTGTTTTTTTAATAAAACATCAATATTTGCAAAGGCTTTATAGCAATTGTTCTTTAGCATCACCATGTTGTTATAAATTATCACTAATTGGCGTATTAAAAAATAAACCAAAGCGAGAATAAAAATGATGAAAATAAGCCATTCCATATTAATCATTACCAAGATGAAGAGGTGCTATTAAAATAAAGTGTTAGGATGCCGTTTTGGTAATCCATTGGTATCACTAGAATGGATAAGATAACAAAAAGAGCAATAATAACGATGATGGCCGAGTTACGACGAAAAGGGCGCGCTTTGTTCCAACGAACAACATAATCTTGTGGTGATAAACCTAATAGATAGTGAGGAGCATTGTGTGTGATAACAATTTCATCATTGATAGGTTCTGCATTACCTATCAATAAATAAGTGGTATCAGCTTCTAAGATGTACTCCTTAAAACGTTTATTGTTATATTCCAGATCTTGGTGAGGATCGATGCCAAGGTGAACTAAAGGTTTGTCAGCTGCAAGAATTTGAACTGAGCCGGTATCATCAGTCATAGTGAAATTGTTGATCTTTTTGTCACAGAGTGTTTGGCGATAACTTTTCTTACCTTCTTTATCTGTGGATATGTCATATTCATAATAGCAGTAGCCATAACACTCTTTTTTACCTAGGCGACTTGTTAGTTTTTTACCCGCAGTTATCTTGCCTTCAATTTCAACAAGCCCAATGGCTAAAGAGCGAATTTTAGATGTTGCTAGAATTTTTTGAAAACGTAAAAAACGCTTTTCAGGTGTTTTTTTGGCAATTTGATAAACGAACATTAAAACGAAACTTAAAAAGAACAATCTATGGTCAATAAAAAAGCCAAAGCTTAAAAAGAGCAGTAACAGGCTAATAAATACGGTGTTAATCAGTGCTGAAAATTTAGACTCACCTTCCATTTGTAATTGATGATAATTTTTTATCGCCTTTTCACCAATATTTCCAATATGATTTGAAATACCATAGGAAAATATCAAAATGACAGCGAATGCAATACAGGAGATAAGATTGACAACAGAGTCTTCACCACTAGGATAAAGGCCATTTCCTCGCGAAAAAAACAGATAATTTCCAGCAGCAAAAGAGATCCCTAAAAAGGGAATAATACCCAAATTGTTCTTCTTTTTTTGAGTGCGTTTACTGCGTAAGAAATAGATTAATGCACCGATAGCACAGCCGATAAAAAAATAAATTAGCACTGCAATTTATCCTTAATGCGGTTATTTAACTAATTGTTGTTTAATTTATTATTATTTAAATTTGATACCTTCAAATTTCATTTCTTCTTTTGGTATTTCGAGTAATTGCATACGCTCAAAGCGGAAAAGGCCAGCAATTAAGCTATCAGGAAACATCTCTATTGCGGTGTTGTAGTGAGTTGTTGCATCATTAAAACCTTCACGACGTTGAGCAATTTTATTCTCTACGTCACTAACACCAGTTTGAAGTAATGCGAGTTGTTCACCTGAAATTAACGTCGGATAATTTTCAGCAAGGGCAATCATGCCTCGTAGCGCTGTATTCATCTCATTTGTTGCGCTGATTTTTTCATTAATATTTTGCGCTTTAAAATAGCGTTGTCTTGCGTCACTTAATGCAATAAATACACTTTTTTCGTGCTCCATTGCTTTTTCAGCTACCGCCATTAATTGAGGAATTTGGTCGGCTCTTTGTTTTAAAATAACGTCAATATTCGCAAACTGATTACTTACTTGATTGCGTGTCGCAATAAGACGGTTGTAAATTGAAATTCCCCAACCAATAAAAAGAACGATAAGAATAAGTAAAATAATAGCCATTATTGTCATAGTGATCCCTTCCTCTAAATATTTAATAAATAATGATAGCTAAATTAAAAAGTGATTATGATTTTTTAATTAAATTATTAGAGTAAGTTAGAGAAAGATGAAGAAATATACAATCAGAAAGGGCGCAAATCTTACAAGAAAGAGTATCTACTTGTCATACTTCAAGTTATAGCATTGTTGACTGTATCACTAGCACTAGCCACATACTCATGTATGTGGCTAGTGTTTCATTTATTTGTAGCCTAGCTACACCTTGAATTATTTAGCTTGTTTTTGTAAGAACTTAACCCCTAAATCAGGGAAGTCTGTAAAGACACCTTCAGCACCCGCTTGGTTATAAATGATGTCGTAAAGTTGATCACCGTCTTTGGCGTATTTAGGAAGTTTATCAATACGAACAGTAAACGGATGAATGGTTAGTTTATTCGCGTGAGCATCTGCTGCCATACCCGTTAAGGTAATTTTTTCTGGCGTTGAATCTGTTTCAACTAACATATGATAATCAGGGCCAATAGCATCAGCATAAGTTGCAATTTCTTTCATTGCACCCGGCTTAAACATCCACTCATAGCTGTAGTTTGTCCATGTACCGTCAGGCTGTTTTTCATACGTCTCATTCCAGTCGGTATAAGCAATTAGCTGAACAAGTTTTAGATCCATGCCCATTTTTGGCATCAATTCTGTTTTGATGCGTTTTAGGTCGTTAGCATCGAATGATTGTAGATAAACATTGTCGGTTTTTTTCGTATAACCGTACTGTTTAAGCACTTCCAGTACTTTAGTGGTAATGTCTTTACCTTCTTGTTCATGGAACCAAGGTGCTTTGATTTCAGGATAAATACCAATATCTTGACCTGTTGATTTGTTTAGACCTTGGATAAATTCAATTTCTTCTTGGAAAGTATGTACACGGAAATCCGACTTACCCATAGGGAAACGGTTTGGATAACTTTGGACTTTTTTACCATCAACAATGTCAAAACCTTCGGTAAATTTCAGTCCCTTAATTTCTTCAAGGGTAAAGTCGATAGCATAGTAACGGCCATCTTTTCTTGCTCTATCAGGATAACGATCAGCCACATCTGTTACACGATCAAGATAGTGGTCATGTAAAACAACTAATTCGTTGTCTTTGGTCATCACCAAGTCTTGCTCTAGATAATCTGCACCTTGGGCATAAGCTAATGCTTTGGCAGGAAGCGTATGTTCAGGCAAATAACCACTTGCACCACGGTGAGCGATAACGACCTTATCACTTGCCGCTTGTGCGATTGCACTTAAAGATAGAGTTAAAAGAACGCCTGCAACTAACGGTTTTATTCTAAAAGATGTACTCATAAAGCTGCTCCATTTTAATTCTACGTACAATAAAGTTATGTACAGTTGGCAATAAAAAAGCCACATCAAAACAGTTGATGTGGCTTGGTTTTTAGAGATGAGATTTAACTAATTTCATAAATAATCAGTTAACGATTATTCGTACTTCTGAAGCATTTCACGTTTGTGTTTGGTTTCAGTAATCATCACGATAAGTAATAATACAACAGACAGTGCGCTACCGCCGATCATGACCATAAAGCCACCATCCCAGCCGAAGTAGTCAACTGTGTAACCTACGATAGCACTCGCCGCAACAGAACCACCTAAGTAACCGAATAAACCGGTAAAGCCTGCTGCTGTACCTGCTGCTTTTTTCGGTGCAAGCTCAAGAGCATGCAGACCAATCAACATAACAGGACCGTAGATTAAGAAACCGATGATTAACATACACGCCATATCAACATTCGGGTTACCCGCTGGGTTCATCCAGAATACGATAGTTGCGATAGTCACTAAGGTCATGAAGAACACGCCAGTTGCACCACGGTTACCTTTGAACACTTTATCCGACATCCAACCACACAGTAGTGTGCCCGGAATACCTGCGTATTCGTATAAGAAGTAAGCCCATGATGATTTATCCATTGCGAAGTGTTTTACTTCACGCAGATAAGTTGGTGACCAGTCCAGCACGCCGTAGCGTAGTAAGTAAACGAACACGTTCGCAATTGCAATCATCCACAGAAGTTTGTTAGGGAACACATACTTCATAAAGATTTCTTTTGCAGTCAGTTCTTGTTCGTCAGTTTCTTTATAATCAGGTGGGTAGTCGTTTTTGTACTCTTCGATTGAAGGTAAACCACAAGATTGAGGGGTATCGCGCATTAATGCGAATGCAATCATAGCAACTAAGATTGCTGCAAATGCAGGCATGTATAACGCTGCTTTCCAGTCGTTAAACCACGCCATACCTAATAAGAACAGTAATGGAGGTAAACCACCGCCGACGTTATGCGCACAGTTCCAGATAGAAACGATACCGCCACGTTCTTTCTGTGACCACCAGTGAACCATGGTACGTCCACAAGGAGGCCAACCCATACCCTGGAACCAACCACAAAGGAACAACAGAACGAACATAATCATAATGCTCGAAGTTGCCCATGGCACAAAGCCCATAACTAACATCACTAAAGATGCTAAAATAAGACCTGCAGGTAAGAAATAACGTGGGTTAGCGCGGTCAGAGAACGATCCCATAATAAACTTAGAGAAACCATAAGCAATAGAGATCCCTGATAACGCAAAACCTAGGTCCCCTTTTGAGAATCCCTCTTCTACAAGATAAGGCATTGCTAACGCAAAGTTTTTTCTTACTAAATAATAAGCAGCGTAGCCGAAGAAAATCCCCATAAAGATCTGCCAACGTAGACGACGATAGACGGGATCTATCTGCTCTTTTGGCAAACGCGCTTTATGTGGCGCAGGTCTAAACAGACTTAACATATTAGCCTCCGATGGCTTTTATTTTAATATGTTGATATTAAATAATGACAAAACGAACAGTGAAGTTATCAAAAAATTTTCTTTAACGAACTTAATAGTAAACTTATACAATCAAATTTACTGTGAGGTATTACTCAGTTGTCGAATAATTTTTCAAGATGTGCAATTTTGAGTGATATGTTAACTTTATCAAATACTTTTTGTTAAATAATTTGTGATTGGTGTCACATATGTGGTTTTAATCTTTCACTCGTGAGCGTTTCTCTTTCGTTTTTGCTCATTATCAAACATTAACCACATTTTTTGTGTATCTTATACACTATAATTAACGCTAAAGAATAAATAAGCGTTTGCTGAATGTAATGTGAGAGGGCATCTCTATGATGAGCGGTTCACCAGTGACAGAAACTGATGTCATTATTATTGGCGGGGGAGCAACTGGTGCGGGCATGGCAAGAGACTGTGCACGCCGTGGATTACGTTGCGTCCTGCTAGAAAGACATGATATTGCAACCGGTGCAACCGGTCGAAATCATGGATTGTTACACAGTGGTGCGCGTTATGCAGTAACAGACCCAGAGTCAGCGCGTGAGTGTATTGAAGAAAACATGATTTTAAAACGGGTCGCTCGTCATTGTGTTGAAAAAACGGATGGCCTTTTTATTACCCTTCCTGAAGATTCTTTAGAGTTTCAACAGACCTTTATTCAATCTTGCCAAGCTGCAGGGATTGATGCTCAAGCGATTTCACCCGAAGAAGCTATTCGCTTAGAGCCTTCTGTTAACCCTAATTTAATCGGTGCGGTTAAAGTTCCTGATGGCACAGTTGATCCTTTCCGTTTAACGGCCGCAAATATGTTAGATGCCCGCGAACATGGCGCTCAAGTACTGACTTATCATGAAGTCGTTGGACTTATTCGTGAAGGTGACCGTGTTAAAGGCGTGAAAGTTTACGATCATCAAGCGAAAAAAATGTATGAAATTCGTGCGCAAATAGTGGCGAATGCTGGGGGGATTTGGGGACAAAAAATCGCTGAGTATGGCGAGTTAAAAGTTCGTATGTTCCCAGCCAAAGGTGCATTACTGATTTTAGGTCATCGTATTAACAATATGGTGATCAACCGTTGTCGTAAACCTGCGGATGCCGATATTTTAGTTCCTGGCGACACCATTTCATTGATTGGTACAACATCAACACGAGTACCTTACGATGAAATTGACAATATGTATGTCACTCCTGAAGAAGTCGATATTCTTATCCGTGAAGGTTCAATGTTAGCGCCAAAACTGGCTCAAACTCGAATTTTACGTGCTTATGCAGGTGTGCGTCCTTTAGTGGCAAGTGATGATGATCCATCTGGTCGTAATGTGAGTCGGGGTATTGTTTTACTCGACCATGCGCAACGTGATGGATTAGAAGGCTTCATTACTATTACTGGCGGTAAATTAATGACTTACCGTTTAATGGCTGAATGGGCAACAGATAAAATCTGCGAAAAATTAAATGTTTCTGCAAAATGTACCACAGCAGAAGAAGCCTTACCGGGCTCTCGTCAGTCAGCAGAACAAGCATTACGTAGCGTCGTTTCATTACCTGCGCCAATTCGTGGTTCTGCAGTTTATCGTCATGGTGATTTAGCTAATAAATTATTGAGCAATGAGCGTAGCGATAAGAGTTTAGTTTGTGAATGTGAAGCTGTTACTGCGGGGGAAGTTCGATATGCAGTTAACTCTTTAACAGTCAACAATTTACTTGATTTACGTCGCCGTACTCGTGTGGGTATGGGAACATGCCAAGGTGAACTTTGTGCTTGTCGTGCAGCGGGTTTATTAAACCGTTTACAAGTTACTACTCCTCACGAGTCAGAACAACAGCTTGCTCATTTCTTAAATGAGCGTTGGAAAGGTATTCGACCAATCGCTTGGGGTAATGCATTACGTGAAAGTGAATTCACCAGTTGGGTTTACCAAGGTTTATGTGGTTTAGATGCTGATATGATTGAAAAAACAGCTTCAGCGGAGGCAGATAATGAAATTTGACGTCATCATTATAGGTAGCGGACTTGCAGGTTTAACCGCAGGTATTCGTCTTGCTGAAGCCGGTAAGTCTTGCGCAATTATCAGCAATGGTCAAAGCGCACTACATTTTTCATCGGGTTCGTTGGATCTATTAACTCATCTTCCTGATGGTTCATTAGTGACTCAGCCGAAGAAAGCCTTAGCAACATTGGCTGAACTTGCCCCTAAACATCCTTATAGTCGTATGGGTGAAACGCAAGTTTCAACTTTAATTGAACAGGCTCAAGCATTACTGGAAAGTACAAAAGGCCTTGAGTATCAAGGTAGTGGCGATGAAAACCATTATCGTATTACACCTGTTGGGCGTTCACGTATGAGTTGGATGAGCCCAAAACGTGTACCCACTCATGGTGTTGACCAAGCACTGCCGTGGAAAAAATTGGCGGTTGTTGGAATTGAAGGCTTCTTAGATTTTCAGCCACAATTTGCAAGCAATACGCTGAATGAGCAAGGTGTTGAGTCTATTCCTTATCATATTCATTTACCGCTATTAGATAGATTGCGTGATAACCCAAGTGAATTTAGAGCAGTTAATATCGCTCGTTATTTAGATAAGCCTGAAAACACCAAAGCGTTAGCGGAAGAGCTGAAAAAACATATTGATGACAGTGTTGAAGCGATTATTTTACCTGCGTGTATCGGGTTGGATGCAGAAGAGCCTGTGACGCTACTTCAACAACTTGTGGGTAAACCTATCTGTTTATTACCAACATTGCCACCATCACTATTAGGTATTCGTTTACACCAAGCATTAAAACTGCGTTTCCAAAAAGCGGGCGGTTTAATTATGCCGGGTGACCGTGCAGAACAAGTTGATTTAATTGGTAATAAAGTTACAGGTATTCATACTCGAAACCATACTGATATTCCTATTCGTAGTGAACATGTTGTATTGGCAACAGGCAGTTTCTTCAATAATGGTTTAATTGCAGAGTTTGATCGTGTCTATGAACCTTTAATGGAGCTTGATTTGCTAGAGACATTACCACGCAATGAGTGGACACAAGTGAATGTCTTTGCAAAACAGCCTTATATGCGATTTGGTGTTGATACAGATAGTCAATTAAGACCGATGAAATATGGCGAAGTCTTAGAGAATGTTTACGCTGTAGGTGCTGTGTTAGGTGGGTTTGACCCTCTTAATGAAGGTTGTGGTGCGGGTGTTTCAATGATCAGCGCACTTTATGCAGCACAACAAATTTTACAGCACAATAATTCAGAACAGACCACATCTGCGGTTGTGGAGGCAGCACAATGAGTTTACATGATAACAGTTTTGAAGCGTGCATTAAGTGTACTGTTTGTACTACTTACTGCCCAGTTGCAAAAGTAAATCCACTTTATCCGGGCCCTAAACAAGCTGGCCCTGATGGTGAGCGTTTACGCCTAAAAGATCCGATGCTTTATGATGAAGCATTGAAATATTGCACTAACTGTAAGCGTTGTGAAGTTGCTTGTCCGTCAGATGTGAAGATTGGTGACATCATTTCGCGTGCGAAACTGAACTACAATACGAAAACACCAAAACTTCGTGATGCTATTTTAAGTCATACGGATTTAATGGGAACGTTATCAACGCCAATGGCGCCGATAGTAAATACTATTACAGGATTAAAACCTGTACGTAAGATCTTGGATAAAGCACTTAAAATCGACCATCGTCGCGAATTACCAAAATACTCTTTTGGTACATTTAGAACGTGGATGAAAAAACAAGTTGAAGAGCAAGCGCGTTTTAAAGATCAAGTTGCCTTCTTCCATGGTTGTTACGCTAACTATAACCACCCACAATTAGGGAAAGATTTAGTTAAAGTATTCAATAAAATGGAGATTGGTGTTCAGTTATTAAAACGCGAAAAATGCTGTGGTGTTGCATTAATAGCGAATGGTTTTGTTAAACAAGCCAAAAAACAAGCCGCAGTAAACCTTGAATCGCTGACAGAAAAAATTGTTGAAAATAATATTCCTGTCGTTGCAACATCATCAACCTGTACTTTCACTATTCGTGATGAGTATGAACATATTCTCGATGTTGATACATCAAAAGTACGTGAAAATATTGAATTAGCGACACGCTATATTTATCGTTTATTAGAAGAAGGTCGTGAATTACCACTGAAACATACTCCGTTAAAAGTGGTGTATCACACACCTTGTCATATGGAAAAAATGGGATGGACAGCATATTCCATTGATTTAATTAAACGTATCCCAGGTGTTGAGGTCATTGTTTTAGATTCTCAATGCTGTGGTATTGCCGGAACTTACGGTTTTAAATCTGAAAACTACGATGTTGCTCAAGGCATTGGAGCGGGCTTATTCCGTCAAATTGAAGAGAGTGGCTGTGATTTGGTAATTACAGACTGTGAAACCTGTAAATGGCAAATTGAGATGTCAACAACGAAAAAATGTGAACACCCCATTAGTTTATTGGCAAGAGCATTATAAGTATTGCCTATTAGATAATAAAAAAGTAATTGATTACTAAGATAACAAGCAGCTAGGGAATAAAAGAGGAAATTTTATTCCCTTTTTTTATTTTTAGTAAAAAAGAGATGAAATATAAGATAATAAGGAAATTAAATAACCTGACACTTTGGATCACTGGTTATTTAAATACTTTTATTTTTTAATGAGAAATATAGGTATTTTGATAAAGCCAAATATTTTGGACTTTTTTAAGTGTGATATTTTGCCCATCAGTCAGCGAAAGAGCTTGTCTTCCCGCCTCGTTAATAATTGGAATATCTAATGCATTAGCTAATACTGTGGTATTAGATAGAGGGTTCCCGTGACTTAATAAAATCCCTTTAATTTTGTTGGTATCAATAGCCATTAATGTTGAAGGATGAAGCTGTTTTGTTACTAAAATTGCGTTTGTATAAGGAGGATGCGTGATTGGAGGAGGAGCAGAAGTTAAATAACGTAGTAATCGAGATAAAATATCATCTAAATCACTTTCACGAGCACGCATATTATCATCATCCATTTGTGCGTAAGTATCTATTAAATCAATAAATGTCTGCTGTAAGGCGAATTCAGCATTACAGTGATGTTTGCTTATCATGCTACATACAGTCAGTTGTAATTCAGTATTTTCTAATAAGAAGCGATGACTAGAAAAAATATGAGCATATTGTTCTCCAATCTTGCGATACGCTTCTTCAGTTAACCAGTCTATATCCTTTTTGGATCGCTCAATCGCTTTTACGAGACGTTTTTGCTCTTCAAGTAATAAATGAGAGGATATTTTTTTACGAGGGATCACGAAACGATGATAAGGGTATAGCCAAACAGGTGCGGTGATAATTCTGACAGGTTCGTAATTTGTGTTTTTAGGATGAATATTAAAATTAGGAAGATTTTCGCCTAATTGCAGTTTTTTAATTGTAATGGTTTTATGTGCTGCTTTTTCTGCTTCTTCAAGTGAAGCGCCTAGCGCAATACTATTGGCGGCAGCCAAGGTGCCTTCAACAATCGGAGCTGAACTTAACGCAACATTTGTGGCAACGTTATGTTCAAGATTAGCGATGGCGAGTGCTGCGTTTTGTGCTGAATGATAAGTATCGAGTAAAACGAGTACACCTTGTTTGCTATAACACTTTTTAATTGCTGTGAGTATAGTTTCTGGTGGCACTTCATTAGCAAGATCAGAAGGTGTTTGGTAGTTGGTCGCAATGGCAATTTTTACTTGGCGATCTACAGTCTGATTAACGAGCTCTTTGATACCATTGGCGAGCGTAAGGCTCTTTGAAACTAATACGATACTGACCATAAAACACCCTTTTTTGTAAATGCAAACAGGGAGATAAATACTCCCCGTTTGCTCAGGCTTTAATAAAGCCATTCCCGTCCTAATTGGTCGGCAGTTAAAATTGCGGCATAAACCTTATCGGAATCAATATCAAATGGCATGTTGTAAATTGTCTCACCTTCAGCACAACTTAACTCAGCAACTGCCATGATTTTTTCATTTAATTCATCGCCTGTTGCATTGATACCCAACTCTTCTAAAGTGACAGGCAGCCCGACTAAAACACAGAAATCAAGGAACTCTTCTAACTCTTCTAATGGACTGTTTTCTAACACTAATTGGACTAATGTACCAAAGGCAACTTTTTCACCATGATACATGTTGTGACACTCTTCTAATGCCGTGAATCCATTATGGATGGCGTGGGCAGCCGCAAGACCCGCACTTTCAAAACCGATACCACTTAAGAAGGTATTAGCTTCAATAATATTTTCTACCGCAGTTGTACAAACACCACGGCTTACTGCAAGTTTTGCTTTATAACCATCTTCTAAAAGGGTGTTATAACAAAGTTCTGCTAGAGCTAGGGCTGCAAGTGTCGATTTACCCCCAGCCATGGTCTGTTTTTGGGCATGACTGCAAGCTCTTGCTTCGAAGTAGGTTGCTAAAGCATCCCCCATACCTGCTACTAATAAACGAGCTGGCGCCGAAGCGATGATATTAGTATCCATCACGACAACGTCAGGATTTGTTGGGTAGAAAAGATAACTATCAAATGCGCCTAATTCAGTATAAATCACAGAAAGTGCGCTTGTTGGTGCATCAGTAGAGGCAATGGTTGGGGAAATAACGACAGGAAGTTGGCATTTATAAGCAACAGCTTTGGCAGTATCAAGTGTCTTACCGCCACCAACGCCGATGATCACAAGAGAAGCTTGTGTTTTTGCAAGTTCAGACAGTCGATTGATTTCGTTGTGTGTGCATTCACCATTAAAAAGTTCGAAGTGCCCATTAACTTCATACTGAGACATACTATCTTTAACGGTACTACCGACAAGTTCCATAACAAATTTATCGGCAATAATCAGTGCTCTATCACCAAAAGGTTTCGCGTATTTACCAATATGATAGAGTGCGTCTGGCCCTTGAATATACTTAGCGGGGGATTGAATAACTTTTAACATAATAGACTCCTACTATTCGCAAAAGAGAGTAAAAAATCCTTATGGTGAGACTCGTCATCCCAACTGACATATAACAATATGGAGACGTTCTAAGAATACATTAACAGTTTAATGGATGAATAAAATAATTTATTGTAAATAATTAAGACTTTTTATATTAGCATGTGAAAAACATCCTAATAATGATATTTAAGCAATATTTCGTGAGTTATTTAACTAATCATGCTAATTAATTACTATGCGAAATATTTACGAAAAACAATAAATTATTCGAATCAGAATAAAGCTTCATAAAATTGGTTTATGAAGCTTTATTATTTGAATTATGATACTTATGTCATTATTTTTTTGCGAGGTGATCCAGATTATGAGCGAATTTCAGCATAATCTTGTTTTTGATTTTCTTGTGCGAAAAAGTGACGCAAAATAAAATTCAATAAGAGACCAT
Source organism: Proteus sp. FZP2095 (assembly GCF_023701425.1). Lineage (NCBI taxonomy): Bacteria > Pseudomonadati > Pseudomonadota > Gammaproteobacteria > Enterobacterales > Morganellaceae > Proteus > Proteus sp. FZP2095. The sequence goes on from NZ_JAMQBJ010000002.1 coordinate 55,303, forward strand.
ATGCAGGTAAGAAGAACAGCATACAAATGGTTAATTTAAATACGTAGTCAACTAATGCAATTTCAACCCAATTCTCTGCCATAAATGCGTCAGTACTACGATAAAATGCAATAAAGAAGAATGCGAGAGTGTCGAGTAAATTACCGAAGAACATTGCTGCACTTGGCGCTACCCACCATTTTTGTTGTTGTCTTAAACGATTAAAGACAGACACATCCATGATTTGACCTAACACATAAGCCATAAAGCTTGCTGTCGCAATTCTTGCCACCATAATATTAAAATCAGCTAATGAGGCAAAACCCTGCCAACTACCTTGGAAGAAAAGCGTTGAGATCAGGTAAGAAATCGCTAATGCGGGTAGCATAACGGCGGTAATGATGCGTCTGGCAAGTGGTGCACCATAAATACGAACCGTTAAATCTGTTGCCAGAAAAATAAACGGAAAGGTAAAGGCGCCCCAAGTGGTATGGAAACCAAAAATGGAAATAGGTAACTGCACAAGATAATTACTAGAGGTAATTATCAGTATGTGGAACAAAGAAAGCCATAACAGTGCCACCGCTTTTTGGCAGGGAGTAAACGTATACATAAATTGTACCTTTTTAGTGATTGGGGTGAGGGAACCCAATAAAACAGTAATTTCTCTCTTAAATGAGAGGATGCGCATAATACGCCTGTTGCGCAACAAAAGCAAAGATTAGGAGGAATACCTTTGTGCTTAATGTGCCGTGATGTGAACACGAAAGCGAGATATAATAACGAAATCTGTCAGTGTAAGAAGAATGGTTAATAGAATGAATGCTCAATTTGATGATGCAACTAAGACATTAGATACGCTAGGACTACGTTGCCCTGAGCCTGTGATGTTAGTACGTAAAACCATAAGAAATATGGCGTTAGGTGAGACGTTATTAGTGATTGCTGATGATCCTGCCACAGTGCGTGATATTCCTGGCTTTTGCCGATTTATGGAACATGACTTATTAAATCAAGAGACGCAATCTGCACCTTATCGCTATCTTATCCGTAAAAAAGAGAGCAATCTGTAATTTATACTGTAAATATTGCTTATAATCGCGCTAAAAAATAACCCAAGCCCCATATACTGAGGTTTGGGTTTTGTTATTTTAGCGTGCTTACTCTTTGTTTGGGGTACTAATTTTTACTCTTAACAGTCTTACGGCATTGGCTGTTACCAGTGCTGTTGCCCCAGAGTCAGCAAGAACAGCAACCCAAAGCCCGGTAATTCCTAATAAGCTTGTTACTAAAAATATCGCTTTTAAACCAAGTGCTATCGTGATGTTTTCACGGATGATTTTACGTGTCGCACGAGATAATTTAATAATTTCAGGTAATCCAGTTAAACGGTTATGCGTTAATGCTGCATCAGCTGTTTCAAGTGCAACGTCTGTACCGCTTCCCATCGCGACACCAATGGTTGCTGCCTTCATTGCTGGTGCATCATTGATACCATCGCCCACCATCATTGTGTTATGCGTTTTACTGATCTCCATGACGGAAGTCACTTTATCTTCAGGTAGTAATCCTGCTCGGAAATCCATACCTAGTTTTTTAGCAATAGCCGCGGCTGCTCTTGGATTATCACCTGTTAGCATAACGGCATTGATGTTCATCTCTTTCAATAATTTCATTGATTCAACAGCATCATTGCGTAAGGTATCTTGCATAGCAATAACACCGATAAGCTGACTCTCTTTTAATACGACAACCACGGTTTTGCCTTCATCTTCAAGGCGTGCAACTTCTTGTTGCCACAGAGAAGAGAGTGATATGACTTCTGATAATTGAGAAGGTGCACTCACCAGAATATGTTGGCTATTTAAATAACCTTCAATTCCTTTACCTGCTAGCGCTTTACGATCTTCTGCTTCAACAACAAGTACGCCTTCATCTTGTGCTTTATTGATAATGGCTTTTGCTAATGGGTGATGAGAGCCAATTTCTACGGATGAAGCAAAAGTCAGTACTTCTTTTTCATTAAATCCGGTTTCAGCTACAACATCAGTAACTTGAGGTTTCCCTTCTGTTAATGTGCCTGTTTTATCTAATGCGATAGTATTAACAGTGCCTAATTGCTCTAATGCTGCGCCACCTTTGATAAGTGCTCCGCGTTTAGTTGCAGCAGCTAATGCTGAAGTGATGGCGGCTGGTGTTGAGATAACTAAAGCACAAGGACAACCAATCAGTAATAGGGTTAAACCGCGATAAATCCATGTTTCCCAAGGTTGTGAGAACAACAGTGGTGGAACAATGATAACCAGTGCAGAGAACAGCATAATCGCAGGCGTATAGTAACGACTAAAGCGATCAATAAAGCGTTCAATTGGGGCTCTACGCTCTTCAGCTTCTTCAATCAATTGCAAAATACGGTCGATAGCATTTTGCCCTTGTTCAGATACCACTTTCATCTGTACAGATCTATCGACAGATAAACAACCAGCAGCGACTTTTTCGCCCTGTAAACGCTCTACGGGTACGGATTCGCCTGTTAATGCACTTTCATCAAAGCTTGCAAACGCACTGACTAACTCTGCGTCTGTTGGCAAACGTGAACCCGGCGCTATCTCAATAATGTCGCCCGGACGTAATTGCGCAACAGGAACAGTTTGTTTTTTACCGTCTTTGACTAATGTTGCTTCTTCTGGCACTAACGCCATTAATGCGCTCACACCACGACGAGCACGTCCTGCAGCATAAGACTCCAGCATTTCACCAATCATAAACAGCAAAATAACCATTGCTGCTTCTTCGGTTGCATTAATAAATAGTGCACCAATTGCTGCGACACTCATCAAGGTTTCAATAGCAAACGGTGTACCACTGCGAATAAGTTGTAAGGACTTTTTCACAATGGGGAATAGACCAATTAAGGTTGTTGCAATAAAGGCTGCTCGACCTGCTTGGGGATCAATAACCTCGGCACCCCAGCTAATCGCCATCAAAAGCGCCAAAACAATCACAAATGAGCTCTCTTTCAAGAAACTCTGCTTCACCACTTTTTGGGATTGAGGCGATGAGAGATCAAAAAGCTCGAAACCGGCACTGTTAATGGCCGCAATGATATCAGCACGTAGATCACTATCAGCATCAACGACTAATTTTTCGGTGGCAAAAAGGACTTTTGCTTGTTTTACACCCGCAACTTTGAGTGCTGCTGTTTCAATTTTTTGAGCGCAACTTGGGCAATCCATACCTTGCACTTTCCAGCTAAAGCGCTGTTGTGCAATCTTTTCTGGCTCAATGTTAGAGACAGGGGCGTTGATATCACAGCTTCCATGAGTGTGGTTGTGCCCATCATGGTTATGGTCGTGATCATGTTCGTGGGAGTGTCCGTGGTGGTGCTCATCCTCGCATTCAGGATCACTTTTATCTATTTTGGTATGAGAATGCCCACTTTCAGTATGTGAGTGCGTACTATTCTCTGAGTGGCCTGAACAGCATTGAGAGCTTGAGCAACAAGCATCGGTATGTTTATGGTTATCGTGTTGATGAGCATGTTTAGTCATAACTGGCTCTCCTTGTTCAACAAAGTAAAGTCTAAATTTATCTATCTGATAAGTACTTTACAGCTTGGAGTAGAGTCCAGAGTCAAGATACCGAAGGCATATTCATTGGCAAAAAGTGCGAATTAGGTCAAAAAATTAACCCCTTGATTTAAATATTTAAAACAAGGGGCTGGATTTAAACTAAAGGAACAGTGCTCTGACAATAAAGAAATGCCCAATAAAATAACAGGCGCTGACAAGTCCTTTAGAAGCTGAAAATGAGAAGCGGAAGCGGTTGATTAGCCATATTGAGTAAGCAATCACTAACAATAATGAGCCAATCATCACTGATAAGTTGTAATCATTACTTAAGTAGAAGAATTTTTCGCCCGCAATCCAAAACATAGCAAATGCGGCTAGTAAAGTTAAAGAGGCTGGAATGGCTAATTTATCGAGCTTAGTCCAAACAATGGCTAAAATGATAATAAAAGCAAGAATAACGAATCCAAGTAAAGGGAGGTAGAATGAGAGCTGTAGTGGTAATAAAAAGCTTACCATATAGAGTACATAGCTTAGAAAAACCAAGGCAAGAGAAGGTAGTAAATACTTACCATCAAATATTCTTAAGATATCGGAAAGCAGTGTCGCTAATAACGCGCCGACAATAAGGTAGCTATTAATATTGTGTTCGGGAACTTGCCATGCCCAAAGTAATAAAAGAAGTAGTGTGATAGGACGGAATAACCATCGTTGCCAATTAGGGCCTCGATATGCAGCATCGATATAAAGCCATCCGGAGAATAATACGGCGAGAAAAGGCCAACTCATAATATCTTCCTTATATTCAGAACTGTTTTATTATTCATAACAGAAAGATTAATTTAAGAATAGCGGTTAATGACGAAACTGATGGACTTATTAAAATAATATAAAGCACACTGTTTTTTAATCCATATAACGATAGGAATTAATGTAATGAATAAAGCGGCTATTTTAGGAATTGCGGTACTGGTGATTATTATAGCGTCAGCAACTTATCGTTTTTTCGAGCAAAGAAAACAGCGGATAAGTGACGATAATTCACCTGTTACACTCTATATGGTTGAAGTGATTGACAAAAAAGAAGTCGCAGCAAATGAACGACGTTCAAGAGAAAATGATGTAAATGGCCCAGAAACAACATATTATTATCAAGTGACCTTTCGTTTAACTACTGATGATCGTAAAGATTTAGTGTTAAAAATTGATAAATCAGCTTATCAAGATATCGAACCTGAAATGAAAGGGCGTTTGTTTATGCAAGGCAGTCGTTTTGTAAAATTTGAAACCGATATGGCAAGTGATGAGCCAAATAATAAATAAAAGAGAATATTTATTACTTGGCAACCTCTGGGGTTGATTATCGACCCCAGATAATTGCGAGGATATGACAATATTTACGGCTGTGGTTTAGTTTTATTCTTCTGTTTTTCTTCGTATTCTTTACGTAATTCTTTTTGTATTTTTAAGAGTTCAAAGATCCCAAAGAAGAAAATGCGAAACTGTAATGCCGTTGAGGGTTTTTGATCTTTAGGTTGTCCTGCTTTATACATAACGATTTGTAATCCATGCATAATTACCATAAAAATCAATGCAATATCCATAAAATATTTTAGAGGTTTAGGAAATGGGGAAATAATATTTAAAAACAGAAAGCCCCAAACACCGACCATTAAAAATCGGCCAAAAAAGATTAACATAGCAGCTCCATAAAAAATTAAGCAGATAAACTGCGAATAAAAAGACGATACGCGACTTGCCCTGCGATCTTCTCTCTATGCAATGTCCAATGAGTCGGAATTGTATAAGTCTGTGCTTTAACTTCTTCCTCAATATAAATATAGCAATCTTGTGCTAACCAACCGTTATTTTCTAATAATTGGATAGTGTCTGACAACATGCCTTTATGAAAAGGAGGATCTAAAAAAACGACATTATAAGGCGAACCTTGTTTAGCAAGATATGACAATGCACTGTCTTGAATGACATGCCCATTGTTGGCATTAAGTAAGGTTAAATTTGTGGTAATTTGTTGGGCAACTGCACGTTCATATTCGATAAACGTGGTTTCACGAGCATAGCGAGAAAGCGCTTCAATACCTAAACCACCGCTTCCTGCAAAACAGTCGAGGCAACGAGCATCTTGGATAACGGGCATTAGCCAATTAAAGAGCGTTTCTTTTACTCTATCCGTTGTTGGTCGTAATCCTTGGCTATCGAGAACAGGAAGTTTACGACCACGCCATTTTCCCCCAATTATTCTGATTTGTCCCATTGGGGCTTTTTGTGGTTTTTTGGCCATATTATTTTAATTTATATCGTTTAAACGTGAGTTTTGGAGTGTCTTTTGGAATAAGGAATTCGTGTCTGTTGTTATCTCGATGACTTCTCTTGATTTAATCTGGAATAATTTACCATAAAATTTGTATAAAAGATGCGTTTATCCATGATCAAATGATAGACTTCATTATTATTTTCAATATCGTCAATGTAATCGCGCCATGATTTAGTGCGAGGAGTTTAGTAGCTAATGGCAAAAGAAAAAAAAGGTTTTTTCTCGTGGCTCGGTTTTGGGCGTAACAAAGAAGAAAATATTGAGCAAGAGAAAGAACAGCAACGCTTAGAAGAAGAGCGTTTAGAACAAGAACGTTTGGCAAAAGAAGCTAAAGAAGATGCGGCTCGCCAAGCGAAATTAGAAGCAGAGCAAGAACGTTTAGAAGCAGAGCGCCAAGAAGCGCAACGTGTCATACAAGATAGATTGGTACAAGAAGCTGAAAAACAACGTTTAGAACAAGAGAAAGCCCAGCGCCAAGCAGAAATAGAAGCAGAGCAAGCGCGTTTAGAGGCAGAGCATGCAGAACAAGCTCGTTTAGCTCAAGAAGCACAAGCTCAACGCCTTGCGCAAGAAGAAGCACAACGTCAAGCTGAGCTAAAAGCGGAACAAGAACGCTTAGAGGCACAACGTCAAGAAGCGGAGCGTGCAGAACAAGATCGTCTGGCTCAAGAAGCACAAGCTCAACGCCTTGCGCAAGAAGAAGCACAACGTCAAGCTGAGGTAAAAGCGGAGCAAGAACGTTTAGAAGCACAACGCCAAGAAGCGGAGCGTGCAGAACAAGCTCGTTTAGCTCAAGAAGCTGAAGCTCAACGCCTTGCGCAAGAAGAAGCACAACGTCAAGCTGAGGTAAAAGCGGAACAAGAACGCTTAGAGGCACAACGTCAAGAAGCGGAGCGTGCAGAACAAGCTCGTTTAGCTCAAGAAGCTGAAGCTCAACGTCTAGCGCAAGAAGAAAACGAACGTCTCGCTATTGCGCAAGCAGAAGCTGAAGATATTGAATCTTTACGCGAAGAAGTGCTGGCAGATAAAGTTGTTGAACAAGAGAAACCTAAAAAAGAAGGTTTCTTTAGCCGACTGAAAAAAGGCTTACTGAAAACTCGCCAAAACTTAGGTTTAGGATTCCTTGGCCTATTTCGTGGTAAGAAAATTGATGATGAGCTATTTGAAGAGTTAGAAGAGCAACTCTTAATTGCTGATGTGGGTATGGAAACTACAACTAAAATCATCACTAGTCTGACTAAACATGCCACTCATAAAGATCTTAAAGATGCTGAAGCCCTTTACGGTAAATTACGTGAAGAGATGAGCGATATTTTAAGTAAAGTCGATAAACCATTAAATATTGAAGGTAAAAAACCTTTTGTTATTTTAATGGTTGGCGTTAACGGTGTTGGTAAAACAACCACAATCGGAAAATTAGCGCGACAATACCAAGCTGAAGGTAAATCTGTCATGTTAGCAGCTGGTGATACATTCCGTGCTGCAGCGGTTGAACAGCTACAAGTTTGGGGTGAGCGTAATAATATCCCTGTTGTGGCGCAACATACTGGTGCTGATCCTGCATCTGTTATTTTTGATGCGATTCAGTCAGCCCAAGCAAAAGGTGTCGATGTTCTTATTGCTGATACCGCAGGACGATTGCAGAATAAATCCCATTTAATGGAAGAGCTGAAAAAAATCGTTCGAGTTATGAAAAAACTAGACGAAGAAGCACCACATGAGGTGATGCTGACGTTAGATGCAAGTACCGGACAAAATGCAGTTAGTCAGGCAAAACTCTTTAATGAAACAGTTGGGCTAACTGGATTAACATTGACTAAACTCGATGGTACAGCAAAAGGGGGCGTTATCTTCTCCATTGCTGATCAGTTTAGTATTCCTATCCGTTATATTGGGGTAGGTGAAGGTATTGAAGATTTACGTCCGTTTAAGGCCGACGATTTTATTGAGGCTCTGTTTGCCCGCGAGGAGTAGTTTTAATGATCCGCTTCGAACACGTCAGCAAGGCTTATTTAGGTGGAAGACAAGCATTACAGGGGGTTGATTTTCATCTTCGACCTGGTGAAATGGCTTTTTTAACGGGTCACTCTGGCGCCGGTAAAAGTACATTGCTTAAGTTAATTTGTGGAATAGAACGCCCAAGTGATGGCGCTATTTGGTTTGCTGGTCATGATATTAGTAGGCTAAAAAATAGTGAGATCCCTTTTCTGCGTCGTCAAATTGGTATGATCTTCCAAGATCACCACTTATTGATGGACAGAACGGTTTATGACAATGTCTCTCTTCCACTGATTATTGCTGGCGCGAGTGAAGAGGATATTCGACGAAGAGTTTCAGCCGCTTTAGATAAAGTGGGACTATTGGATAAAGCCAAAAATTATCCTATACAACTCTCTGGTGGTGAACAACAACGTGTCGGTATTGCGCGCGCTGTTGTGAATAAACCGACTGTTTTACTCGCAGATGAACCAACAGGTAACCTCGATGGTGAGCTTTCAGAAGGGATCATGCGCCTTTTTGAAGAGTTCAACCGTGTTGGTGTAACAGTGTTAATGGCAACGCACGATATGTCGCTGATAGAACGTAGAAATTATCGCATTCTTACATTAGGGCAAGGCAGAATGGTGGGAGGGCAAAATGGCTAAAGCAAAAAGTTCCCGTAAATCAATGCCAACGCCGGGTGCAAAAACCAAGGCGCTAAAAGGGGGAAGACGCGAACAGTGGCGCTATGCATGGCGTAACACGGTGGCAGATTTTTTACGCCAACCGCTTTCCTCTTTTTTAACGGTAATGGTTGTCGCGATATCTCTTACCTTGCCTAGCATCTTTTATATTGTGTGGAAGAATGTCTCAACAGCGGCAGAACAATGGTATCCAACACCACAATTAACGGTTTACCTTGATAAATCACTTGATGATTCACTGGCTGAAGCCACAATCAAAAAAATAGAAGCCCTAGAGAAAGTGGAAGATGTTAACTACCTTTCACGACAAGACTCACTGGTGGAATTTCGTTCTTGGTCTGGTTTTAGCAGTGCGTTGGATATGTTAGAAGAAAATCCACTGCCAGCGGTAGCAATTGTGACACCGGTTATGGAGCCTAATGATCAACAACTCATGGTGAATTTGCGAGATGCGGTTTCACAAATTGCAGGGGTTGATGAGGTGAGAATGGATGATAGCTGGTTTACTCGGCTTTCAACATTAACTTCATTGGTGGGGCAAATTGCCTTGGTGATTGGCACTTTGATGGTTGTTGCCTTGTTATTGGTGATTGGTAACAGTGTGCGTCTCAATATTTTCAGTCGCCGTGATACTATTAATGTGATGAAACTTATTGGTGCAACTGATGGCTTTATTATGCGCCCTTTCCTGAATTGGGGATTAATCCTCGGCTTTATTGGCGCTGTATTTGCCTTGATTTTTTCGGCTCTATTAGTATGGAAGCTTTCTGATGTGGTGACTCAAGCTGCCACTGTATTTGGCACTTCATTTTCTATTTCAGGATTAGGTTTTGATGAGTCTATCATTCTTATTCTTGTATCTATGATTATTGGTTGGTTTGCTGCATGGTTGACGACAATGCAACATTTACGTCAATTCACACCGGAATAGTGAATTAGAGTTATCCTCTAATAATGAGAAGATATCTTTTATCAGGCTGGGTGACATTAATATCATCACCCAGCCATTTTATCGACGCCCTGTCTCTGGCATAATATTGCGCGCACTCTTTTCTACGATAAGGCAACTATCATGTTTGCTATCGGTGATAGAAAAGTACAAAGATATGTAAACATAGATGCGAGATGAACCTTTAGTCTTTATGCTGGTCAAATAGTCGTTATGATAAAAACACATCGTAAAAAACCTTAACTGACTTCCTATTTAAGCTATATTTAGAAGGCTCATCTACTTTCCCTTACAGCGATAATTTTAATTATTTATTTAATTTTCATGAGGATTTGAATGACAAAAGAAATGCAATCCTTAGCATTGGTTCCGCAAGGCAGCATCGAAGCGTATATACGTGCAGCCAATTCCTATCCGATGTTAACCGCAGAGGAAGAAAAGGAACTCGCTGAACGGCTGCATTACGATGGTGACTTGGATGCGGCAAGAACGCTTATCCTTTCACATCTGCGCTTCGTTATTCATGTTGCTCGCAGCTATTCAGGTTATGGCTTACCACAAGCTGATCTTATCCAAGAAGGTAATATTGGCTTGATGAAAGCGGTTCGTCGTTTTAACCCAGAAGTGGGAGTTCGACTGGTCTCTTTTGCTGTGCATTGGATCAAAGCTGAAATTCACGAATATGTGCTACGTAACTGGCGTATCGTGAAAGTGGCGACTACAAAGTCACAACGTAAACTGTTTTTTAATCTGCGAAAAAATAAAAAGCGTTTAGGTTGGTTTAATCAAGATGAAGTAGAACTTGTTGCAAGAGAGTTAGGTGTATCAGAAAGTGATGTCCGAGAAATGGAATCACGAATGTCAGCTCAAGATATGGCATTTGATATGACTGCTGATGATAGTGATGATTCACATCCTATCGCCCCTGTACTCTTCTTAGAAGATAAGTCTTCTGACTTTGCCGATGGCATTGAAGAAGATAACTGGGATAATCATGCAACGGATAAACTAACGTCAGCAATTGAAACTCTTGATGAACGTAGCCAAGATATTATTCGTGCTCGTTGGCTAGATGATGATAACAAATCGACATTGCAAGACTTGGCGACAAAATACGGTGTTTCTGCTGAACGTGTTCGCCAATTAGAAAAAAATGCGATGAAGAAATTGCGTTTAGCGATTGAAGATTAATCACATTTCAGACCAAGCACACTCTCTCATAAAGTAGAGTATGTTATAAAAGCGATATGAAAATATCGCTTTTTTATTGCTTGGAGAAAAAACGTGAAAATAGTTATCGCCCCTGATTCTTTTAAAGAAAGTTTAAGTGCGAAAGATGTTGCGATGGCAATAAAACAGGGTTTTTCACGTTATTTACCCAATGCGCAATATTGTTGTATTCCTATGGCGGATGGTGGCGAAGGAACGGTGACATCGCTGGTGGATGCAACGCAAGGCCGTTTTATATCGACACCAGTGTGTTCGCCGTTAGGTAAACAAGTAACTGCAATTTGGGGGCTTTTAGGGGATAACACCACTGCCGTGATTGAAATGGCACAAGCTTCTGGTCTTCATCTTATTTCTTCATCTCAACGCGATCCCAATTTAACGACCAGTTATGGTACGGGTGAATTAATTAATGCTGCACTTGAAATGGGTGTTAAAAAAATCATATTGGGATTAGGTGGCAGTGCCACAAATGATGCAGGTGCAGGAATGATGCAAGCGCTCGGTCTAGGCCTTAAAGATAAGTTTGGCACATCTTTGCCTTTTGGTGGACTGGCATTAGCACAACTTCACTCTATTGATATCACGACTCTTAACCCTAAACTAAAAAATATTGAAATTGAGATTGCCTGCGATGTAACAAATCCGTTGTGTGGAGAAAAAGGGGCATCCGCTATTTTTGGTCCTCAAAAAGGAGCGACCAAAGACGATATTGCGCAACTTGATAATGCATTACACCATTTTGGTACTTATCTTGAGAAAATGACGCAACGTAGCCTTATCAATATTGCAGGAAGTGGTGCGGCAGGAGGATTAGCTTTACCTTTGCTTGCATTTACGCAAGCAACACTTTCGCAAGGTGTTGAATTGGTAGCTAACGCTGTTGAATTAGAAAAACAGTTAATTGATGCGGATTTGGTAATAACGGGTGAAGGTCGAATGGATAGCCAATCGGCACAAGGTAAAACGCCAACAGGCGTTGCTTTGCTCGCAAAAAAATATCACCTTCCCGTTATTGCTTTGGTCGGTGGCTATTTACCTGATTATGATGTAGTTCATCAGCAGGGTATTGATGCTGTTTTTTCTATTGTACCGGGTGTTTCTACACTGGCTGATGCACTTCATAATGCGCAAAAGAATTTGAGTGAGACGGCTTATAATGTGGCTAGACTTTATACTACTCGTCATACTTCAAGTTGTAGCGTTGTTGACTACACTCACTCGCACTAGTCACATACTTATGTATGCTCCTAGCGACTCGTTCATTTGTCGCCTAGCTACACCTTGAATTATTTAGAGTATCTGTTTGTGTCTATTCAAGTTGTAGTTACTCGTCATACTTCAAGTTGTAGCGTTGTTGACTACACTCACTCGCACTAGTCACATACTTATGTATGCTCCTAGCGACTCGTTCATTTGTCGCCTAGCTACACCTTGAATTATTTAGAGTATCTGTTTGTGTCTATTCAAGTTGTAGTTACTCGTCATACTTCAAGTTGTAGCGTTGTTGACTACACTCACTCGCACTAGTCACATACTTATATATGCTCCTAGCGACTCGTTCATACCTTGAATTATTTAGAGTAAGAACACTGTCAAATAGTTAGGGTGTAAATACGATCTTGTGGTGATGCACTAAATTGATGATGTGCTAAAAAAGCATGTGCAATATCATACCCGCTTTCTTCCGCTGATAAGCCTATTGCCTGCCAATGGTGAATATCAGGATAAGCAGATAAGCATTGTGTCAGTAAATAATGCCCAACACCGCGACGACGAGTAACCTCTCTCACCATAAAATCTGTGATCACCGCTTTTTCACCTGATAATTTAACCCAACAGGCAGCTAATAATCGCTCATTAAATCTCGCCACAAAGAGTATATTCTCGTTGTTGATCTCGTTTTTTAGGGCTGATTGATAACGTGCATCCTGCCAAATTTTCCCTAAATCAATACGGTCTTGTTCAGAAAATTGCGTCAGTTTTTCAATGGTCAGTTTCATTAAGTATCCTGTTAGTTTGCTGCTTGTTTTTTTTCTTTTAATGAAGACATTAAGGTCTTAATGGTGAAACACAATGCCAAACTCGTGAAGATCACACAAGAGTAAAAGACGTACTCATAATTATTGTCAGTCACAAAATAGACCGAAATCATAGGGCCAGCAGCCATTCCACAATAACGAATAAAGTTATAAATCCCCATTGCAGTTGCTCTCATCGAGCCAAAATAACTTGCTAATAATGTCGTGTGTGTTGGCATGGTTAAGCCTAAAGAAAGCCCATATAACACAGTTAAGCTAAGCATGACAGGTAATGAGATTTGCCAAAATAGTGCAAATAACGCCAACATAATCAAATTGATACAAGAGGTGAATATCACTCCATATTCAACACTAAATAGATGGCAAACTTTACGATAGAGATAGCTACCTAAAATAAGCGCAATCGACATTGGTACATATAATCCACCAATTTCAGTACTGTTTAACTGATAGAGATGAAAGGCAATCAAAGGTAAAAATACCAAAAGGCAAAAATAGTTATAAAACACCATAAAACTCATGACAAACACAGATTTACCCGCAGGTGCGGTGAGTACTTGTTGCATTGCAGATAAGCTTTTAAAGGTTTCCTTCTGTTCAGGACGTGTTTCAGGTAAATAAAAGAGATGAGTAATAAGCAATATGGCACCGACAACCGCCAAGAAAATAAAAATACCTTGGTATTGATAGTGTTGCGCTAAATATCCTCCTAATAAAGGGCCACAGGCAGGCGCTAACGCTAATAGCATTTGATACGATCCCATTGCTTTTGCGCGATCATTTCCTTGGTAAAGATCACCTAGAATTGTTGCAGCAACAACGGGAATAGCGGCGATACCGATAGCTTGGATCACACGCCAAAAAATTAATAAGTTTATAGAGTCAGACCAAACACAACCCAATGCACCCACAATAGAAATTGCTAATCCACTGAGTAAAACCGGTTTTCTTCCACATTTATCAATCAATGAACCATAAAATAGTTGCATAACAGCCATCGCAAAAGTAAATGCAGATACCGTTAAATTAACCAGTGATAATGTGGTATTAAATTGTTGTTGGATCAAGGGAAGTACAGGGGTATAGATATTTTGTGCCAAAGAGCCTAATAGTGCGCTAAAGCAAATGAGATAAAACAAACTGCGGATTGATAATTTCATAATATTGCCTCTTATTTTTGTTTCCACGGAAACAAAAAATATAATAGCGATATTTTGATTGTTGTAAATACTTTTGGTACTATTTTTTAAATATTTTTTCCAAGGAAACAAAATGACAAAAGAAAATGTCACAATACAAGATTTACTAAAAGGGTTAAGTGATTTTTTGCATCTTAAAGATGAACATGTTAATGAGGAGCATAAAAAAGTATTAGAAGAGAAGGGGTTAGAGAATTATTCACTCACAGAACTACATGTTATTCATTGTATTGGTGAAGAGAGTATGAGAAATCTCACAACCATCAGTGAATATATGTCTATGACACGAGGGGCTGTCTCAAAAATTTGTAGTCGGCTACAAAAGAAGGGAGCTATTGAAAAAATAAAGTTGGCAGATAATCAAAAAGAGATCTTTTTTATCTTAACAGCTGAGGGAGAGCGTCTTTTTCATGCTCATGAGGTGTTACATCAACAATCTCAAGCAAAATGGTCTGCGTTATTTGAGCAATATGACCAGCAGGAGCGGATGGCAATTAAACGCTTTCTGGCCGATGTTGTGGGTCGTTTTCGCCGTTCGTAACAGATAAACTCGAAAAGAAAACCCCCATACCATGAGGTATAGGGGCAAGATAATTATTTTTTATCTTTAGCGATGCGATTACGGATATTATCCGCACGCTCTTTTGATGGTGGATGAGAATCAAACATACTTGAATCACCGCCACCTAATTTAGCGAGCTTCTCAAAGCCTGTAACCAATCCTGCTGTATTAACACCACGTTTTGTTAGCAAATCATAAGAGAAATTATCCGCTTCAGTTTCTTGATGTTGAGAGAACTGAGCATTAACCAGCTTTTCGCCCATTTCAGCTAACTGAGAGCTGCTTAATTTTGCAGCTACACCACCTGCAGATGCCGCCGCTGTACGAGCTGCAACCGTTGCATGTGCAACTTGGATGGCTTTACGAGTATGACCTAAAGCAACGTGACCCATTTCATGACCTAAAACGCCTTCAACTTCGTTATCAGTCATCATATCCATTAAGCCACTATAAACGCGGACACAGCCGTTAGCCATAGCCCATGCGTTTACATCTTTAGTCATGTAAACTTTGTAATTGACAGGGGTGCCATTAACTTCATTACCTAACGCTTTAGCGATGTTATTTAAGCGTTTAGTATAAGTACTATTTGCAGGTGCAACTTTATTTTGAGCATCCATCTCTTTACAAGCATCATTCGTTAGCGCTTTGATATCATCGTCGCTTAATGTCGCTGCTTGGAAAAGTTGGGTCCCTGATTTTGTCAGCATATCGGTATTGAGGTTTTGACAACCTGAGAGTAGTGCCGCTGATACCATCACTGTAGCAAGTAATTTAATTTTCATTTTTTAATTAAGTCCTTTTCTGCTTGGCAGTTTATATAATTGCAGATCAATTTCGCGCAAAAGAATAGCAGTGCTTATCTATTGGTGCAATATAACCATTTTATAAGAAGAATATTACCTCAATATTTATTTTTTCTATTTTCAACAAGAATATATTGTTTTTTCTTATCTTAATGTTCGCTAAAAATAAATAAATCAATTTAACTTCTTTAAATTTAAGGGAATTTATAGTGATAGTTTATATGGAAGATGATTTTTACTAATTAAATAATCTATAAGCTCTTTGATTTTACATACTTTAACGGTAAGTGAGACTGCTTTTCTTTTATTTAGAATAATATTAGAAAATTATTGATATTCGTGTGTGTTTTATTCTTTTAATTCTGACAAAATTTATATTTTTAACATTTATTGCTTTAATATTAAATAAATAGCAATGTTCAAAACATCGCTATTCAGATTAAACCGAAAGTGAATAAAGCGATATCATCGCTTTATGACACCATTAATTCATTGATGAGCATAAAAGGGCGATTAATACGCTTCCCCGATTGTTCATTAAAGAAATGGAGATTTTCTGGGTGAATGGTAAGACCTATTTTATTACCAATTTCCACCCCATGATCGTTTGGCGCACGAATAACGAGAGGTTGTTTCTGTTTATCACAAGTAGTGGCATAAATTAAAACATCTGCACCCAGTGCTTCAATAAACTCCACATCAACATGAAAAAGAGGATGTTGATGGCTAATAATCAAATGTTCAGGACGTAAACCCAATTTAATGGCTTGATAAGGAAAATGCTGAGATGAAACGGCAATATGCCCATCAGCGATTTCAATCACACCATAATTAATCGGAGTATCTAAGATATTCATTGCTGGCGAGCCCATAAAAGTGGCCACAAACACGGAGGCCGGACTTTCATAAATATCTAATGGTGTGCCTACTTGCTCTATAATTCCTTGATTTAGAACCACTAACTTATCGGCTAATGTCATCGCTTCTACTTGATCGTGCGTCACATAAATAGAGGTTGTGGAGAGTTTCCGCTGTAATTTTTTGATCTCCAAACGCATCTGTACCCGTAGTTTTGCATCAAGGTTAGAAAGAGGTTCATCAAATAAAAAGACTTTAGGATCACGAACGATGGCTCTTCCCATAGCCACACGTTGGCGTTGTCCCCCTGAAAGCTCTTTGGGTTTTCTATCAAGTAAATGGCTGATTTCCAGCATTTGGGCGGCATTGGTAACGAGTTCTTCAATCTTTGCTTTGGGTGTTTTTCGATTACGTAAACCATAGGCCATGTTGTTATAAACTGACATATGAGGATAAAGAGCATAGTTTTGAAACACCATGGCGATATCACGTTCACTAGGTTCATGCTCATTAACTCGTAAATTATCAATAAATAAATCACCTTGTGTAATGTTTTCTAACCCCGCAATCATTCGCAGTAAAGTCGATTTACCACAACCGCTTGGGCCGACTAATACCACCATTTCACCTTGCTCAATAGAAAGATTTAATTTTGAAATAGCTTGATGACCATTTGGATAACATTTTTCTAAATTTGTGAGAGTGACGGTTGTCATGTTATTTCTCCGTATCAATAAAGCCTTTTACAAAGGCTTTTTGCATCAAAATGACAATAAGGACGGGAGGCAACATTGCAATTAACGTAGTTGCCATAATCTTATTCCACTCAACAACACCATCAGAAACCGCAACCATCTGTTTAATGCCCATGACAATGGTGTAGTAGTGAGTATCTGTTGTGATCAACATTGGCCAAAGATATTGGTTCCAGCCATAAATAAAAGTGATGACAAATAGGGCTGCGATATTGGTGCGAGAAAGAGGAAGTAAGATGGTGAAAAAGAATTTAATAGGGCCTGCGCCATCAATTTTAGCGGCTTCAATTAATTCAGGAGTGATGGTAAGAAAGAATTGGCGAAATAAAAAGGTGGCTGTGGCACTGGCAATTAATGGAATGGTTAAACCTGCATAAGAGTTCAACATATTGAGATTAGTGACAACCTCAAATGTAGGCATAATGCGAACTTCAACAGGTAGCATTAACGTAAAAAAGATAGTCCAAAAGGCCAACATTCTTCCTGGAAAACGAAAGAAAACGACGGCGTATGCCGATAAAATTGAGATTGTTAATTTCCCGATGGTGATCACTAACGCCATAATCAATGAATTCAATAACATGCTATTAATTGAAATAGCGCTATTTTGCGTAGTGCCTGCTTGTGAAAATATCGATTTAAAAATATTGAAGCCTTCAGCACCAAACCAAAGAGGAGAGCCAGTAGCAAATTCGGTGTTTTGATGTGTTGTTGCCACAAGTGCAATCCAGACAGGGAACGCAACAGAAAGAATGCCGACAATAAGAATAAAGTGGCAAAAAGCATGAAATAAAGGTCTACGTTCAACCATCAGTAAGCCACCTTTTTCTCAACATAGCGAAATTGAATAATGGTTAATATCGCGACAATAAACATCAAAATAACAGATTGTGCGGCGGAAGAGCCTAAATCTAACCCCACAAAACCATCGTTATAGACCTTATAAACCAGTGTTGATGTGCTACTTCCGGGGCCACCTTGCGTCATCGCGTGAATAATGGCGAAAGTATCAAAGAAGGCATAAGCAAAATTAACCACGAGTAAGAAAAAGGTGGTAGGAGAAATTAAAGGAAAACTGATCGTTATAAATCGCTTAATCGGGCCACTACCATCGATAGCGGCTGCTTCTAAAAGCGATTTAGGCACAGATTGTAATGCGGCGAGAAAAAACAGAAAGTTATAACTCACTTGTTTCCATGTCGCCGTTAAAATCACCATCCACATAGCATGATGTGTATTCAGTACCGGATCCCAGTTAATGCCGATTTTCTTTAATTGTTGGCTTAATACGCCAATTGTGGGATCAAGCATAAATAACCAAAGAAAGCCTGCAATAACTGGAGCAATGGCATAGGGTGAAATTAAAATGGTGCGATAGAAAAGCTTGCCCCGTAAAATTTGTTCGGCAATACCCGCCAAAACCAGCGCTGATAACATAGATAAAAATACAACACTGGTACTGAAAATAAGCGTCGTGATCAAACTATCAAAGTAATAACTATTGCTAAAAAGTCGCTGAAAATTTTCAAAACCAACAAATTCTCGACTCAGCCCAAATGCATCTTCTAATTGAAATGACTGAAAGAAAGCTTGCCCAGCAGGCCAAATAAAAAAGATAAGCGTGATAGCTAATTGAGGAAAAATCAGCGCTAAAGGTAGCCATTTTTGTTTGAAATAAATGGATTGAGAAGCCATACAATATCCAGTAAATCGATAAAAACAGAAGGCGAGCTATTTTGCTCGCCTAATACAAGTGACTATTGTTGAGTACGTTCAAAACGGCGTAGCTGCTCATTTCCACGTGTAACTGCATTATCTAATGCAACTTGAGCACTTTGTTTTCCTGACCACACTTTCTCTAACTCTTCATCAACGATTTCTCGAGTTTGTAGGAAATTACCAAAGCGTAATCCTTTTGAGTTTACGGTAGGCTCTGAGGTTGTCATTTGTAATATTGCGGTGTCAGCTCCTGGATTTTGCTGATAAAAACCCTGTTGCTGTGTTAACGCATAAGCTGCTTTAGTGACGGGTAAATAACCCGTTGCTTGGTGCCAATCGGCTTGAACTTCAGGGCTTGAAAGATAGGTGAAAAATTTGGCAACACCGTTATATTCGGCATCTGGACGCCCAGACATAACCCATAATGATGCTCCGCCAATAATGGTATTTGCTGGTTTTTGTACAAGAGTATCGTCGTAAGGTAATTGGCTAACACCAATATCAAGACCTTTCATGTTCTCTTTAATACCAGCAAAACCCGCAGATGATTCCATCACCATTGCACACTCTTGAGTATAAAATAGAGGCATTGCATCTGATTGGCGTCCGCCATATTTGAAAATACCGGATTTCGACCAATCTGCCATTTGTTGAATATGAGCGACGAAAGGTGCCTTATTAAATAGGAAAGTAGTATCAAAGCCATCAAAACCATTATTTTGGGTAGCAATAGGTAAGTTATTGCGAGCACCAAAGTTTTCGATTTGTGTCCACGATTGCCATGTAGTAGTAAATCCGCATTTAACACCAGAATCGAGCAGTTTTTGAGAAACAGCTTCCATCTCTTTCCATGTCTTAGGTGGCTGTTCTATACCCGCTTTTTTAAAGAGTGTTTTGTTGTAATAAAGCACCGGTGTTGAACTATTAAATGGCAACGACATCATTTTGCCGTCACTGGTGGTGTAATAACCCGTGACAGTTGATAAATAACTATTAGGATCAAAAGGTTCGTTAGTTTTTTCCATTAATTGGTAAACAGGAAAAACGGCTTTTTTAGCTCCCATCATACTGGCTGTACCCACTTCAAATACTTGTACAATAGCAGGTTGGTTTTTAGCGCGAAATGAAGCCACTGCACTGGTCATCGTTTCAGCATAAGTGCCTTTATAAACAGGTTTTATCTCATATTCAGATTGACTGGCGTTAAAATCAGAGGCGATTTGATTGACTTTCTGACCAAGTGCACCTCCCATTGCATGCCACCATTCAATTTGTGTTTTTGCGTGTGTAGGAGAAGTAAATAACGCCATCGCAACAGCAAGACCTGTTATTGATTTTATCGACATGCAGAATTTCCTTTTTAATCGAGAGTTAAAGGTGCAATCTAATCTGCGAATTACCCTAGATGTTATTTATGACAAAAGGGTGACAATTAAATGAAGATATATTGATGGTATGACTGTCAAATTGCTGTCATAAATGGTTGTCATGATGTCGGCACAAATGAAAAGGAGAGAGAAATGAAGATAGCTGCTCACCGAGGTTTTTCTGGAAAAGCCCCTGAAAATACACTGGCTGCATTTAAAATGGCGATTGATTTCGGGTGCGAATGGATTGAAACGGATGTGCAATTAACCGCGGATCATGTTCCTGTGCTTATTCATGATAAAACAGTTAATCGTTGCACGAATGGGCAAGGTGCTGTGCGTTTTCATACCTTAGATGATTTACATCGCCTTGATGCAGGAAGTTGGTTTAGTTCACTCTATCAAGGTGAGAAAATTCCTTCTTTAAGACAAGGATTACAACTCATTAAGCGTTCAGGAACAAAGCTTAATATTGAGCTGAAAACGTGGCCCGATGATGATGTTGATCGTTTATGTTTAGCGGTTTCTGACATGATAAAAAGTGCAGATATTCCTAATGAGCAAATTCTATTTTCTTCTTTTGATACACATGCACTTATTGTTATGAAACGATATCTGCCTTTTATTCGTAGAGGGCAATTATGGGATGAGATCCCTGATAATGCGCTAGAAACGCTAAAAGCGATTGATGGTTTTAGTGTGCATTGTAATTACAAATACCTTACGCAAGAACAAGCGCAATTGTTAAAACAAGCAGGCTATGAAATTTATTGTTATACCCCAAATGATCCTGAAGAAGTGAAAGATTATGAGCAATGGGGTGTTGATATGCTAATTACTGATATGCCTGATGTTTATCAAATAGCAAAATAAAAAAGGACTAACTATCCCGCCCACTTGTATTGAATAAGGCGCTATTGATGTGTTTGATAACGCCTTTCATTCCCTTCTTTGTGCATTGCATTTATAGAAATTAAATAAGAGAAACGTTGAGTAATAGATGTTTTCTTTACATTCTCTGCTATTATCCTGCGCAATTAATGAATAGATATTGTTCAACACAATAATGTTTATCTCATTAAAAATAAAAATGGGGAAAATGGTTAGCGAATATGGTGACCTTATCAACCCAACCTCTAAGAGTAGAGGTGTGTTATTTCTACTTTAATTGCCAATAATATAATTGAGAGTGAAATATGAAAGAACTCGTTGTTGTTGCCATTGGAGGCAACAGTATTATTAAAGACAATGCTAGCCAGTCTATCGCTCATCAAGAACAAGCAGTACAAGAGGTTGCATCCCATATTAGTGATATGGTGGCTGAAGGGTATAATATTGTTTTAACACATGGTAATGGGCCACAAGTCGGGCTTGATTTACGTCGCGCAGAAGTGGCACATGTGCAAGAAGGTTTACCGTTAACGCCATTAGCCAACTGTGTTGCAGATACACAAGGTGGTATTGGTTATTTAATACAACAAGCATTAACGAATAAGCTTCGTGTTCAACAAAATAAACAAGCGATCACTCTTATCACACAAGTTGAAGTTGATAAAAACGATCCAAATTTTGTTTCTCCAACAAAACCTATTGGTGCATTTTTCTCAGAACAAGAGATGGTGCAATTAAAGCAAGAAAATCCTCAATGGCATTTCGTTGAAGATTCTGGTCGTGGTTATCGCCGTGTTGTTGCCTCTCCAATTCCACAGCATGTTATTGAATCTAAGGCAATTAAATCACTGTCAGAGTGTGGCTATGTTGTGATTGCAGTAGGCGGTGGCGGTATACCAGTTATCAAAAATGAGCACGGCAATTACCAAAGTGTTGATGCGGTTATTGATAAAGATCTGTCATCAACATTGCTCGCAAAAGAATTACATGCAGATATTCTTATTATCACAACGGGCGTTGAAAAAGTCTGTATTCATTTCGGCAAACCAGAACAGAAAGCATTAGGCGAAACGTCGGTTGAAGAAATGACACAATATATGCATGAAGGGCATTTCCCTCCGGGCAGTATGCTTCCTAAAATTGAAGCCAGTCTCTCATTTTTAGCTGCTGGCGGAAAAAGAGTGATTATCACAACGCCAGAAAAATTAGCTTCAGCCTTAAAAGGTGAAACTGGAACACATATCGTTGCTTAATTATCTCCATAAGTAGTATTAAATTATTATCTTTGATAAGCGCCTTATTTGTAGTAAGGCGCTTATTTTATATGAGTCTTAAATATAGGGCGTTATTGAGTAGGATGATTAGCGGGATAAGCTTTCGCATAATGACGAGGATTTAATCGTGCAAATAATCCTATAGTCACAATCACTAAAATGGCATGAAATGCCCATGCATAAGTAAAGCTTCCATCAGGCTGGCGTAATAGCACTGCAACTAATGGGCCGAAAGCAGCAATAATAAAGCCACCACCTTGCATTAATGCTGATAGAGCACCTGCTTGTGCCGGATCAGGAATATGATCGAGAGCGACAATCATCATCATGGAAAAACATCCCCCCAAACCACAGCCTAAGAATATACTCCAAAGATAAGGGGCACTCATCGGAATAACCATAACCGCGACAAAACCAATAAATTGGCTTATTAATGTTATCGTAAGCCAAAAACGCCTGTCGTGATTTTTAGCCGCCAAGAAAGGAATAATTAAAGCGGCAGAGGCTTGGAAAAGAGAAAGAATAGCAACAAGTGAGCCACTTTGGGCACTTGGCATTCCTAATGATTGGTAGAATGGTGCCAACCATGTCACAACAGAGGCATAACCTGCATTAACACAACCAAATCCTAAAATAAGTAATCCTGTTCTAGGACGCCAAATTAAGGTATTTAGTGATATTTTATTGGCGGAAGTGGCGCTATTTTTAATAGAAAAAAGGATCGCGATAAATGCAAATCCTGCGGGAAGCGCAAACCACGCTAAAGCACTTTGCCAATGGCCATAATTCTCAGTAAGAAGGGGAGATAATTGCGCCCCAAGTGCGCCTCCCCCCATTAGCATTGCGGAATATAATCCCATCATGATAGGAGTTCGATTTCCAAACCACCCTTTAATAATGCCGGGAAATACCGCTTGAATATAGGCGACACTTAAACCACAAAAGAGTGCCGTCAGTAATAGTTGATTGCCATCAGAAACATAGGCTCTAGAAAAGGAGCCCATCAGAAGCATTAGCATTGCGACTAAAAGCCCTTTACGTACTTGAATATAAGGTTGTAAGAAGGGAACGATTAATGCGCCTATTCCCATTAAAAGCATGGGTAATAGTGTGAGTAATGAGACTTGACTATAACTCATTCCTGTTGAGGCAATAATATTGTCAATAACAGGGCCGGGGCCAGTTAAGAATGGGCGTAAGTTTATCCCAACTAAAATAATAGTGAGGACAATCTGCCATGTTTTTTTTCTTGGTAAGGCAGTCATTGTAATTCCCTGATAAACATAAATATTGCCTATTGTATAGACAATATTTATATAAACAAATGGTAACAGTAAAGATTTTATTGCCTGATAATTAAAAAAAACATCAATGCTATTGATAAAATGAGATTGCTTTAAGTTGAAACGGGCATTATCGATAGGATATTGAGTTAGGTTCTGAGTAATATATTTTCGAACACCAACTTTATCAATTATTTCTTAAGTCGTTTTATCTAGAGAGTATTTAGTTTCGTTTATATTAATGTTAGCAGGAATCTGTAAATTGGTTTATTATTCTATATAAAAGAATATAAATAACCAAGGTAAGTTAATGTTGAGTACGGACGAAATTAAACAACCCCATTGGCCTACATTAAAATTGATATTAAGTTCTCTTATTGTTTTTAGTTTTTATTTGAAACAAAGTCAGATACATGACTTTTCATTATTGATTAATGTATTCGATTTAACATTAATTCCTATGTTTGTTTTTATTGTTGCTTTTATCAGTAAAAAAGGAACATGGGAAAGTTGGCGTAATAATTTATTAGCTGCTTTAGTAATTTATGGTACTTTTCAAACTATTGATATGATACCCCTCTATTACTCAGGGCAATTCGATCTTAACACTTACCTTATTTTTCCTCAAAATGGTGTCTGGTTCTTTCTAGCGACACCAATTTGGCAAGCTTTTTTCCTACTGTTACCTTCCTATATAAAAAATAATAAACTAATATTATTATCTATTTTATTTGTGAGTGTACTGTTATCTTATCTAACTAAAGGTTATGAAAACAAATTATCTACTTTTTTTGCTATAGTACAATATTTCCCATTTTTTATTATCGCTTATTTAGTAGACCAACGAACCATAGCTAAATTTAAAGGTAAACCTCTACTTGTTATTGTTTTATTAAGCATGTTATCACTATATATACTTTATTATTATTCTTATGTTAATTCTTTTTTTATAAAAAAATTAGAGTTAAATATATTAATCGTAAATTTAATAACATATATTATCTCTTTATTGATTGGTGTTATTTTAAGTGCAGGGATTATCTCCGTTGCACCGACAACTCCAAAACATGCCTCTATTGCCAATAATGCGTTAGGCATTTATTTAATTCATCCCATCATTTGCTTTATCCTCTTACAAGGAATAGTTTTTTTCCATTTATCACTTACATTTCCAATGGTATTAGCTCTCACTGTTATCACCATTAGCCTGTCATTATTATTGGCATCAATTAAGACTATTCATTGGTTTATTAGTCCTACTTTTAATGCTCGATAGCCAAATCAACAAAAGAGAAGAAAATTGAAGTGGAATAATTATTTTGATACAAAATTGTCTTTTATTTTATAAAAGAAACAAGACTAATTTTAGCTAAGTTCTAATTATAAAACAAAAAGAGCTTCCTATTTAGTAGGAAGCTCCAATATAAAATGATGCTCTATTCAGAACGAACTATTTACCAGTTATAGTTATAACCAATTTGCCCACCTATTTGTTGGTAATCATGTGAGCCTTTTTGAACATTAAAATGAATAAATAAGCTTGATGAGTCATTCACATTTCCTTGTAAGCCTATTTTTAATTCACCAATATTTTTACCGATGTCACTACTTTCTTTGTCACCATTTAAAACCACTTCATTATCCATTCCGTTGTATAACCAGTTAGCTTCAACAAATGGTAATAACCCTTTTGGTTGCTGTTTATTACCATAAAAACGAGCACCTAATCGAGTTTGAACACCTTCACTCTTATTATGACTAAAACGAGTATTGTTATGATCGGTAAAGTCATCCGCATCAATATAGTTATACGTTAACTGTACATGTGGCTTGAGTACCCATTTATTGACATCATTTTCTTCAACAATAAAGGAATATCCTCCTTCTGTAGACACCGCAAAACCATAGCTATCATATTTTCTATCTTGGTTTTTCTGAGCCTGTCCTTTTAGTTTATTGTTGTAATGGGCAAAATGTCCCCAAACATCAACATAAGGGCCATTATCTTTTTCTGGCATCCAACTATAATACGCCCCAAGTTGTACACCTTTTACATCACCTTCAGCCTTTGTTCCAGTTAAGCGGGAACGGTTTTCTACATCACTGTACCCATAACCAACATAGGCACCTGCGACTCGACCTTTTTCTTCATCGCGGTAGAAATCGGCTCCTATTTGTAACAAGGTACTATCAATCTGGAGCTCTTGAGTATCACGAATATGATCGGTTTTAACCTGATTGTAATTAATTCTAGCCCATACTGTTTGATCTGGAGCTTGAACATTATCACGCCTATCTAGAATATTTTGATTAAACATATTCGCAGCAGCGTATTGGTTACCTAGATAAGCCCCTACGTTTGGGTTAGGTATTTTTTCATCGGTTTTTTTCAATTGATTACGTAAGTAATAACCATCATTGACTCCAGATGCATCTCCATCATATAACAAGTATTCATATCGACCATAAGTGACTGGCCCCGCTAATTCAAATGCATCCGCATCTTGCGTCCCTAATGTTTTAACGAGTTGAATCCCATTTTCTTTAGTGGCGATTTCTTTACTTCCGGAAGCAATGACGATGTCAATTTTAGTAGCGTCATTACCTTTTTTCAGGTTATCAACCACTAAAACATCACTACGGCTTTCTTGCCCCCCTTCATTCAAAGTTGTCGCCATTTTTAGGGTGCCGCCATTGGTTGTGAAAGTTCCATTTCCATTTTGTCCTGCGACTTGGCCACCACTTATCACAAAACTATTACCCGATAACCCAGCGCCGGTTAAGTCAAGTACACCACTATGATTGAAGTCCTTAACGCCTAATAATTGTCCATGAACAATTCCTGAACTGGCACTACTTAATGTGCCATGAGGAACATATTCCCCAGTAGTATTACTGTTAATACCATCAACGGCTAAAAGTTTAATTGTGCCAGTATTATTGATAGTGCCATTATTAAAGTGAGAAATAGCAACATTTTTAGTTTCATTATTTTGATTGCGAACTAAAAAGGTTCCTGTGTTTTCTAAATTAAGTGCAGTTTTATTATTGGCGTTCACAACACCTTGGAGGGTGCCACTATTAGTTAGAGATAACTGGCTATTTGCATCAGAGCCAACCACATTAATCGCTTTATCACTTTTTGCACTAATAAAACCGGCATTATTGATGGCATAATCACCAGCACCGCCATTTTCTACCTCAAAATGAACACCAGCATCGTTACCACCTTTAACTGTGGCTCCTTGGTTTATATTAACCGAACCTTCTTTTACGGTTTTTAAGAAAACAGCAGAGTTCCCTTGTGTTGCATCAATATTCGCTTTACTTCCAATAAGAATATCAGCACTACGAGCAACCTCTGTATTTGTGCCACCCCCAGCTACAATTCCATGAGATTGTTGATTTTGTGCATTATTTTCAACAGTGATATCTCCAGCTAAATGCTGGATATTAATATTACCCGTTCTTGAAATACCTTCGATACCATGACCTGAGACTTCTTGTTTACTATCTGCCTTGTTTTTTGCAGAAATATTTCCGGTATTTGTGATTAACACATCACCTTGGCTATAAATACCTACTGCCGAGCTATTTTCGGATGTTAATGAACCACTGTTATTTACTTCAACAGCTGAATTGCCAAGTGCATTAATATAGATATTTCTTGCTTCAATACCTTTTGTTGAAATATTTCCTGAGTTAGTGAGGTTTATTTTTCCATCACCTTCCTGTGTCACACGGATTGCAGCCGCAGAATTATTACTACCTGTTCTTGCTCCCGTTGTTGAAATATTCGAACTATTATTAATAACTAACGTATTATCAGCAGCTGATTTATTATTTACAAAAATACCATGGGAAGTATCACCACTTGTTGTAATATCCCCTTTAGATGACTGAACTTGAATATCTCCACCTTGAGTATCCAAATAGATGCCATGGGAGAAGCTTCCGTTGATTACAGCATCACCTTCATTATTAACAAGTACTTTTCCTGCATTTTTTTTGATTAAGGTAATTCCACTAGAATAATTTCCCAGAGTTTCTAATTTCCCTGAGTTACTAATTTGGTTCACACTGTCTTTTTTAGCTTGAACATTATCTTGCTGTGAATGAATTGCACTTGATGCTGTTCCATTCGTTGTGATATTTCCTGTATTACTTATAAGGATATTACCTGTTCCTGCGTTATTTGTATAAATACCATTATTCATATCACCTTTTGCTAGCGTATTAATATTTCCTTTGTTATCAATAACAATATCACCGCTTGCAGTTTGGCTATCGAATAGCGCATGTATACCTATCGCACCTCGGCCATTATCATTATCTTTACTTCCTGTTGTGATATTTGTTGCATTATTTGTTATACGAATATCACCTGTGGCATTTTTACCTTTTTGGTTACCAAAAAGAGCATAATTATATTCAACGTTACCCTCTGAATTTTTGCTAACAATACTTCCAGAGTTAGTTTCTATGGTAATGTCTCCTGCAGATGTATCACTTAAATTCACTAAGTGAACGCCATCCGCATTGAAGCCATCCAATGAAATATCTGTATTATTTAATGTAGCAAGCAGGTTACCTTTATCTGATTTGGATTTAATATAAACTGCAGTAGAGCCATAATCGCCACTAATACCTGATAATTTACTATCGCTAACATTAATATTGACATCGCCAGACTGGATATTATCTTGCTCAGCATAGACATGATATGCAATTTCATTATCATTAGTGGCTAAAGAGTCATTAATCATAATGTTTGATTTTTTCACATCAATATTTATTTTTTGTGAGGCACCGTCTGCATCACTTTTGGCATAAATACCATGACTTGCTAGTCCATTTGTGGATATATTTCCCGAGTGTTCAATCTTTATATCCCCCACATCTTTATTTTCAGCAAAAATACCAAAAGCATGGTTACCATTTGTTTTCAGGTTTCCAGTGTTTTTTATTGAAATATTTCCTGTCGATGTCGTATTATCAATAACTGCTTCAATCGCATGCTTACCATTACCGATTTTTTCTATTGTAATATTATTGATAATATTAACATTGCTAATTTTAGATGTGTTAACTACCTGTTGATTTTTCCCCGAAATATTTAATGGAACTTCATTTTCAACTGCAAAAGAAGTTGAAACTGGTAATATACTAATTAATGCTACAGACAAAAGAGATTTTTTTTTGGTACAAGATATGCTTTTTTTGTTACCTTTAGCTAATTCAGAAACAACAATAAAGCAATTACTTGCCATGCACCAAATTAATTTATAAATATGGTTCATTAACACATCCTAATTAAATGATATTTTTGATTTGATTTTATAATGAAATTTGATTGAAATCTTAATTACTCGGATTGAGTGTAAAATATTGAATAATAAAAAACAAACCCCACTAAAAAACAAACTTTGTGATATTACTCACACATATTCTTACTTTTTTGATGGTATCGTGATCTTCAAGTTAAATTAATTTGGTTTTGCGTTAAGTTAATATTGCTAGATTTAACCTAATTTGTTTATTTTTGATAAAATAAAAAACAATAAAATAAAACAAAATTCTTGTGAAATATGAAAAGTAAGACTAAATATAATTAATTAAAAAGTAGAAATAAAAACAAAAATAACAATAAAATCAAGGCGAAACAACCATTTTATAAATACTGTTCTCTTTATTAATAAATAAATAAATAAAATAAAATGGGAGGCTTAGTCTGAAAAATAAAAGTAAAAAATTGAGTAATATTACAGAGTGAAAAAAATTAAATATTATAATTAAGTATTTAAGAACAATCTCAAGAAAAATAATTTCTTTAAGACTATTCTTGCTTATTTTCGGGGGGGGGATTTAATTCAGTGGAGAGTTTATAAGATTAATTATCGGAAAATGATAATTGAAGAATGCAAATAAGAATATCGGAATATTTATTTAGTGTAAGTGTTTCTTATTTAGATGGTCTTTATATGAGTGTTTTATATTAAATATACGACTAGGTGTTTTTTGTTCAAACGTAAGGGCGAAGTATAAAGTGCTATTTATAATTATTTGATAGAGATAAACATTGCTTTTTATTAAAGAAATGTTTATCTAAATAGAATGTTGATATTAGAATTAAAAATAATTAGATTTATGATTGAGTCTCACCTATATAACTCAATTTCCACTGTTTTATTTGGCTTTTGGGGTTAATTAATGTGAATTCATAGTGTTCAAAATGAGAAAGCACTTTTTTAAATTCAACCTTCGCTTTATCTAAATCCCATGATTTAGGGAAGTAAAAACCATCAAAAGAAATATTTTCTAATCTTGCAATAAATTGATGGATAAACTCATCAAATCCACCATAAGTTAGTGCGATTTTTCCACTCCAATTAATGTGATAAGTGTTATCTTGTTGACGTTGGAAGTGAATTTGATGATTTTTACATTCATCATGTCCTAATAAATAAATACTGAATGCGGAGATTTCTGTTGGCTCATCGTCGTCTTCAGAATGATTTATTTGTGGTGCAGTATCAAGATTAAATTGGTGCGTGATAAAATTGTCAAAATCAAAAGGAACTTCGCCTGTACTCAGTAAAATACCTTTTTCATCTGACCAAAATGTTGAAGAGAGAGTGCAACGATGATAATTATCCCAGACAATCCTAGATTGCCAATCAACAAGGCTGGTATATTCTTCCTCATCATCTAGCTCATCTTCATCTATATCATCAGGATAATCCTTACCTTCACTTAAATAGTAGCTGGCACTTCTAAGATGCAGATCAAACCAAAGTTGGCCATGTTTATCTAATCGCCCAGACCAGACAAATTCTTCAATGTTATGAGGTTTAGGGTAAGCGCTATCAATAAATGTAATGGTATGTGAAGGTGTTGTCATGATTATCGTCTTGTTGGTATCGGATTTTTATCACGTATCTAGAGTGATAGAAATTAGCGAAGTTATGATAAAAATAAGGTAAAGATAAAATACCATAAATTGAGCGATAAAATGGAAATCAAATCAGAGAGGATAGAATGTTAACAACATTAAATCAGTGGCTACCAATACCTTTATGTCCGATAGAACGAGGAGAAGATAAGGAATGGCTGCTTATTGATAATCGATACACCTTTCCTCAAGACTATATTGAATTTGTCATGCAATATGGTTCAGGGCACATAGCCAACTTTATTACGTTATTTAATCCATTTAGTGAGAATGAATATCTTAATTTCTTTCAGCAAAAAGAGGCAATCCTTAAGGATTTTGATTCGTTAATACAGGCTGATCCTGATTATTATACTTTTCATCTGTACCCTAAAGATAATGGACTTTTGCCTATTGGAGTGACAGATAATGGAGATACTCTGTTTTGGGTTGTTTCATCCAATGATAGCAGTTTATGGACAATAGCAATTATTCCATCCAGAGCCTCTGAAGTAGAATTTATTGCAGAAAATCTGACAGGGTTTTTAGAAGGAGTGCTATCAAAACGAATTCGTTGTCAGTCATTTCCAGCAGGGTTCCCATCAGAGAATATAACGTTCATTTCAAACAACTGAAGGGTTATTTGCCTATGGGTAATTGAGTTACTAGGTATGTCGTGGCAAGCCCGAGAAGGATAGAGATGCTAAAGCTAATAAGCGTACCTAACATAACATATTCTGTTAGTTTTTTATCTTGGTCATTTTGTAACTCACCAAATCTAAATATAGATTTGTCTGCTAATAAAAAACCAATTGCTGCAAATTGGTTTAAAAGAATGAAGGTTAAAATAAGTATTCTTTCCAAATAACCAATAGATTGACCAGCAGAAATGAGCGTTGAGCCTTCTTCTGCGACAGGTGTCCATTTCTTAAGTAACTCATCAATAAGCCTTGTTAATTAAATAATTAACGTATTGAATATATTCATCTATTAACTTTATAGAGAAAGTGTGAAAAAAAAGCAACAAAAAAGCCTTTCCTGGAAAACCAGAAAAGGCTTTTTATAAAAATAGACCTAACTGACTAGGATCAGTTCATGCCGTATTTTTTCAGTTTCTTACGCAGTGTGCCGCGGTTAATGCCCATCATTTGCGCTGCACGCGTTTGGTTGCCACGGGTGTACTGCATTACCATGTCCAACAATGGCTGTTCAACTTCAGCCAATACTAGCTCATATAAGTCATTAACGTCTTGACCGTTTAATTGAGCAAAATAGTTCTTCAGTGCTTGTTTAACTGAGTCACGTAAAGGTTTTTGGGTCACCTGATCTTGTGAATTTACGGTGGCAACTGTTAGTACGTCTGAATTTACGCGTTGTTCGAACATAGTTCTGTCAGCTCTTTTATTTATTTACGCAAAAAATTTTCGAAATATGCTTCCAACGCCTCCAGCTGTTCGCTGGCATCCTCTATGGCGTTGAAGGAGCGCCGAAACTGGTCATCAGGGGCATGTTCCTTGAGATACCAAGAGACATGCTTGCGTGCAATGCGAGTTCCTTTGCCTTGACCGTAAAAGTCGTGCAACTCACGCACATGCTTTTGCATTATTTGTTGTACCTCTGCAATCGGCAGAGGGGGCAACAGTTCACCTGTGTCCAGATAGTGCTGGATTTCCCGAAAGATCCAGGGTCTTCCCTGAGCAGCGCGACCGATCATCAAAGCATCGGCTCCAGTGTAGTCTAATACTGCTCTGGCTTTTAGCGGGTCTGTTATGTCTCCATTCGCAATAATGGGAATAGAAACACTCTGCTTAACTGTCCGAATACTGTCGTATTCGGCTTCCCCTTTGAACAAACACTCGCGTGTACGTCCATGAATAGTGAGAGCCTGAATACCACAACGTTCAGCCAATTTGGCAATCTCTACACAGTTACGTTCATCAGGTGACCAGCCAGTACGGATCTTGAGAGTAACAGGAACATCTACCGCGTTAACCACAGCAGAGAGGATCTCTGCGACAAGGTCGGGATGACGAAGTAGTGCTGAACCGGCTAGCTTTTTATTCACCTTTTTTGCAGGGCAACCCATGTTAATGTCGATAATTTGAGCGCCACTATCTGCGTTTATTTTCGCAGCTGCCGCCATATCAACGGGATCACTTCCTGCAATTTGTACGGAGCGGATCCCCAATTCATCACTATGTACCATTCGTAATCGAGACTTGTCTGTCTGCCAAACCTGAGGATTGGAAGAAAGCATTTCAGAAACTGTCATACCCGCACCCATATCATAGCAAAGCGACCGAAAAGGTCGGTCTGTAACGCCAGCCATGGGAGCCGCGATAAGGCAATTTTTTAACTGATACTGTCCGATTCGCATAGATGAAAAGAGGGCCAAACTGTGACTGCAAGGGCGCGTATATTACGCATTTTTTGCCAGATATGAAAGGACAAAGTTTAACCAAATTGCGAAAAAAAGTTACTTTTTTACACTTGATTTTTTATGAATTGATTATTTAATCAATAAAAACATAATGTTATATGTTTTTAGAAAATTAAAAATTGATGATATAGAATTGATAAACAAGTGAAACTAAGTAGAGTTTATCAGGCAAAAATGTGATTAATGCCTGATAAACAATAATTAAGCGAAATTTTAACGCAATGAGATCATCTCATTTTGGTTAATATTTGTTCGGCGTTATTTTTTCACACCGGTAATACGACACCACTCTTCTTTTTCAGCAACAGGATCTAAGTTAAATAATCCTTCATAGGCAGCAGTTACACCTTCTGCTTGTGTCGCTAACACCCCTGAAAGACCTAGATGTCCACCTTGGCGAGGTAGTGTGCTGATAACAGGTGCTAGTTCACGCAATGGACCTGCTAAAATATTGGCGACTACAACATCAGCGCTGAGGTTATCAGGCTGGTCTTTTGCAAGATACAGTGTGAGTGCGTCAGAAACACCATTACGCTGTGCATTATCACGACTTGCTTGGATAGCTTGAGGGTCGATATCAATACCAATCGCTTTTGCTGCACCCAGTTTTAATGCCGCAATAGCTAATATGCCAGAGCCACAACCGAAGTCGATAACTGTTTTACCCGCTAAATCTAAACCATCAAGCCACTGAAGGCATAATGAGGTGGTAGGGTGGGTACCTGTACCAAATGCAAGACCAGGGTCTAGCATGACGTTAACGGCGTTAGGATCAGGCACTTCACGCCAGCTTGGACAAATCCATAAACGCTCGCCAAAACGCATTGGGTGGAAATTATCCATCCATTCACGTTCCCAATCTTTATCTTCGAGTTGTTCAATTTTGTGCAGGAAACCTTGACCGAGTAATGGCGTATTTTCTAACATCGCCACAACGATTTTCATGTCAGTTTCTGCATCATATAAACCGATAACGTCAGTATCACCCCAAAGACGAGTTTCACCCGGTAAAGGTTCAAAAATAGGGGTATCGTGACTATCTTGGAAAGTCACTGAAACGGCACCGCTTTCAACCAATTCATCACCAATAGCTTCTGCATTAGCGGCGGTTGCATTAAGTCTTAATTGTATCCAAGGCATAATTAGTCTCTTTAAAAACGAATTCACTGTAATGATGCTGATTGGGGCAGAGTATGCTCCCCAAATCGATTAGCCACAAGAAACGCGACTAAGCTCAATAACAGTGATGGAACAATGGGGTGGAATCCAGCTATCTGGATATTAAATGTCGCAAGGGTAGCGTAGAGTGTGGCACCTGTGATCATGCCCGCAATCGCACCATAACGGTTGGCTTTTTCCCAATAAAGCCCAAGAACTAAAGGCCATAAGAAAACCGCTTGTAGGCCACCAAAAGCAAGTAAGTTAAGCCAAATAATCATCGATGGTGGGTTCCATGCTGCAAACAGCAGTAACACACCTAAAATCAAGGTCGAAAGGCTTGATAAACGAGAAATACGTTTTTCATTCGTGATCGCATGCGGTGCGATATTGAGATAGAGATCTTTGACTAACGTTGCTGATGATTGTAACAGTTGCGCATTAATCGTCGACATAATGGCAGCCATCGGTGCCGCAAGAAAAATACCTGCTGCAATAGGTGGTAATACTTCAACCATCAGTGTTGGAATAACTTGATCAGGAACCGTCAGATCAGGAATGATCGCCCGACCTAATGCGCCAGCAAAGTGCATACCAAACATCAGTAGTGACATCACAATGGTACCAATGATGATCCCTTTATGCATGGCTTTACTGTCTTTGTAAGAGATGCAACGTACCGCAGTATGTGGCAAGCCGATAACACCAAAACAGACCAGTACCCAAAATGAAGCCATAAATGGGCCACTTAAAATACCATCCGCCCCTTGGGGAGATGTTAACGCAGGATCGATGGCATTGAGTTTTTGTATCGCAATATCTAATCCACCAGCTTTATAGATAATGGCAAACAGGAGAATAAAGGTACCAAGCAGCATCACAAGGCCTTGTAAGGCATCGTTTAATACGCTAGCTCTAAATCCACCAATTGCAGTGTACAACGCAATGGAGATCCCAAAGATCAGTAAGCCGAATTCATAAGGAATGCCTGCTGCAGTTTCTAATAAACGCGCTCCACCAATAAATTGCACTGTCATGGCGCCGACAAAAGCGACTAACAGACTTAAACTGGCAAACCAGACTAGAAAACGGCTTTTGTAACGCGCATAGAGCATATCGTTTAAGGTTACGGCATTATAACGGCGCGCTAAAATGGCAAATTTTTTCCCTAAAACCCCCAGAGAGAGCCAAATTGCGGGAAGTTGGATCATCGAAAGTAATACCCAACCGATACCGTATTTATAGGCAGCACCCGGCCCACCAATAAAGGAGCTGGCACTGACATAAGTTGCTGTGATAGTCATGGCTAGCACGAAGCCACCCATTGAGCGGTTACCCAGAAAATATTCGTTAAGAAACTCGCCTTTTTCGCGCTTACGATAAGCATAAGCTGATAACAGAAAGACCAGCAGAAGGTAGCCAATCAGTGGCACTATGACCTCAGTTTGCATCGTCATGCTCATCTCCTAACGGCATATCTTTGAAAAAGTAGCGCACCATCAGATAGCACAACAGAAAAAACAAAACAGGTAGGAATAAGCATGAAAGCTCAAACCAAAGAGGTAAACCAGTAATGCCTAGTGTGTTATCAGGTAAATAGCCGGTAATTAACCAACCCAACAAATACATAAAAGTTAAAATTAGGGCCCAAAGGGCTTCTTTGTGGGCCTGAACAAAACGTTTGTCCATCTGTTCTCCCAATCTTAATAGGGTTAAAAATGATGGAAGGATTGTACGGGAAAGTGAGTATTGATTCAGTGAAAATTAATCACAAAGTCGCGAGAGGATATTAAAAATAGATTATCTTATTGTTTTAAAAAGGATTAGTGACCATTTTCTATTAAGAGAATAATAGAATAGAGATAGATTTGTATATTAATCAACAAATAAATTGTTGAAATAATCGCCATAAGCAGGGTGCTTAATATAATGGAAATAGGATAAAAGAAGAGCAGACACTAAAATAAATTAATCAAAAGTGGTGCTCTTCTTTGTTTTACTCATCTCATAAATTAAAAATTAAAGGGCATTTTTTATTCTTTCTAAACCTTCTTTGATAATGGTGCGAGGGCAAGCAAGATTAATACGAATATAGTTATCACCATTACTTACAAACATATTTCCACCTTCTAATAGAATGCCTGTTTTATTCGCAAAATAGAGTGAAAGCTGTTGGTTATCGACATCTTCAGGTAAATAATTTGCCAAATTAATCCACGCTAAATAGGTTGAATCAGGTATTTTAAAGTTTGCTTTTGGAAAATGAATCTGTGTAAACTCTTGTACTAATTTGAAGTTATCATCGAGATAGTTTCTTAGTTCTTTTAACCATTCATCACATTGAGAATAAGCGGCTTTTGTTGCAACTAAACTTAATGGTGAAATAAAGTCATCATAAAGACGAAGCCACTCTTTTTTTACTTCTTTATCTTTAATAAAGATATGAGACATCAGATTACCTGCAAGATTAAATGTCTTGCTTGGAGCCATGCAGGTGATAATTTTTTCATAATGAGGAAAGAGTTTAGCAATAGGAGTATGCGTCACACCGTTACGTAATAAATCACAATGTATTTCATCTGATATTATCCAAATATCATTTTCAATACAGAGTTTCCCCATCTTAATTAGCTCTTCTTCAATCCATACTTTACCCGTTGGGTTTTGAGGATTACATAAAATAAAGAGCTTAATATTAAGTGACTTATCTTTAATTTTGCGTTCCATATCAGCAAAGTCGACAGCGTATTCACCATCTTCTTCTAATAAATCAGAGTAGATCACTTGGCGAGAGTTATAATCTCCCGCTTGTTTAAAGGGAGTATAAGAAGGCGTTTGAATCAGGATGCTTTCATCTTCTTTTATTAATAAAGGCACTAGGCGATTTAACGCAGGAATAATACCCGGTGATAATACGATTTCACGCGGATCAATTTCCCAATCATAATGTCTTTGACACCAGTTTTTAAATATTTGGTAATACTCATTATCATACACCTTGGTATAACCTAATATTTTTCTATCAAGGCGCGCTTTAATGGCGTCAAGCACTTCAGGAGGAGTAGAGAAGTCCATATCTGCAACCCACATTCTAATAAACTCATTATCAGCAAAGGAAAATTGCGCATCTTTATCTGCTTTAAAAATATACTGGCGCCAACCATCATAATTTAAAGCATCAGTATCTTTTCTATCTATAATTTCGTCAAAGTTATATTTCATGGTTAAGCCTTTAATACATCTAATTTAATTAAATAAATTTTAAGAAAGGAGAAATACAAAGTAGGATGCCTGTAAAGATAATTAAATACAGTGATCCACCTTTATAGCGGTGCAATGAAGGTACTTTGTAAACTAAATAAGCAGGAATAAGACAACCTACAATCCCGAAAATAGGACTACAGATTGAAGTGAACATTAATACTGGCAGATTAAGAACAATGGCTCCCCACGCAATAACGACAGTGAAAATGACAATACAGAGCGAGAGGATTTTCTGATTAATTTTTTCTGCGGGAATAATACGAGTAAGAGCATTCATGACTAAGCCTTGTACTGCTTCTTTAAAGCCAAGATAAACCCCAAAGAATGCTGTCATTAATGCAAAGATGTTGAGTGTCACACCAACAGGAGTCACATATTTAGCTGCATCACCTTCAATAAATTGTGCTGCGATCGCTAGTGCAGAAATATTCTGCTCATAGGCTTTAACCGCTTCATCATGTCCAATGGCAAAAGTAAAAGAAACGGCATAGAAGAAAACAACACAAAATAATGTACCAAAAGAGATATTCATGGCTCTTAGGGCTTTGTAGCGAGCGATTTCAATCGACTTATTTTTGGCACGATAAGAAATTACCATTGGGCTAAGGGATTGAATAAAGAGTATAGAAGTGAGCGTAAAAGGTAGGGTAATAATAGCGTTTTTAATTAATAGACTAAAAGGCGGGAAGGCATCGATATTTTTCGATAAATCCCACATACTGATCATCATGACACCCAGCGCAAACACAACTAATAATTTAGATAACACCATAAAGCTTGAGATTTTAAATAATAACTCTTCACTTCGTGATGCAATTAAAACGAGAAATGAGATAAGAATTAGGCCATAGAATGGATTTTCTGACAGTAATCCTTCTGTTACGCCAAAGGTGTGTAGATAAGATGCTGTATCATTAGTCAGCGCTGTTGGATAAGCAAAAATCCAAATCACTAACATCAAGAAGTAAAGTAACCCTAAAAACATTCCCCAGTTTTTACCAAGATAACCTTCGATAACACTAGGGTAGTCTTTACATTCTTTAGAATCGGCAAGGGTATTAATAAACAGGCGTTGAAAGAGGTACATGGCAGGGTAGCCAATAATAGAAGAGAGTAAAAATACCCATAATCCAATTAAGCCAACTTGTACGGGTAAAAAAACAATACCAGCACCAATTGCCATACCGATACTGATAATAATCCACCCCATATCGGTATTATCAAATCGAGTTAATTTTTTCCATTCTTCTTTTGAGAGAGAGGCCCTATCAACTTTTTGTTCTAATAAGGTCATACATGTAATCCCATGTGAAAGTAAAATTTATAGTATTTGTTTTGTTAAGTTTATTTTTGGAACATGATTTCTAATCATTTTGTATTAGCTGAATAACGATACTTCGAAAATTATTTTAGCAATTAGTGTGATTAATTATTTCTCCATATTGGAAGCTAGATGGACTTATTTATTAATAAAATTCGCTAAAATTTAGTTATGAATTAATTATCTTTGATAAAAAAGTTATTTTGATTAATGTCACAGAGGTGCGAATAGAATGGATCTTGACAAAACGGATATGGGGATACTTAAGCTGTTACAGGAAGAAGGGCGATTAAATAATTCGGAAATTGCTAAGCGTGTTTTTTTATCCCCACCGGCTTGTTGGAAGCGACTTAAGGCATTAGAAAAGGGAGTGATAAAGAGTTATCGAGCGATAATTGAACCTAAGCATTTAGGGTTTAATTTTTATGCATTTATGAACATCACGTTAGATCTGCATTCTGAAGATAATATGGCGCATTTTGAACAAGAAATAATGAAAATTGATAATGTGATTTCTTGTCATAATATCTCAGGCCGATACGACTATATGTTGCAACTGGTTGTTAAAGATATGGAAGATTTTCACAACGTTTCAATGATGAAAGTGCGTGCCATTGGTAATATTAAAGAGATGAATACCAGTTTTAGCATTCGAGAAATAAAACCTTTTAAAGGGTTTCCTATTAAATAAATACCTATCAGAAAATCTGCAATAAAAAAGGCATAGTTAATAAACTATGCCTTTTCTTGTTAAGTGAGAAAGATTATTTCTCAGCTAAACCTAAAC
Source organism: Proteus sp. FZP2095 (assembly GCF_023701425.1). NCBI lineage: Bacteria > Pseudomonadati > Pseudomonadota > Gammaproteobacteria > Enterobacterales > Morganellaceae > Proteus > Proteus sp. FZP2095. The sequence continues at coordinate 94,703 of NZ_JAMQBJ010000002.1, forward strand.
GTTTTTCAAGGTAGTGAATATTGGTACCACCTTTTTGGAATTGCTCATCATTCATAATGAACTGGTGTAGTTCAATATTGGTTTTAATACCATCAATGATAAGTTCTGCCAACGCATTCTTCATGCGAGAGATCGCGATTTCGCGTGTTTCACCGTAAGTGATCAATTTACCAATCATTGAATCATAGTGAGGTGGAACAGTATAACCTGCGTAAATATGCGATTCCCAACGAACGCCAAATCCACCTGGTGAGTGGAATCGAGTGATCGTACCAGGGCTTGGCATGAAGGTTTTTGGATCTTCTGCGTTGATACGACATTCAATTGCATGACCATGAACATTAATTTGATCTTGGGTTACTGATAAAGGTAAGCCTGATGCAATGCGTAACTGTTCTTTGATTAAGTCGATGCCAGTGATCATTTCTGTTACTGGATGTTCAACCTGAATACGGGTGTTCATCTCAATAAAGTAGAATTCACCATTTTCATACAGGAATTCGAATGTACCTGCACCACGATAGCCGATTTCAATACATGCGTTCGCACAGCGTTCGCCGATATTTTTACGGATTTCAGGGGTAATACCCGGTGCTGGTGCTTCTTCAACCACTTTTTGGTGACGACGTTGCATTGAGCAATCACGTTCAGCCAAATAGATTGCATTACCTTGACCATCAGCCATAACTTGAATTTCAACATGGCGTGGGTTTTCAAGGTATTTTTCCATGTATACCATGTCGTTGCTAAATGCCGCTTTTGCTTCCGCACGCGTCATTGTAATGGATTGTTCTAGATCTTTTTCAGAACGAACAACACGCATACCGCGTCCACCACCGCCACCAGAGGCTTTGATGATAACTGGGTAGCCAATACGTTTAGCAATTTCAATATTTTTTGCAGTGTCGTTACCTAAAGGACCATCTGATCCTGGTACACAAGGAACACCTGCTTTTTTCATCGCTTCGATAGCAGAAACTTTGTCACCCATTAGGCGGATGGTTTCAGCTTTTGGACCGATAAAAATAAAGCCTGAACGTTCAACTTGCTCTGCGAAATCAGCATTTTCAGACAGGAAACCGTATCCTGGATGAATGGCTTGTGCGCCACTGATCTCAGCCGCTGCAATAATTGCAGGGATATTTAGGTAACTTTTTGCTGAAGCAGCGGGACCAATACAGATAGTCTCGTCTGCCAGCAGAACGTGTTTTAAATCACGGTCTGCCGTGGAGTGAACAGCAACTGCTTTGATCCCAAGCTCTTTACATGCTCTTAGGATACGCAGTGCTATCTCACCACGGTTGGCAATGAGGATTTTTTCTAGCATGGACCTGCCTCGTTATTCGATAACAAAGAGTGGAGCGTCAAACTCAACGTTGTCGCCATCTTGGCAAAGGATAGATTTAACAACACCCGCTTTGTCAGATTCAATCTGGTTCATCATTTTCATTGCTTCAACGATGCACAGAGTATCGCCTACATTGACTTGCTGACCGACTTCAACAAATTTCTTAGCTTCAGGGCTTGGTGAGCGGTAGAACGTTCCGACCATTGGTGAACGTACAACGTGACCGCTGATTTCTTGCGCTGGTGTAGCCGCTGGTGTTTCTGGCGCTACAGGCGCAACTGCATTTGCTAATGCAGGTTGTGGTGCCACTGGTGCCGCAAAATATTGCTGAGGAGCCATTTGACCCTGGAGGCCAGAGTTACGACTAATACGTACTGACTCTTCACCTTCAGAGATTTCCAGTTCAGAAATGCCAGACTCTTCGACTAGCTCGATCAGTTTTTTAATTTTACGAATATCCATGAGTTGATTCCGTACTCTTTTTGATGTTTTTTATTAAGACAAGCGGCTGACCGCTGCCTGTAAAGCAAACCGATAACCTTCTGCACCTAATCCACAGATTACGCCTGTTGCGATATCAGAGAGATATGAATGGTGACGGAAAGGCTCCCGACTGTAGACATTGGACAGGTGAATTTCAATAAATGGAATATCCACCCCTAATAATGCATCACGCAGTGCAACACTGGTATGCGTGAAAGCTGCAGGGTTGATTAATATATAATCGACATTACCCCGAGCTGCATGAATTTTATTTATCAGCTCAAATTCAGCGTTAGACTGAAAATGACTGAGTTTCACATTTAATGCCTGAGCATCTGCTGACAAACTTTGAACGATATCATCCAGAGTTAAGTGTCCGTAGGTTTCCGGCTCTCTTGTTCCAAGCAGGTTTAGATTCGGACCATTCAGGAGCAAAATATGAAAATTTTCCGACATTATGCTTCTATCTCCGTCAATTCGTCAACGAAATGACAAAATAACCTGTGCTTTTCGTTTTGTCATCTTTTATTGTATCCAATGCTACGATACATATCACAAAGTCCGACATTATAGACATTTCACAGAAGATAACAGCAAAATACTGGTCTAATCAGGGAGTGAAGGGTTTATTTTGATGAAAAGTTAAAAGTTTTTACAAGATTGTAAATGCAAGAAAGCAAAATAAATAGGTGTCTAAAAAATAATCATAACACCACGTTATTTATTGATGTCACTGGAAATCTGAGCTTCTTTGAGATTAATCATCAATATATGTCATAAATGTGATCTACATCACAATTTGGCATCTCTACTACACACAAAGAAGCTTATTCTGGCATTAAATAAGGTGAGTTAACGCCAGAAATAAGCAGATAAAAACCAAAAATTAGAGTTTTACTAGGGTTCGACCTGTTACCTGATTATCCATAATCATTTGGGCATAACGAGGAACTTCATCAAGCGTAATTTCAGTCGTCGCTTGTTGATAGAACGTTTCTGGCAGTAATTTTAACAAACGTTGCCAAACTTGAGCGCGTTTTTCTGCTGGGAAATAAACCGAATCGACGCCTTGTAAGCGAACATTACGTAAAATAAAAGGCATGACTGTCGTTGGTAAAGAGAAACCACCCGCTAATCCACAAGCTGCTACTGTTCCGTTATAGTTTGTTTGTGACAGAATATTGGCAAGAATTTGCCCACCTACGGTATCAATTGCACCCGCCCAGTGTTGTTTATCTAAAGCCTTACCCGCAGGCTCAAACTCTTCACGAGTGATAATATTTTTAGCACCAAGTTTGCGTAAATAGTCATGGTTACTTGCTCTGCCACTTAGTGCGGTAACTTGGTAACCTAATGCTGTTAGTAAACTAATGGCGGTACTTCCGACACCACCACTGGCTCCTGTGACTAAAATATCACCACTTTCAGGAGTGACTCCGCCTTGTTCTAATGCCATTACACAAAGCATGGCAGTAAAACCAGCAGTCCCAATTGTCATGGCATTTTTTAAAGAGAGTCCTTCTGGTACTACAGTTAGCCAATCACCTTTTACACCAGCTTTTTGTGCAAGCCCACCCCAGTGACTTTCACCTACACCCCAGCCAGTTAATAAAACATGTTGACCAATATGGAAGCGAGGATCTTCGGTGTGATGAACAACACCTGAAAAATCGATACCTGGTACCATTGGGAATTGGCGCAGTATTTTTCCTTTGCCTGTGATCGCGAGTCCATCTTTATAGTTAAGCGTTGAGTAATGGATATCGACAATAACCTCATGAATAGGAAGTTTTTTTTCATCAACACTCTGTACACTGGCACTGAGTTTGTTGTCATTTTGTTCTACTAATAATGCTTTCATCTTGACCCCTCATCGATTTCTACTTGTGTCATGATAGGTGATTTTTTAGGCCTCGTCGTGATTGTGCACAATATCTATTGTAATAATGAGACAAATAATCCTTTTTTAGTGTATAAACGGGGGGCTATGTTTATTGGTGCAGAGATTATTCTGAGTTTTATATCTTGGTTATTAGATAACACCGTTAATGGTTTACGATTGGATGAAAATTAGCATTTCTCTTTATTACTCGAATTTTAAAGATAATGTGTTGCCTTAGAAGTATTCGAGATGGGTACTCTGGTTGTTATCTCAGTCAAATTTTGTCGATGAAACACCATTTAATATCAATAGAGTGATTGTGCTTATTCAAATGAATAAATTTTATTTGAACTTGCAACGAGACTTTTGAGTCACAGTTTGGCAACAAAGTGAGATTTTTCTTTATTGATGTGAGCGTTGTTTGTATTGTTACATAACTTAAATATGAACAGCGTAGGATCGAAATTATGCGTTAATCGTTCTAATTAGCCCATTTTTATGCAGTTTTTTTCTGCTCCAATTGGGAAAAGTAACGTAGAATATTGTGCCTTTAAGATTATTTACGTGTCCACTTTAATTTAAGTAGTGAATCGCGCCTTGTCGCTGCTTATTGTGGTTGATAGAGTAGACGGATTTTTCCGTCCCGGCTTGCAGGATTATCCTTTCGTATGTTTAAAAAATTTCGTGGCATGTTTTCCAACGATTTGTCTATTGACTTGGGTACCGCCAATACCCTTATTTATGTCAAAGGACAGGGTATTGTTCTCGATGAACCCTCCGTTGTCGCTATTCGTCAAGATCGCGCTGGCACATCAAAAAGTGTTGCAGCTGTAGGGCATGAAGCCAAACAGATGTTAGGGCGTACACCTGGGAATATCGCTGCTATCCGTCCAATGAAAGACGGTGTGATTGCTGATTTTTATGTAACCGAAAAAATGCTTCAGCACTTCATAAAACAGGTTCATAACAATAGCTTTATGCGTCCAAGTCCTCGCGTATTAGTTTGTGTACCCGTTGGGGCAACTCAAGTAGAACGTAGAGCTATCCGTGAATCAGCACTAAGTGCAGGTGCTCGCGAAGTGTTTTTAATTGAAGAACCTATGTCTGCAGCAATCGGTGCAGGTTTACCTGTTTCTGAAGCAACAGGCTCAATGGTGGTTGATATTGGTGGTGGTACAACAGAAGTTGCCGTGATTTCATTAAATGGTGTCGTTTACTCTTCATCTGTTCGTATCGGTGGTGACCGTTTTGATGAAGCTATCATTAACTATGTGCGTCGTAACTACGGCTCACTGATTGGTGAAGCAACCGCAGAACGTATCAAACACGATATCGGTTCAGCTTATCCTTCTGATGAAGTCAATGAGATTGAAGTTCGCGGTCGTAACCTTGCAGAAGGTGTACCTCGTAGCTTTACATTAAACTCTAATGAAATTCTTGAAGCCTTACAGGAACCATTAACAGGTATCGTAAGCGCAGTCATGGTTGCATTAGAACAATGCCCGCCAGAATTGGCTTCTGATATTTCAGAGCGTGGCATGGTATTAACTGGTGGTGGTGCGTTATTACGTAACCTAGACCGTTTATTAATGGAAGAAACAGGTATTCCTGTGATTGTTGCTGAAGATCCACTGACTTGTGTTGCTCGTGGTGGTGGTAAAGCATTAGAAATGATCGATATGCACGGTGGCGATCTGTTTAGCGAAGATTGAGATTAATTCTAACAAGGGAGAATGGATTCCCCCTTGGTGAGAATATTAACGCCTGTTCTTTTACTTCTCCGTGTGAGTGATCTTAGAGTTTATGAAGCCAATTTTTAGTCGGGGCCCTTCCCTGCAACTAAGATTAATAATCGCCGTGGTTGTTGCTATCTCTTTATTGATTGCTGATAACCGTATTGGTGCATTTTCTAAAGTCCGCCAGTATCTTGATACTGCTGTTAGTCCCTTCTATTTTCTTGCAAATGGTCCACGCCGTTTCCTTGATCAAATTTCAGAAACATTTGCCACGCGTGAGCGTTTACAATTTGAGAATCAGGCGTTAAGAAAAGAGTTGTTAGTTCGCAGCGGAGAAAGTCAATTACTTGAACAATTTAAGCAAGAGAATGCTCGTTTACGAGAATTACTTGGTTCACCATTACGCCAAAATGAACAAATGACAGTGACGCAAGTGCTGTCTGGTAATAGCACGCCTTATCGAGATCAAGTGGTTATTGATAAAGGAACCAATGATGGCGTCTATGAAGGACAACCTGTTATTAGTGATAAAGGTGTTGTAGGACAAGTTATTGCCGTAAGTGAGCTTACGAGTCGTGTTCTATTAATATGTGACACTTCTCATGCATTACCAGTACAAGTTTTGCGTAACGATATTCGAGTTATAGCTTCTGGTGCGGGTTGTGCCGATGATTTATTGTTAGAAGCATTACCGGCCAATATTGATATTCGTGTAGGTGATGTTTTAGTGACATCAGGATTGGGCGGTCGCTTCCCAGAAGGGTATCCTGTTGGTGTGGTATCTTCCGTTAAAGTAGATAATCAGCGGGCTTATTCCGTAATTAATGTTCGTCCATCAGCAGAGCTACAGCGTTTACGCTATTTGCTTTTATTATGGAATGCATCAGATAAAACGGGGGAGCCCCCTCTGCCTTCAGAGGTTTATCACGCTGCCAATGAGCGTTTAATGCAACTGATGCCTCAAGTATTACCTAATTATGAACAAGCAGGACCACCGCTTCCTCGTTCTATGTCTCAAGAGCCATTAGACAATACGGCTGAAGGAACTAATGGAACCGCGACACCAGCAACAACGCCGGCTGCAACAAATACACCTGCTAATACTAATAGAAGTAGGTAGATACGATGAATCCATATCAAAGTCGTGGACGTTGGGTCGTTTGGCTCTCTTTTCTTGTCGCATTGGTTTTACAAATTATGCCGTGGCCAGAACAGTTAGCCGTGTATCGACCTATTTGGCCCATGTTATTTCTTATTTATTGGATAACAGCAATTCCTCATCGTATCAGTGTCGGAACTGCATTTGTCTTGGGTATGGTTATGGACTTAGTCCAAGGAACAACCTTGGGTGTTAATGCACTGGCCTATACTTTAGTGAGTTATGTCATCGCCTTTAAATATCAGCTTTTTTGTAATTTAGCGTTATGGCAACAAGCCTTAGTGGTGATGTTAAGCGTTGTTGTTGTTGATCTTGCTGTATTTTGGGCGGAATTTTTACTTTCACCTGTGACTTTTCACCCTCAAGTATTCTGGAATAGCCCAGTCAGTGGTATTCTTTGGCCATGGCTTTATTTTTTGCTTCGCAAAATCCGTCACCAGTTTTTAGTTCACTAAGTTATTGGATCATGGCGGTCACTTTTGCGTTACCGTCATGAGGACATTATTTGTGACCACGCTTTACCTTGCTTCCAGCTCGCCAAGAAGACGTGAACTTCTCGCGTTATTAGATATTGAATTTAGTATTATTACGCCAGCAATTGATGAAATTTGGCAACAAGGTGAAAAGCCAGAAGAGTATGTTCTTCGTTTGGCAAAAGAAAAATCACAAGAAGGCGTAAGACAAGCACCTCATAATTATCCCGTTTTGGGCTCTGATACTATTGTGGTTCATGATGGTCACATTCTTGAAAAACCTCGTGATGAAACCCATGCCGCACAAATCCTACGTTCACTTTCAGGCGCAACACATCAAGTGATGACAGCAATTGCTATCTCTAATAGAACACGCACATTGAGTCAATTAGTCGTCACACACGTCACTTTTAGAGAGATGACAGAGAGTGAGATTAGCGCGTATATTGAGTCAGGAGAGCCAATGGATAAAGCTGGCGCTTACGGTATTCAAGGAAAAGGAGGCCGTTTTGTTCAACGGATTGAGGGGAGTTATCATGCTGTTGTCGGATTGCCTCTTGTTGAAACCGAAGCGTTGATAGCTCAATTTTCGTCTCTAGCTAATGAGAAGGAGATTTCATGACAGCTGAATTATTAGTGAATGTGACGCCATCTGAAACTCGTGTTGCCTATATTCGTGGAGGCATACTTCAAGAAATTCATGTCGAAAGAGAAGCCAAACGAGGTATCGTCGGAAACATCTACAAAGGTCGGGTAAGTCGCGTATTACCCGGGATGCAAGCTGCATTTATTGACATCGGGCTGGATAAAGCCGCTTTTCTACATGCTTCTGATATTATGCCTCACACTGAATGCATTGCGGGTGAAGAGCAGAAGAAATTTAATGTTCGTGATATTGCACAACTGGTGCATCAAGGACAAGACTTAATTGTACAAGTGGTTAAAGATCCTTTAGGAACCAAGGGCGCTCGCCTTACCACTGATATTACATTACCTTCTCGTTATTTAGTCTTTATGCCTGGCGCATCTCATGTGGGCGTTTCTCAGCGAATTGATAGTGAAGAAGAGCGTGAGCGCTTAAAACAACTCGTTGAAGAGTATTGCGATGAAAATGGCGGTTTTATTATTCGTACAGCGGCTGAAGGTGTTGGCGAGCATGAAATTAAGCAAGATGCCGCTTTTCTTAAACGCTTATGGAATAAAATTATTGAGCGTAAGAAAAGAAATAAAACCCGCATTCAAATTTATGGCGAACTGGCTTTAGCACAGCGTATTTTACGTGATTTTGCTGGATCTGAATTAGATAGCATACGAGTTGATTCTAAATTAACTTACAATCAACTACAGGAATTTATTGGTGAATATATTCCTGAATTAACCGCTAAACTTGAATTACACCAAGGTAATCAGCCTATTTTTGATCTTTATGGTGTAGAAAATGAAATTCAACGGGCTTTAGAGCGCAAAGTTGAATTGAAATCAGGCGGTTATCTAATTATCGATCAAACTGAAGCAATGACCACTATTGATATCAATACAGGGGCATTTGTTGGTCATAGAAATTTAGAAGAAACGATTTTTAATACTAATATTGAAGCAAGCCAAGCCATTGCTCGTCAATTACGGTTACGTAATTTAGGCGGCATCATCATTATTGACTTTATTGATATGAATAATGATGAGCATAAACGCAGAGTATTGGCATCACTTGAACAAGCTCTAAGTAAAGATAGAGTGAAAACAACGATTAATGGCTTCTCTCAACTTGGCTTAGTCGAAATGACACGTAAAAGAACTCGAGAAAGCCTTGAACATGTTCTTTGTGATGACTGCCCAACTTGCCAAGGGCGAGGTACGGTAAAATCAGTTGAGACGGTTTGTTATGAGATTTTACGTGAAATAGTACGCGTGCATAAAACGATTGATGCAGATCGCTTCTTGGTTTATGCATCTTCAGCAGTGGCAGACACCTTGAAAGGCGATGAGTCACATGCATTAGCAGAGGTTGAAATTTTTGTCGGTAAACAAGTGAAAGTGCAAACTGAGCTACTCTATAGTCAGGAGCAATTTGATGTGGTGATGATGTAATGGATTCGCCTTCCTAATGAATATGATGGCAGAAAGGAGACAAAAATGAAGCGGCTGCCTAAATACCTGTTAGTGATAACAGTTTTTTGCCTCATCGTTTTTGCCTTGGTATTAAGCGGATTTCGCTATTTTCTGCCTCGCTTAGATAGTTATCGCCCAGAAATAGAATCGTATCTTACAAAGCAGCTCAATAGCCCTGTCTCCATGACAAAGATTATGGGGGAGTGGCAGAATTTTGGCCCTGATATTCAAGTAGAAGGGCTGAATATTACCAATAAAGATGTGAACGTTACGGCAGAAAAAGTGACTTTTTCTTTTGACGTTTGGCGTTCATTATTCGCTTTTCGCCTTCATTTTCGTGAACTGACCTTTGAACAATTATATGTTAATTACCATAGCCCTATTTTTACTGGGCAAAGTGGGGATATAACGTTAACTGAACCTGATGATATTTCTTCCATTTTTCTTGAACAGTTTGATCGCTTTAAACTGATTGAAAGCCGTTTTGTTTTTTTAACCCCTTCAGGAGATACCAGTACATTACATGTGCCCGAATTGATGTGGTTAAATCAAAAAAATCGTCATCGTGCTCAAGGTGAAGTCACTCTTGATACACCGGTTAATCATTATGGCGGATTAAAGGTGCGCCTTGATCTCTATACCACAGAGAACGGTTTAATCGATAACGGCAAAGTATTTCTTACCGCAGATGATATTGATATCTCACCTTGGCTTAGTCAGTGGGTAAAAAATAATAGCGGAGTAGGTGAAGCCAAAGCGAGTTTATCTAACTGGATTGAAATTACTCAAGGGCGTATTACCGGAAGTCAATTGCAAATTCATCAAGGTGAAATGGATTGGAGTAATGATGGAACCTCACATGCATTAAAAGTTGAAGACTTAATATTGCGGATGAGAAGGCAAGAGAATGGTTGGCTTGCAGATATTCCTTATACTCGAAAAATTACCATGGATGGTGAAGAGTGGCCTGATGGTTATTTGGCGGTTCTTTATCAACCAAAAGAAAAACAACATGATGAAGCATGGCGTATTCGTGCCAAAAATATTGAGTTAGATAGGCTATATGCTGTATTGCCATTATTCTCTTTTTTAACACCTGATTTTGTTCGTCAATGGCAGTATCGCCAATTTTCTGGGATGGTTAATGATTTTGCATTAGATCTTACGCCTGAGCATTTTGAGCAAAGCGCGATTAATCTCTCATGGGAAAATGTGGGTTGGAAGCGTTGGCAAGAGATCCCTTCTATACAACATTTCAGCGGGCAATTAAAAGGCAATATGCAACGCGGTGAACTTAATTTCGCGCTAGCAAACAGTGAAATAGATACTGGCGAATTGTTTAAAGCACCGCTGAATATTGAGAAAGGGAAAGGCACAGTTTACTGGACTCATTCTGGAGATGACTTATCTCTTTGGAGTGAAGGGGTAGATGTTCAAGCTACATCAGCATGGGTTACGGGTGATTTTCGTTACGAGAAACAAGGTGAAGATCAGCGTCTTTCTATACTCTCAGGTGTAAGAGTTACAAATGCAGGAGATGCATGGCGTTATCTGCCAGAGGAATATGTTGGTAAAGAGCTGACACAATACCTCTCAGAGGCGATTATTGCGGGTAATATCGATAATGGAACCTTTATTTTCCATGGCGATCCCGCCGATTTTCCTTTTGATAATCACAAAGGCTGGTTCCAAGTTTATGCTCCTGTTAAACACGCCACCTTTAAATTTGATAGCGAATGGCCTGCATTATTCGATCTAGATATTAATTTAGATTTTAAAAATGATGGATTATGGATGTCTTCTGCACAAGCGAAAGTGGGTAAAGCCACTGCCACAAATTTAAGTGCAGTGATTGAGAGTTATCGACAAGAGAAGATCTTAATTAATGCGGATATTGAAGCCACAGGCGACGAGTTGAAAGAGTATTTCTTAGATTCTCAAATGGCGAGTATAGGTCATACACTTGAAGAGCTTAAAGTCGCTGGGAAAATCAATGGTACATTGAAATTAGATATTCCCTTTGGTGGTGAAGATGTGGTGGCTTCGGGTGATATTAATTTAAAAAACAATGATGTCACATTGAATTTTATGGATACCACCTTACAGGGCGTCAGTGGACAATTTCGTTATCACAATGACAAACTTGAGAGTGATACATTAACAGCTAATTGGTTTGGGCAGCCTCTCGCTTTCTCATTTACAAGTCACAATGATACGGATAATTATCAGGTTGATGTAGGCTTGAAAGGTCAATGGGATATTCAAAAAATTCAAGGTTTACCAAGCGATATTCAACAGAAATTGAGTGGCATACTCCCTTGGAGCGGCAACGTTAATGTTAAGATCCCCGAAAAAGGTGATGTCGATTATCAAGTCGATTTAACTGGAAATATAAATGCATTAAATAGCAAATTAACCGCACCTGAAACGCAAGATTTAAAAACTTCACCACCTATTGTTATTTCTGCAAAAGGTAACAGTGAAACCTTAAGCGTGAATGCTAGTGCTGAGAAACTGTGGAAACTTAATAGCCAATGGGCTTTAGGAAAACAGTTACGGTTATTACAAGGTAATCTTGTTTCTTCTTCTATTAAATTACCAGAATTAGGTTCACAACAACGCTTAACTATTGCCCTTAAAGGATTAGAGGGGGATAAATGGTTGCCAACATTAATGGCTTTTTCGTCTTTAACGCCATCTGAAAAAGAAGTCACTTTTCCTGATAATGTGCACATTAGTTTGCCTGATTTAAATTTTGCAGGGCAAAAATGGCGTGATCCGCAAACTGAAATTATGCGCGTTAGTGACGGTGTAAAATTTGCATTTTCAGGAAATGAATTACGAGGTGATGTGTTTATTCCTGAAACATCAACACCTTGGCAAGTGAATATTAATTACCTCTATTTTAATGGTATCTCCTCTGACCAAGAAGAAAAAACGTTAAAAATGGCGAGCGCTTCTGATCCTAATGCTTTGAAATTTTCAGTAAAAAATATCCCTTCTATTGATTTTGAATGTCGAGAATGTTGGGTGAACGGTCTGCTTTTAGGGAAAATTCAAGGTTCATTAAAGCAAAGTAATGGCACATTGCTTTTAACTGACGGTAAATTAAAAAATAGCAGTGGTGAGCTACATGTTAATGGCGAATGGTCTGATGATATCGCAGGAAACAACATCACAAAGCTACAAGGTAAGCTAAAAGCAGATGAAATTGATGAAATGGCAGCTTACTTTGGCTATATCGTTCCTATTTTGCAATCTCCTCTTTCTGCTGATTTTTCATTACAATGGCATAATACGCCATGGAATTTTGATCTTGCGACCTTAAATGGTGATATCAAATCTACTTTAGGGAAAGGGCGGATAGAAAAAGTGAATGTCGGACAAGCCGGTAAGTTACTTCGCCTTGTGAGTTTCGATGCACTTTTACGTAAATTACAGTTTGATTTTAGAGATACTTTCAGTGAGCATTTTGAATATGATTCGATTAAGAGTGAAATTACGATTAATCAAGGTATTATGAATGCTGATAGTGTCCGAGTTGATGGTGTTATTGCCGATATTGCAATCAGTGGGAAAGTTGATTTACTTGAACGTAAAATGGACCTACAAGTTGTGGTAACGCCAGAGATTTCAGCAACAGTCGGTGTTGCTACTGCATTCGCTATAAACCCAATTGCAGGCGCCGCAGTGTTTGCGGCATCAAAGGTTCTGGGGCCACTTTGGAGTAAGATTTCTGTTATCCGTTATCATGTGACCGGAACTATGGAACAACCCAAAATTGACGAAGTACTGCGTCAGCTTAAGGAGAATCAGGCGTTATGAAAAAAGTTAATGTCGCACTTTTGCAACTTTGTAGCGGTAAAAACACAAAAAATAATCTAGCGCAAATTGAGCAACAGATTAAACAATTACCCGATTCAGTGAAGCTTGTATTAACACCTGAAAATGCGTTACTTTTTTCAAACTCTAAAGATTACCATAAACACGCTGAAATTCAGGGCGATGGGCCTTTACAAAATGCTATCGCTAAAATGGCTCAGCGTTACAAAGTATGGATCTTAGTCGGTTCTATGCCATTGATTAGTCGAGACTCTCCAGACCAAATTACCAGCAGTAGCTTGGTGTTTGATGATGAAGGAGTTATCCGCGCTCGTTATGACAAAATCCATATGTTTGATGTCAGTATTGATGATGAGCAAGGCGAATATAATGAGTCTTCTATTTATCAACGTGGTGAACGTTTAACCGTCGTTGATACTCCCGTTGGGAAATTAGGTTTAACGATCTGTTATGACTTACGCTTCCCAGGTATTTTCCAAGCATTAAGAGAAAAAGGTGCCGAGATAATCTCTGTGCCAGCGGCTTTTACCCGTTTAACAGGAAAAGCACACTGGGAACCTTTATTACGTGCTCGTGCCATTGAGAATCAGTGTATTATATTAGCGCCAGCACAAGTGGGTACACATGATACGCGCCGGACTTGGGGTCATACTATGGCGATTGATGGCTGGGGTAAAGTCTTGAAAAAGAACCCTGATGCTGTCAGTGCGCTAACGCTGAATGTTGGCGTCGATAGTTTACACGGTATGCGTGAACAGATCCGAGTTGTAAAACATAACCGTTTTCGCCCGAAACTGACCCACTTAATCAAAAAAATTAAGGATAAAGAAGAATTATGAGTTTAGCTGTTGTCAGCGAAAGTCTGTTGGAAGCAAACAAACTTAGTTTAGATGATTTAGCATCAACACTAGAGCAGCTTGCACAGCGTCAAATTGATTATGGTGATCTTTATTTTCAGTCAAGTTATCACGAGGCTTGGATCCTCGACGATCAGATTATTAAAGATGGCTCTTACAATATTGATCAAGGTGTTGGCGTTAGAGCAATTTACGGTGAAAAAACCGGTTTTGCTTATGCTGACCAACTAACGCTTAACGCACTTAATCAAAGTGCTCATGCTGCACGAAGTATTGTTCAGACTAAAGGTAATGGTCGTATCCATACTTTAGGTGCTATTCAACATTCTCCGCTATACAGCTTAAATGATCCTCTGCAAAGTCTTTCTCGCGAAGAGAAAATTGCATTATTGCATGAGGTAGATAAAGCCGCTCGTGCTGAAGATAAACGTGTTAAACAAGTTAACGCGTCATTAACTGGTGTTTATGAGCATGTGCTGGTTGCAGCAACCGATGGTACGTTAGCCGCTGATGTGCGTCCTTTAGTTCGTCTTTCTGTCAGTGTGCTGGTGGAAGAAGATGGCAAGCGTGAGCGTGGCGCAAGTGGTGGCGGTGGTCGCTTTGGTTATGACTATTTCTTAACTAAAGTGTATGGTGAAAGCCATGCAGTCACTTATGCTCGTGAAGCTGTACGTATGGCATTAGTGAATTTATCAGCGATTGCAGCACCAGCGGGAACAATGCCTGTGGTATTAGGTGCAGGATGGCCGGGGGTATTATTGCATGAAGCTGTGGGTCATGGTTTAGAAGGTGATTTCAACCGTCGTGAAACCTCCGTATTTTCTGGTCGCCTTGGTGAGAAAGTTACTTCTGAGCTTTGTACGATTGTTGATGATGGCACTCTTGAAGGTCGTCGAGGCTCTGTTGCTATCGACGATGAAGGTGTTCCGGGTCAATATAATGTCTTAATCGAAAACGGCATCTTAAAAGGCTATATGCAAGATAAGATGAATGCACGTTTAATGGGTGTTGCACCGACAGGAAATGGTCGTCGTGAGTCTTATGCGCATCTTCCTATGCCTCGTATGACAAACACCTATATGTTAGCAGGCAAATCCTCACCTGAAGAAATTATTGCCAGCGTTGATCGCGGTATTTATGCACCAAACTTTGGTGGCGGTCAGGTTGATATTACATCGGGTAAATTTGTTTTCTCAACTTCAGAAGCTTATTTAATCGAGAATGGAAAAATAACAAAACCAATTAAAGGGGCAACTCTGATTGGTTCAGGTATTGAAGCTATGCAACAGGTCTCTATGGTGGGTAATGATCTCGCTTTAGATAAAGGAGTGGGCGTTTGTGGTAAAGAAGGACAAAGCCTCCCTGTTGGTGTGGGTCAACCTACGTTGAAGCTTGATAAGATCACTGTAGGCGGTACTGCTTAATCTTTGTTATAGTTATTTATACGTATTAATAAAACTCCATCTTTTGATGGAGTTTTTTATCCTAGCGACAGTGAAGGTGCTAATTTATGGGTAAACGTTTATTACCAGTTATTATTGTTATTGCTGTTTTATTTGGTGTTCTCTACAAAGGTTTGCTTCCTGAAGCGAAAATATCATCCTCTTCATCGCCAGTCTCTGTTCCAACATCATCAAGTAATAGCAGCAATAAACCAGCACAAATTCCTCTTTCTATTGATGAAAAAACACAAGCCAATGCAGTGGCTAACTATTTACAACGTCACCAACAGCTACCGAGTTTTTATCTCACTAAAAAACAGGCAAGAGAACAAGGCTGGAATGCGAAAGAAGGTAACTTATGTGAAGTTTTGCCGGGAAGAGCAATTGGTGGCGATCGTTTTATGAACCGTGAAAAACAGCTACCAGAAGAAGCAGGACGGCAGTGGTATGAAGCGGATGTAAATTATCACTGTGGTCATCGTGGTAGCGACAGATTGCTCTATTCGAATGATGGGTTGATTTATGTCACCACCGATCATTACCGCACAATGACAAAGGTTGCTCCTTAATGAAACAGGTTATCTTCGATTTTAAGATGCTAGTAGATAGAGATGCTTTTTATCAGGATTTTGCACTGCAATTTCAGTTAGATGATAATTTTGGCGATAACCTAGATGCATTATGGGATGCATTAGTGGGAGGAATAGAATTACCTGTCAGTATTGTTTTCAAGCATCTACCTCATCATTCCCGTGATTTTCAGCCTTTAGTAGAAGTGATGCAAGAAGCACAAAATGAGCTTGGTAAAGACGTATTGAGCTTTCATTGTGAGCATAAAGCGCAAAAGTAATTAAGCGTAGAAGGCACGCCCTGAAAATCGCAGTGATACTGAATTTACACTGCGTTTTCAGGATGATCAGGTTTTATGCTGATTCTGATAAATCTTTTAGATATTGGAATAGTAAGCGGAATGATTTTGGTGGTTTATTCGCTTCTTTTTCTTTTTTTACATTACGGATAAGTGTGCGTAATTGTTGGCGATCGGCCATTGGATAAAGTGCCACGACTTCTTCAATCACTTCATTACCACCTTCGATAAGGCGAATTCGCAGATCTTCTAGTTTATGTAACACTAAGATCTGTTGGTTGTGGCGGTTTTTTAGTTTATCGAGTGCTTGGCGGATCGGATCTTCGTCCACATTGCGCAGTAGTTTTCCAATATATTGAATTTGGCGACGGCGTGCTTCACGCTGTACTTTTTGTGCTAATTGAATAGAGGCTAATAATTTCTCATCTAATGGCACACGCTCTAATTCTTGCGCACTTAATTCAACTAATTCAGTACCCAGTTTTTTGAGTGCTTCAGCATCACGTTTAATTTCACTTTTGCTGACCCAGATAATTTCTTCCTCTTCTTCCTCTTCTGACGATGTATCGTCAAATTCAGGATTGAGGTAATGCCACTCTTCAGGCTGCTTTGCCATAATAAAAATTCCTGTTGCAGAGTAAGCCGGGAGTGTGATTTGGTGAATGACCAAAAGCCCGACGGGTGATAACATTCATATATCTTCTATTGTAACTGGGAAAATCGCTTGTTGACCACCTGTCAATTGATTTACTTTGCGAAAAATAAGTAAAAAGTGGTGTTCTCCTTAGGAAAATGGTTCTCAATGAATAATTCAGATCAGGTAAAACAGCTTGAAGACGCCGTCTCACTCGCATTAGAGCTGGCTGCAAAACAGTGTGATAGTGCCGAAGTCGCTATTAATAAATCGACGGGTATTAGTGTGAGTACGCGTTACGGTGAAGTTGAAAATGTTGAATTTAACAGTGATGGTGCTTTAGGCATTACGGTTTACCAACAACAACGTAAAGGTAGTGCATCTTCAACAGATTTAAGTCCTGATGCAATTAAGCGAGCTGTACAAGCCGCTGTGGATATTGCACGCTACACTTCCGTTGACCCATATGCAGGACCTGCTGATCAAGATCTATTAGCCTTTGATGCGCCTTTCCTTGATCTTTACCATCCTACCGAGATAACGGCAGATAAAGCGATTGAATTAGCATCAAGAGCAGAAAAAGCTGCTTTAGATAGCGATAGTCGTATTATTAATACCGAAGGGGGGAGCTTTAATAGTCATAGTGGAACCCGTGTATTTGGTAATAGTCTTGGCTTATTAAAAAGCTATTCATCTTCACGTTATTCTATGTCGAGCTGTGTTATTGCTCGTGATGGTGAAGATATGGAACGCGATTATGCCTACACCATTAGCCGTCGTTTTGATGATCTAGAATCACCTGAGTGGGTAGGTCAAGAGTGTGCTCGCCGTACTTTATCTCGCCTTGCACCTCGTAAACTTCCAACCATGAAAGCCCCCGTTATTTTTGCTGCCGATGTTGCGACAGGTATTTTTGGTCATTTGGTTGCAGCAATTAGTGGTAGCATGATTTATCGTGAATCATCTTGTTTACTCGATAGCTTAGGTAAGCAAATTTTCCCTCAATGGCTAAATATTCAAGAACGACCTCACTTAATAAGAGGTTTGGCATCAACACCGTTTGATAGTGAAGGTGTGCGCACAACCGATGCCGAAATTATTAAAGATGGCGTATTACAAGAGTGGCTATTAACTACTTATTCAGCGAGAAAATTGGGTTTAAAAAGTAATGGTCATGCTGGTGGGATCCATAACTGGTATATCCCAGGACAAGGTTTATCGTTTGATGCGTTGTTAAAAGAGATGGGAACAGGTCTTGTTGTCACTGAATTGATGGGACAAGGCGTCAGCACAGTAACGGGTGATTATTCTCGTGGCGCGAGTGGTTTTTGGGTTGAAAACGGTGAAATCCAATACCCTGTAAGCGAAGTGACTATTGCCGGTAATTTAAAAGATATGTGGGCAAATATTGCCACTATGGGTGATGATATCGAGATGCGTAGTAATGTTCAGTGTGGATCGCTGTTATTACCAGAAATGAGTATTGCTGGTGAGTGAATTTTAGACACTTATCGTAACCTTTAATCTCAGCCCGCAATGGGCTGAGATATCGCGTTTATCAGTGTGCTTTTCAATTTGATAAGATAAAAATAAGACGCGAACCTTCAGCTCTGCTTAACGGTGTAATTCACCCGCAGCTTCAGGTTGGTATAGAATTTCTAATACTTTAACCTTGGTTTCAAGGCCATTTGGTAGCTTCCAACTGATCTCATCATCAATCGCTAAACCTAGTAGCGCAGCACCCATTGGCGCCATAACGGAAAGTTCAGTAGTGCTATCTTTTAATGAAGCTGGATACACTAACGTACGAGTACGCTCTTCATTATTTTTTAAGTCCATAAAACGGACTTTGCTGTTCATTGTGACAATATTAGCAGGGATATCAGCTGGTGTAACAATGTCAGCACGATCTAACTCTTCATTCAATGCTTCAGCAATCGGGCTATCTGCAAATGCCGGTTGTTCAAGTAATGAATCTAAACGTTCTGCATCAAGTTCGTTGATGATAATTGTTGGCTTTGTCATACCACACTCCAATTTATTCCAATGCAAAACAACACCCCCACGGGTGAGGTGGGGGTGTTGTTAAACTCATATAAGAGATAATAGGCGGTTCTGTATAAAAAAGAAAGAGACAGTGATCACAGTCTCTTTCGGGTTATTTAGTTAAGAAATGCTAATCTATTGTTTTCTATTACGATTATTCTTCATCAAACCCCGATTCAAATAATGCGATAATAGCATTAATAGCTTCATTTTCATCACTACCAGTTACTTCTATATCAATTTGACTGCCTTGCTCTGAATCTAACATCAGCATAGCAATCACACTATCCGCTTGTGCTTCAACCCCTTCGTTGTTGCGTAAAATGACGGTTGATTGAAATGTTTTTACTAAATCAAACAACTTCATCGCAGGCCTTGCATGCATACCAAGTCGATTTTTAATCGCAACTTGTCGATATTGGGTCATTTGCGTTTTTCTAGTGTTCTGTGGCGTGATTGTACGTTTTTCCCTCTAGAACGGAAATAATCTGCGAGTTGCTCTGCAACATAAACAGAACGGTGTTTACCACCCGTACAACCAATCGCAACCGTCAAATAACTACGGTTATTGGTTTCTAACATCGGCAACCAAAGTTCAAGGTAGCTTCTAGTTTGATAAATAAAGTTATGAACTTCGGTGTGTCTATCTAAAAATGCCGCGACAGGGCGATCAAGACCTGTCATTGGACGCAGTTTAGGATCCCAATGTGGATTTGGTAAGAAACGCACATCAAAAACATAGTCTGCATCAATAGGAATACCATGCTTAAAGCCAAATGATTCAAAGACCATTGTCAGCTCACGTTCACGCTTACCTAATAAGCGAGTACGTAGCATTTCTGCGAGCTCATGAACTGACATCTCAGAAGTATCAATGATGAGATCAGCGCGTGATCGCAATGGCTCAAGTAGATCACTTTCGGTATCAATTGCCACTTCTAATGAAAGGTTCTTGGTCGAAAGAGGGTGAAGACGTCGAGTATCACTATAACGACGAATTAAGGTATTTCTATCTGCATCTAAAAATAAGAGTTGTGGAGAATATTCAGCGGGTAAACTTTCCAGCGCTTTTTCGAAGATCTCCGGCGATTCTGGCATATTTCGGACATCAATACTGACTGCGGCAGCAGAAGCATCACGTTCAGCCAGTGTTTTTGCGAGCTCAGGTAAAAGATCAACAGGTAAGTTATCAACACAATAAAATCCCATGTCTTCAAGCGCACGCAAAGCGACTGACTTACCTGAACCAGAGCGTCCGCTGACTATCATCAGCACCATGAGGTAGCTCCCCTATAATTTCCCAGTGATGAATATCATTCCACTGTATGCTATTCGCGTCCTACTAAACCCGTAGGGGTTATTCTGTGATAATCTGATAAAGCTCTTCATCACTTTGTGCGGAGCGTAGTCGGCGACATAAGTTTTTGTCTGCCAACTGTTTTGCAATCAAAGACAGTGTGTGTAAATGTTCCTTACATTGTGTCGCAGGAACGAGTAATGCGAACAACAAGTCGACAGGTTGATTATCAATAGCGTCGAAGGCAATAGGTTCGCTTAGGTGAAGAAACACACCAACTACTTTTTCTGTTTCATCACTTTCAATACGTCCATGAGGGATAGCTAACCCCCCCCCAATCCCTGTTGTACCGACTTTTTCACGCGTCAATAAAGCTTCAAATATCAGTGTTTCGGGTAAATTAAGTGCTTTTGCTGCATTTTCACTGATAATTTCTAACGCGCGCTTTTTACTCGTGCAATGTACATCATTATGCGTACATGCCAGAGAAAGTACGTCGCTAATATTCATCTTTGTATCGTTGTTCATTGTCTTATTCACTTAGACCAGCAAACCAGATGCCACAAAGTGACATCTGGTTTTTTGTTACTGATATTGATTAGGCGTTGGATTAAACCGAGTCATAAACAACGCAGTAACTTCGCCGATTGTATCCCCATTTTACAATGGGAAATGAATTAATGTTGTCTCAGTTTATCTTTGTGTTTGGTTAATTGACGAGCCAGCTTATCCATTAATCCATCAATTGCTGCGTACATATCTTCTGCTTCTGCAGAGGCATGCAACTCACCGCCATTAACTTGAATGGTCGCTTCCGCGATTTTATTAACTTTCTCGACTTTCAGGATCACCTGAACGTTATTAATTTTGTCAAAGAACTGAGGTAATTTCGCGCTTTTTGCTTTGACTGTATCACGCAGAGCATCGGTTAATTCAATATTATGACCAGTGATTTGAAGTTCCATAGTGTCTTCCTTCTCAATTATGCTCAAACCAACTCTTTGCGTTGATTTGAAGGCGGGATGGATAATGACTCTCTATACTTCGCAACAGTGCGTCGAGCAACTTGTATTCCAAGCTCTCCGAGCATATCAGCCAGTTTACTATCACTAAGTGGTTTCGCTGGGTTTTCTGCTGCGATTAGTTTCTTCACTAAAGCCCTGATTGCTGTTGAAGAGGCTTCGCCTCCGCTATCAGTATTCACATGGCTAGAGAAAAAATACTTCAATTCGAAAATTCCTTTTGGACAATGCAAAAATTTTTGCGTTGTCACTCGAGAAATGGTGGATTCGTGCATTTCAACCTGCTCAGCAATATCTGCTAACACAAGGGGTTTCATATGCTCTTCACCTAATTCGAAAAATGCTTGCTGTGTGTCAACAATGCAATGAGCGACTTTTAATAATGTCTCATTACGGCTTTCTAGACTTTTTATCAGCCATTTGGCTTCTTGTAAATTGTCACGAATAAATTTTCCATCGCTCTCATTTTGAGTCGATTGACCCAATGCCGCATAGGTCTCATTTATTCGTAGGCGAGGAATGCTATCTGTATTTAACTCAACTTGCCAGCGTTCACCTGATTTTTTTACCAGTATATCTGGAATAACATACTCTGACTCGCCTGTATCAATACTTAATCCGGGCTTAGGATCAAGAGACTGGATCATCTCAATAACAGATTTAAGTGTCTCTTCTCGTAACTTCGTTTGACGCATCAATTGGCGAAAATCACGGTTACCTAGCAACTCTAAATATTGGCTAATCACTAACTGCGTTTCTTTAAGATAAGGTGTTTCTGTTGAAAAAGCGGATAGCTGAATCAAAAGACACTCTTTTAAATCACGCGCAGCAACACCAATAGGATCAAAGCGTTGGATACGTTTTAATACAGCTTCGACTTCATCAAGCTCTAGCTCATCATCGCCCATTCCAGCAAGGATGTCATCTGTTGTGACAGTTAAATATCCTGTTTCATCAATAGCATCAATAATACTTATCGCAATTGCTCTGTCTGTTTCTGAAAATGGAGTGAGATCAGCCTGCCAGGTTAGATAATCTTGCAATGAAGCGGTTGTTTCGCCTTGATACAGTGGAAGTTCATCATCAGTATAGTCATTACTGGTGCCAGAAGGTGTGCCTGCGGTGTAGATCTCTTCCCATTGAGTATCTAAAGGGAGATCATCAGGCATCTCTTTTTGCTCTAAAGCATCCAGTGTATCGAACTCTTCAACTTCGTTTTCAGTTGTTGTTTCTGTTGTGGAGTCTGACTGACTTTCTGTATGAGAGGTATCATCTGAAACGGGATCTTGTTGATCATCGTCTTGTTCTAGAAGTGGATTAGACTCAAGTGCTTGCTGAATTTCTTGTTGTAATTCAAGCGTCGAAAGTTGCAACAAACGAATAGCCTGTTGTAGCTGTGGCGTCATTGCCAGTTGCTGACTAAGACGAAGTTGCAGACTTTGTTTCATAATAATGCGATGAATCCTTTGCTGTAGTCATCCATGACAGAGTAAAAGTGAATCAAAGATTACAGGCGGAAGCCTTCACCTAAGTAAACACGTTTAACTTGCTCATTTTCAAGAATTTCTTCTGGTGAACCATGAGCAATAAGGTGACCTTGGCTGACGATATAAGCACGTTCACACACATCTAATGTTTCACGAACGTTATGGTCAGTAATCAGTACACCTAGTCCATAATCACGTAGATGCTGGATAATTTTTTTAATATCTAATACGGAAATAGGGTCAACACCTGCAAAAGGTTCATCTAATAAAATGAATTTAGGGTTTGCGGCCAATGCCCGTGCGATTTCAACACGACGGCGTTCACCCCCTGATAATGATTGCCCTAAGCTGTTACGTAAGTGGCTGACATTAAACTCTTCGAGCAGCTCTTCTGCACGGTCTTTTCGTTCTTCAGGCGTTAGATCATGGCGGATTTCTAAGATCCCCATAATGTTGTCATAAACGCTTAAGCGTCTAAAAATAGACGCTTCTTGAGGAAGATAGCCAATGCCTTTACGTGCTCGTTCATGTAACGGTAACAGCGTAATGTCTTCATCATCAATTGTAATACTACCTGCATCACGAGCTACAATGCCAACAACCATATAAAATGTGGTTGTTTTACCTGCACCATTGGGTCCAAGTAAGCCGACAATCTCACCTGAATTAACGTTTAGGCTCACATCACCGACAACGGTGCGCCCTTTGTATGCTTTTGCTAAATTTTCAGCTTTTAACAGCGCCATAAAGTGTTACTTACCTTTGTTGTTAACACCAGGGCCTTTCTCTTGCAACTGGGAAGGCAGTAAAACAGTAGTCACTTGTTTACCTTTACCGCTAAAAGCTTCCATTTGCTGAGTTGGGACGAGATAAGTGATCTTATCACCGGTGATATTACTGTCTAATTGTTCAAGATAGGCTTTACCCGTTAAGGTCATTAACTCTTTATCCATTTCATAGGTCATTTTCTCGCCACGACCTTTGATAGGTTTACCATCATCTTGTAACTGATAAAAAGTCACAGGGTTACCAAACGCTTCTATTACGATCCTTTTGGAGTCACCGCCTGGGCGTGTGACAACAACTTTATCAGCACGAATATCGATAGAACCTTGTTTGATCACAACATTTTGCGTAAAGGTTGTGACGTTTTTTTCTAGATCAAGCGACTGTTTCTCTGAGTTCACAACAATAGGTTGTTGTGTGTCATCTTTAAGCGCCATCGCAGGTACACTTATCGCTAAAAGTGTACCGATAATCAGTGTATTACGGATTTTTTGATTCATTAGGGATCTCATAATAGGTGTTTACCTTTTCAATCAGCTCTGCACGTTTCTCGCGCAGATTGCCTCGCATTTTTAAGCCGACTGATTTCAGTCCGACGCCGATAATAGTCACTTCATCATCAGAGGAAACATCCTGTGTATCCAAATTTGCAATAGCATTGTCTGTGCTTATTCTCTGTAGCTGAGAATCATCCGTTAAGCTATCAATTTGAACATCGCCATAAAGATAGAGCATTTTACTGTTTGTTAGCTTGGCTTTATTTGCGCGTACTGTCCATGTTGCATCCCCTGTCGGTGAATAGGTAGTTAAGACAGGGTTAGTAAACCATGTAAACTTTTGCTGAGCATAGTTTTTGACATCATCAGCAACAAGTTTATATCCGAGTATACCTGTTGGCTCGTAAACAAAAGATATCGATGATTTGGATTGATAGGTTGGCTGACCATCATCAACAATCTCACCATCACCGAATTCAGTGTTATTAGTATAGTTCCAGCCAATCAGCCCGAGGGCGATAATGGCAAGAATTAAGGTAAACCAGGATTTTAATTTATTCATTCTGTATCGTTATACGTTAAATCGAAAGACCTTTAGCTTCTTCAAGCCGACCTTGCGCTAAAAGGATTAAATCACACAATTCTCGTACTGCACCACGACCACCCGCAATGCGTGTCACGTAATTTGCACGAGGTGTAAGTAATGGATGTGCATCAGCCACGGCGACAGAAAGTCCCACTTTTTCCATTACAGGTAAATCAATCAGGTCGTCACCAATATAGGCTGTTTGTTCAGATTTAAGGTTTAGTGTATCTAACAGTTGTTGATACGCCAAAAGCTTATTATGCTGACCTTGGTAAAGATATGTAATGCCAAGGGTTTTAGCACGATCTTCTAACAGTTTAGACTGACGACCTGTAATGATAGCAACCTCAATGCCAGATGTGAGCAAACAACGGATGCCATACCCATCACGGACATTAAAGGCTTTTAATTCTTCGCCATTATTGCCCATGTAAATGAGTCCGTCCGACATCACACCATCAACATCACAAATCAGCAATTGGATTTTTTCTGCTTTTTTGATGATTTGCTCACTTACTGCACCATAACAAGTTTCTATCATTGTATTCATTTTTATCCTTCGAACGTTATGAATAGCTTATACAACACCAGCCTGTAATAAATCATGCATATGTAAAACACCTAACAGGATATCACTATCTTGTTCTGTTACTAATAGGGAGGTGATATGTTTTGCTTGCATTAAATTCAGTGCTTCAACCGCCAAACAATCGGGGCGAATACGAATACCGCCTCTTGTCATAACATCTGATATTTTGGCATTGTTAAGATCTATCCCTAAATCAAATATTCTTCGTAAATCACCGTCAGTAAAGATGCCGTTGATCAGCATACTATCATCACAAATAACGGTCATACCTAATTTTTTACGGGTTATCTCGACAAGAGCTTCACGTAAAGTGGCGTCTTTAGTGACGCGTGGAATATCCGCTTCTTTATTCATTAAATCACTGACATGAAGGAGTAATTTACGACCTAATGCCCCACCTGGATGAGAAAGCGCAAAATCTTCAGCAGTAAAACCACGGGCACGTAACAGTGCGATCGCGAGTGCATCACCCATTACCAAGGTTGCGGTTGTACTGGTTGTTGGTGCAAGTCCTAAAGGACAGGCTTCTTTAGGTACTTTGATACAAAGATGAATATCAGACGCTTTCCCCATTGTACTTTGAGGAGTGCGTGTCATACAAATCAGTGTTATCTGTTTACGTTTAAGTACTGGGATCAGCGCGAGGATCTCGCTGGCTTCACCTGAGTTTGAAATTGCCAGAACGATATCTTTTTCTGTCACCATGCCTAAGTCACCATGGCTTGCTTCGCCGGGATGAACAAAGAAAGAAGGTGTTCCTGTGCTGGCGAATGTAGCCGCAATTTTATGTCCAATATGGCCAGATTTACCCATACCCATAACAATGACTCTACCTTGGCAGTGGAAAATTTTTTCACAGGCAAGAGTGAAGTCATCATTGATGTATTGTTCTAGTTCAGCTAACCCATCACGCTCAATATGAAGGACTTTTTTACCTGCTTGCTGAAAATCAAACTCGGTCATTTTTTTGTACCATTTATTTTAGGTTAAGAGAGAATGTGCGACGCACAACACCGTAATATAAACAATAAAGCAAACTAACAAGAATATCCCTTTTCCTCGATTAAGACGTCGTTTACGTCCTAATGAAAAGAGAGAAAACAGTAAACTGGCGACAACAAGCACAGCAAAGCTAAAATAAAATGTGTTGATATTAAATGTGCTTGGTGAGAGTAATGCTGGCATTCCTAACACAAAAGTTAGATTGAAAATATTAGCGCCTATAATATTCCCTAATGCTAATTCATTCTCGCGTCTTAGTGCTGCCACAATAGTTGTGGCTAATTCAGGTAGGCTTGTTCCTATAGATAGCAAGGTTAAACCAACAAAAAAGCCACTAAGATGATACTGTTGCATTAAAATAAAGACATTATCCAATATCATTTGAGTAGCAACTGGAATAATAAGTAAAGCAATAACAACCCAAAAAAGTGCAACAGAATTGCGGGGATTTGTTTGTAATTCGAAACGCGTTAAGGTTTCTAAAGGTAATACGTGACGCTCTTGCGTGAGTGTTTTATGCATCGTTTTTATCATTAGAAAGATGGATGCAAAACCAATAAAAAAGAGTAGCGTGCCTTCTCTAAGCCCTAAGTTTCCGCTAGAAACGATAATGCCAACGAGCATGATGACTATAATCATCAAGGGAAGCTCTTTTTTGAGCACTGCGGATTGAATGTTCATGGGATAAATCATCGCGCCAATACCTGCGATGAGAAGAAGGTTGGTGAGTGTAGAGCCAATGGCTGTCCCGATAGCAATATCAGGCAAATTATGCACAGCTGCATCGGTTGAAACAAAAAGCTCAGGCAGTGAAGTACCTGTGCCTACAATTAAGATACCGATAACGGCGGGTGGGATTTTTAACGATTGCGCAAAAACGCTCGCACCATAAACTAATCGGTCTGATGCATAAACGAGTAACATCAACCCAAAAATTAAAAGAGACAAAGTAATCAACATGCCATCAGTTTTCCAACAATGAGCGAATAAAGAAAAAACCAATAAGACAGGGCTGATAAAAAAAACATATTGTCAAAAGGTTTTGCTAATTAACCGTATTTTGACTAGCCAAGCACGAAAAGTAAAATTAACCGTGCAATAAATTGCTAAATAGTGGTGATTTCTTTGTAACATAGCGAATGACCTGCCAAAATAGCGTAAAAATTCGTTTATGCAGACAGGCTTGAGGATGTTTTATTCATGAACGCACAATCTAACAATCTAATTGAAGTGCGCAATATGAACTTCACTCGCGGTAGCAGAAAGATCTTCTCAGAGATTAATCTTGTTGTACCAAGAGGAAAAGTGACTGCGATTATGGGCCCTTCAGGGATTGGTAAAACAACCTTGTTACGCCTAATGGGAGGACAAATCCTTCCAGATAGTGGTGAAATTTGGTTTGATGGCGACAATATTCCTGCGCTATCACGCTCTGCGTTGTATCAGGCAAGAAAGAAAATGAGTATGCTTTTTCAATCAGGTGCACTGTTTACAGACATGAATGTGTTTGAAAATGTGGCATTTCCACTAAGAGAGCATACAAATTTACCTGAAGCATTGATCCGTACAACGGTGATGATGAAACTTGAAGCTGTAGGTTTACGTGGTGCGGCAAGTTTAATGCCTTCTGAATTATCAGGAGGAATGGCGAGAAGGGCTGCATTAGCAAGGGCTATTGCGCTTGATCCTGAACTGATTATGTTTGATGAGCCATTTGTTGGGCAAGATCCTATCACTATGGGTGTACTTGTTAAGTTAATTGATGAGTTAAATCATGCGCTTGGTGTGACCTGTGTTGTAGTTTCCCATGATGTGCCTGAAGTGTTAAGTATTGCAGATTACGCCTATATTGTTGCAGAGCAAAAAGTCATTGCTCAAGGTAGCGCACAAGAATTACAGGATAATCCAAATAGGCAAGTAAGACAGTTTTTAGATGGTATTGCTGATGGCCCTGTACCTTTCCGTTTTCCTGCGGGAGATTATCAGGACGACCTATTAGGACGAGGAAATTAGTACGTGGTAAATTTATTATCTCGCATTGGTGTTAGAGCGTTAGCGATTTTTGCAACCTTCGGTAGAGCAGGCATCATGCTCTTTCGAGCATTAGTCGGTAAGCCTGAATTTCGTAAACAGTGGCCTCTGTTACTGAAGCAACTGTATAACGTCGGCGTTCAATCCTTATTAATTATCATGGTGTCTGGCCTATTTATTGGCATGGTGTTGGGATTACAAGGCTATCTTGTTTTAACAACCTTTAGTGCTGAAGCTAGTCTTGGCATGATGGTCGCACTTTCATTGTTAAGAGAATTAGGCCCAGTCGTTACAGCATTATTATTTGCGGGGCGTGCGGGCTCGGCTTTAACAGCTGAAATCGGCTTAATGAAAGCCACAGAACAAATTTCTAGTTTAGAAATGATGGCCGTCGATCCTTTAAGACGTGTCGTTGCGCCCCGTTTTTGGGCGGGTCTTATTAGTATGCCATTGCTTTCACTTATTTTTGTTGCCATCGGTATTTGGGGGGGAGCAATTGTAGGTGTGGATTGGAAAGGGATCGATGAAGGCTTTTTCTGGGCATCTATGCAAGGTGCCGTTGAATGGCGACTCGATTTAGTAAATTGCTTTATTAAAAGTGTCGTTTTTGCTATTACCGTCACTTGGATAGCACTCTTTAACGGGTATGACGCAATCCCAACATCAGAAGGGATTAGCAGAGCAACAACACGTACCGTTGTTCATTCATCGTTAGCCGTATTGGGTTTAGATTTTGTGCTAACAGCACTGATGTTTGGGAACTAAGTCATGCAAAGTAAAAAAATTGAAGTTTGGGTTGGTCTATTTGTTCTGATTGCGTTAGCTGCCGTGATTTTCTTATGCCTTAAAGTGGCTGATATTAAAGAAATGGGTAATCAACCGACTTATCGCGTTTATGCCAGCTTCGGTAATATTGGTGGGTTAAAAGAACGCTCCCCAGTTAAGATTGGTGGTGTGGTGATTGGCCGTGTTTCTTCTATCACTTTAAAAGAAGAAGATGAAGGGAATTATCGCCCTGAAGTCGCGCTCGATATTCTGAGCATTTATGACCACATTCCAGAAAGTAGTTCACTGTCTATTCGCACATCGGGTTTATTAGGTGAACAATTCCTTGCATTGAATTTAGGTTTTTATGATGAAGCATTAGATTCTACTCTGCTCGAAGACGGAGGACGGATCACAAACACCAATTCAGCAATGGTATTAGAAGATCTTATTGGTCAATTCCTTTATAAAACGGGTGATGGTGATGGTTCAGCAAAATCTGAATCTGAACATCCAGCATTACCTTAATCATTAATTCCTATACGATGCACTTATACATTTAGCGTCATAAATGCATCGTATTATCGAAACCCTATTTGAGGAGAAGCGAACGTATGTTTAAACGCTTATTGATGGTCGCACTATTAGTGATAACACCTTTTGCAATGGCAGTCGATAAAACCAATCCTTACGCATTGATGGAAGATGCGGCGCAAAAGACTTTTAGTAAATTAAAAAATGAACAGCCTGAAATTCGTAAAAACCCTGAAGTTTTACGTCAAATTGTTCAGCAAGAATTATTACCTTATGTACATATTAAATATGCGGGCGCATTAGTGTTAGGACCGCATTATCGTAATGCAACACCTGCACAACGTGATGCTTATTTCACGGCATTTGAAGCGTATCTTGCTCAAGTATATGGTCAAGCATTAGCGATGTATGAAGGCCAAGAGTACCGTATTGAGCCTGCAAAACCTTTCGCAGATAAATCAACTCTAACTATTCGTGTCACTATCATTGATACAAATGGTCGCCCACCTGTTCGTCTTGATTTTCAATGGCGTAAAAACAGCAAAACAGGCGAATGGCAGGCGTATGATATGATTGCTGAAGGTGTCAGCATGATCACAACAAAACAGAATGAGTGGTCAGATATTTTAAATTCTAAAGGTGTTGATGGTTTAACAAAACAGTTAGAAATCAGTGCTAAAACACCAATTACACTGGATGAGAAAAAATAACATGTCAGCTTCGTTAAATTGGGAAAAAAAGGAGGGGGTCCTCTATTTCCAAGGAACGCTAGATCGTGAAACGTTATTGCCTGCTTGGCAGCAACGTAAAGCATTATTAGCTGATATTAATATCATCGATATTTCTGCCTTAGGACATATTGATTCAACAGGGTTGGCGCTTTTTGTTCACTTAAAAGCTGAAATGGAAGAGCAAAATCGTCAATTTATTATTCAAGGCGTAAGTGAGCGTTTTCAGACTTTAATTACACTCTATGATCTTGATGAAATTATGAATATTACCTAATACAGATTTTGAGTAAAGGTATTAAAAAGCCCCCTTCGTGATACTTTTATCATTAAGGGGGTTTTTGATGGTTTAAGAGTAGAGCGGATTCCATTAGGATAGACGACTGATTATTATTTTAACGTTGAGATTGAGCAATTATGGATACAAATGAAATCAAACAAGTATTAATGGACAGCCTGTCTTTAGATGAAGTCATCGTCAATGGTGATGGTAGTCACTTTCAAGTTGTCGTTGTTGGCGCAATGTTTGAGGGAATGAGCAGAGTAAAACAACAACAAACCATTTATGCCCCTTTGATGGAATATATTGCAGATAACCGTATTCACGCTTTGTCTATTAAAGCCTACACACCTGAAGAGTGGAAGAGAGATCGTAAACTTAACGGGCTTTGATTCAGTAGGTATACAGCGTACAGCAAAATAAAAAAGAGAGTTCTACAGATGGATAAATTTAGAGTACAAGGGCCAACCTGTTTATCAGGTGAGGTCACTATTTCAGGCGCAAAAAATGCCGCACTACCAATCCTGTTCGCTGCGATCCTTGCCGAAGAGCCAGTAGAATTAACGAATGTTCCTAAATTAAAAGATATCGATACCACGATTAAGTTACTTAATCGCTTAGGAACTAATGTTGAACGCAATGGCTCTGTTTTTGTTGATGCTCGTAACATTAATGAATTTTGCGCTCCTTACGAATTAGT
This sequence comes from Proteus sp. FZP2095, assembly GCF_023701425.1. Classification (NCBI taxonomy): domain Bacteria; kingdom Pseudomonadati; phylum Pseudomonadota; class Gammaproteobacteria; order Enterobacterales; family Morganellaceae; genus Proteus; species Proteus sp. FZP2095. The sequence continues at coordinate 125,887 of NZ_JAMQBJ010000002.1, forward strand.
AAAAACCATGCGTGCTTCTATCTGGGCTTTAGGCCCGCTGGTGGCGCGTTTTGGCCAAGGTCAGGTTTCTTTACCGGGTGGTTGTGCCATTGGCGCTCGTCCTGTTGATCTTCATATTACAGGTTTAGAGCAATTAGGTGCTGAGATCACACTGGATGAAGGTTATGTGAAAGCACGCGCTGATGGGCGTTTAAAAGGCGCGCATATCGTCATGGATAAAGTGAGCGTGGGTGCCACTATCACTATTATGACTGCTGCGGTATTAGCTGAAGGCAAAACCATCATTGAGAATGCGGCAAGAGAGCCTGAAATTGAAGATACTGCAAACTTCCTCAATACATTAGGCGCCAAAATCAGCGGTGCGGGCACAGATAGCATTACTATTGAAGGCGTAGAGCGTCTTGGAGGTGGTACTTATCAAATCCTACCTGATCGTATTGAAACTGGTACTTTCTTAGTTGCTGCTGCTGTTTCTCGTGGTCGCGTTGTTTGTCGTAATGCTAAACCTGACACATTAGATGCTGTGTTGGCAAAATTACGTGAAGCAGGCGCTGATATTGAAGTTGGTGAAGATTGGATAAGCCTGGATATGCATGGTAAACGTCCTAAAGCGGTAACCTTGCGTACTGCACCACATCCGGGTTTCCCAACCGATATGCAAGCACAATTTAGCCTCTTAAACTTAGTGGCTGAAGGCGCAGGAATGATCACTGAAACTATTTTTGAAAATCGTTTTATGCACATTCCTGAGTTAATCCGTATGGGCGCTCACGCTGAAATCGAAAGTAATACTGTGTTATGCCACGGTGTTGAAAAACTTTCAGGCGCACAAGTAATGGCAACGGATTTACGCGCTTCTGCAAGTTTAGTACTTGCAGGTTGTATTGCTCAAGGCACAACCATTGTTGATCGTATTTATCATATTGATCGTGGGTATGAAAATATTGAAGCTAAATTACAAGGATTAGGGGCAAAAATAGAACGTTTGCATTCTAATGACTAATTTATTTTAGTTATCCTTTTTTAGTTATTTAAAACCATAGTGCATTGTTGTGCTATGGTTTTTTTTGCGCATTATTTTAATAAGACTCTCAACAGAATAGGATAATTCATAAGGCATTTCTTTCGTCGCAAGATACAGTAAGAAAAACAGACCTGTGTTATAAAAATCACTATGAGCTAAAAGGAAGGAACATGTATGCAGGTAACAAGGAAACAAGAGCGCCTAGTTCGTCAAGCTCTGGATGAATGGCAACAATCTGGTGAGATTTCAGAACAAGAATATCAGCAATTAGGAAGTACATTGCATCGAATTCCCTTTGATTGGAAACGGTTGAGTCGCTATGCATTTTGGATAGCAATGGTGTGCTTGATTATTGCTGCTGGCAGTATCTTTAGTGATAGCGCATTAGTTTATTATCTAATTGAAATTTTTAGCGTTTCTGAAATTATGCGTGTGATATCTCCGGCACTTATTGCCTGCATACTTTATTTTTGGGGATTTAAACGTCAGCGAAAAGAAACACAATGGCATTACAGTACTGAATTTATTCTCTTTTTAGGTGTGATGTTTACGGCTATTTTTCTTTGGCAACTGGGAGAATTGCTGGATACAGGAAGTGGCCATATTGCGCCTCTCTTTTTAATTGGCTGTGTCATTTATGGTGCAATTGGATTTATTAGTCGCTCCTCATTGGTGTGGTTATTCTTCTTATTGATGTTAGGAAATTGGTTTGGTGCTGAAACGGGCTATGTCTCTGGTTGGGGAGCGTATTGGCTAGGGATGAACTATCCTATCCGTTTTGTCTTTTTTGGAGCGATATTATTAGCAAGCTGTTATTTCCTACAAAATATGTTGGTACATCGTCGTTTATTTTCCATGACAAAAATAATGGGGCTAACCTATTTGTTTATTGCGTTATGGATAATGTCTATTTTCGGTAATTACGATCCTGATACTTGGTATCGTACTTCAAGTGTGAATTTGTTACCTTGGGCACTGTTATTTGCTGTCGTTTCAGTTATCTGTATCTATATTAGTCTTAAAACAGATGACGGTATGTTAAGAGGTTTTGGCCTAACATTCCTTGGTATCAACCTTTATACCCGATTCTTTGAATATTTCTGGGATAGTTTACACAGTGCGATTTTCTTCTTTATTTTGGCAGTATCATTGATTTTAATTGGACGAAAAGCGGAAAAAATTTGGCATGCTGTTGAAAATAACTCAATTGCTAATAAAGAGAGTAAGAGCGAATAGTATAATTAATAATGTGATAGGAGAACCCATCCTATGGAAAAGCGAAGTTGTCATCTTCCTTTAGAAGTGAGTTGTGTTGCGTGCCATTATTTTGTTTTCAAAGATAAAGATGAGGCATTTTTTGAGATCTGCCCCGTATGTGGTTGGCAAAATGATGGTACTAAAGAAGGGCAATATAGCGGTTGTAATCACAGCACATTAGAGGATTATCGCAATACTGAAAGCTTTAAAGAAAATTGCTTACACAGTGCGACGTTTTATATGAAATCTCCCTACTAGCCAAGCATAGGGAGATTTTTTGTTAGCTATGATTCTGGCTGGTATTCAGAAATAGTGACATCAACATTAATCTCATTACCTTCCCGTAATAACGTGACAGGTAATGCCGTACCAGGGCGTGTTTCTGCAATGTAATCCATCATTTCCATCGCGGAAGTCGCTGGCGCATGATTAATACTAAGGATGATATCACCTGTTTTTATTCCGGCTTTATCTGCTGGGCCATTTGGGGTGATCCTAAAAATGCGCAACCCTTGAATTTGCTTAATATCGGTATTTGATGAGCGAATTCTTGGTAATTCTTTTGCTGTAATACCAATAAAACCACGGATAACACGACCATCACGAATTAGCTTATTCATAATTTTAACTGCAAGTTCGGTCGGAATAGCGAAACCTAACCCTTCGGCAGTAGGGCGGTATCCGTTATAGGTTCCTGAATCAAACGTCATAGTATTAATACCTACAAGTTCACCTTCAGTATTAATTAGCGCGCCACCAGAGTTACCTTCATTAATTGAGGCATCTGTTTGTAGGAAATTTTGGTAACGGGTTGGACTTAATCCAACGCGCCCCGTAGCACTGATGATCCCTTGCGTAATAGTTTGCCCAATATTAAATGGGTTACCAATAGCCAGCACAACATCACCTACATGAGAAACCCGTTTAGTATTAATGGGAATTGTAGGGAGTTTATCGGCATCTATTTTTAATACTGCAAGATCAGTTAAAGGATCGGAACCAATAAGTAAGCCTTCATAAAGATCACCATTTTGGAGTGCGATAAGGATCTGATCAGCATTATTGATAACATGTTGATTTGTCAGAATATAACCACGACTATCCATAATAACGCCAGCGCCTAGAGATGTTAGTTCACGACCTTCTTGAGAAAAACTTCCCATCGTACTGCTATAAACATTAACAACCGCAGGAGCTGCTCGTCGTACCGCGGTGTTATAGCTAAAAGGTGCATTGAGAAAATCACCATTAAGTAGGCGTTCAATAAAAATAGGGCGAATTGAAGGGACTGCAATCAAAAGAATTGCTGCTGTGAGAAGACCAATTAGTGTTGATCGCAGTAACTTAGTTAACATAAAAATCCTGTATTTATGTCTGACTGTGAAATTATTCGCGTAGGAGCGGTGAGAATAGCATAGTTTAACTTATGAAAGCATCGCTCAGCGCATAAAATCCCCTTTTAAGCCAATGACTCTTATCAAAAAGAGGTATAAAAAAAGCCCTATAATGGAAATTATAGGGCTAAAGAAATCAATAAATTAGATAGGTGAAAAGCTTACTTCTTAGCGCGGTGTATTACGTAACAGCAGGTAAATTTCTTCATTACCACGCTGAATATTCAATGCAAGAACGGGCGGTTTAGCATCAATTGTTTTACGCAAATCGCCTAGTGAGGTAATTGGCGTATTATTTATACCTATAATAAGGTCGCCCTTCTGTAAACCAGATGCCGCCGCTGCGGAATCTTTCTCAACAGAATCAACAGCAACTGCTTTAATTTGTTTGTTTAAGTAGTTACTTAATGTGGCACCTTGTAATGCAGGAGAGAAGTTATCTGCGCGAGTTGCATCTGCCGATTGTTTCTCTAATGTCACTTTAACATCCATTGGTTTACCTTGACGGATCAAGCCAATTAGGATCTCTTTACCCGGAGGTGTAGTACCCACTTTAGCTCTTAATTCAGCAAAGCTATTGATACGTTTACCATCAACTGAAATTAAGACGTCACCTGGTTTAATGCCTGCTTTTGAAGCGGATGAATCGGGCATGACTTCGCTAACAAAAGCACCGCGTTGTGCATCAATATTAAAGGATTTCGCCAGATCAGAATTCATTTCTGTACCACGAATACCTAAGATGCCACGTTTAACTTCACCATGAGAAATCAGTTGTTGGCTAAGATCACGCGCCATATTACTTGGGATGGCGAAGCCGATACCGATGTTGCCACCACCCGGTGCTAAAATAGCAGTGTTAATTCCGATTAACTCACCATTTAAGTTAACGAGTGCACCACCAGAGTTACCACGGTTGATTGAAGCATCAGTCTGGATAAAGTTCTCTAAACCTTCAAGATTTAAACCGCTACGACCTAATGCGGAAATAATACCGGATGTTGCTGTTTGGCCTAAACCAAATGGGTTACCTACTGCAACAGCAAAGTCACCAACACGTAATTGGTCAGAGTCCGCCATTTTAATTGCGGTTAAGTTAGTTGGTTTTTCAATTTGCAGTAATGCGATATCTGTTTGTGGATCGCTACCAATTAATTTCGCACTAAATTCACGACCATCATTAATTTGCAGTTGAATTTTATCTGCACCATCAACAACGTGGTTGTTTGTTAATACATAGCCTTTTTTTGCGTCAATAATGACACCTGAGCCTAAACCTTCAAAAGGGCGAATACTTTGTTGTTGTGATGGGAAGTTTGGACCAAAGAAGAATTTGAATTCTTCAGGCACTTGCTGGCTTTGTACTCGCGTTCCTGAAACGTGCACACTGACAACAGCTGGTAACACTTTTTCTAACATCGGTGCAAGGCTTGGCAGTTGTTCGCCTGATGGCATAACTGCAGGCAGTGCCGCCATACTGGTTGCTGGAATAGTAGAGAGTGAAAGTCCGACACTCATTGCTAACGCACTAAGTAATAATTTTCTTTTTTTAGTCAACATGAATTAGAGTCTCTTGATACAGTTATCAAAATAAAAGTTATTGCTCAAAATGAGCTCGATGTCACTAAGACCTGTACTGACAAAGGAAAGTTCATTAAGACATGATGTGCTTTGCTTCCTTTTACATGGATTTACAAGACAAAAGCTATCTTTAAAACCATAGCAAATAATTGTCATTTTATGATATTTAGTAGAAAGAAAAACGCCACAAAAATGTGGCGTTTTAATATTAACTGTCTTTTTTCTCTGTGGGTCTGAACAATCCAGATGCCCCTTCGGAGTAATCACGAGGAGGCATTTTTATTGGAGATTGATCATTAGCTGCTTCTGACTCACTTAATCGGTAATTAAATGGATTTTCTTGAGCAGGCATATCAGGCATGAGCTCATTAGAGCTTTTTGCCATATGTTGATAAAGCTGACGGTAATCTCTCGCCATGTTATCTAATAGTTCAGCACTTCTAGCAAAGTGGCTGACAAGTTCATTGCGATAAGTATCAAGTTCTTCTTTTTTCGTGTCTAACTCTGCTTTGATAGCATCTTGTTGGCGAAGGGTGCTGTTACCGTAACGCATTGCAAGTGCGCCTATAATAAGACCGACAACTAATCCAATCAGTGCATAAACCCAAACCATGGCAACTCCTTTTCATCTAATAGTGAGGACGATGGATTCTTATAACATCATAACCGCTAAAAGGCATGGGTGGAATAATATCCTTAAGCTTAATATAAAATTCGTGTGTTACGCTGATGTTAAAACAATTCTTAATGCTTATAATAGAGGCATTCGACAGACACAAATCAGTATGTCAGAAAATTAAGGATAAGAGGGCATTCATGACTGTTAGTACGCCGTTATCACTTTATGAAGCCGCATTGAAGCAAGGTGATTATCAACCTGATGATGTTCAGAGAAAAACTGTTCTCCACCTTCAACAGATATACCATGCATTATTAAAAGAGACTCCACCAGAAAAAAATTCGCTAACACAGCGATTATTCGGGCGAATTCGCACAAAAAAACAGATTGTTGCACCAGAACGTGGTTTATACATGTGGGGCGGTGTTGGACGAGGTAAAACATGGTTGATGGATATGTTTTATCAAAGTTTGCCGACAGAACGAAAACTTCGCTTACACTTCCATCGCTTTATGTTACGTGTTCAAGAAGAGTTGAGAAACTTACAAGGGCATGAAAATCCGTTAGAAATTATTGCTGATGGGTTTAAAGCACAAACCGATGTGCTCTGTTTTGATGAGTTTTTTGTTTCCGATATTACTGATGCAATGATTTTAGGTACCTTGCTTGAAGCGTTATTTGCCAGAGGTATCACGCTGGTAGCAACCTCAAATATTCCACCTGATGAGCTTTATCGTAATGGATTACAACGTTCTCGTTTTTTACCTGCAATAGAACAAATCAAACATCATTGTGACATTTTAAATGTTGACGCAGGTATTGATTATCGTCTTAGAACATTAACGCAAGCACATCTTTTTTTATCTCCACTTAACGATGAAAATCGCCAAGAGATGGATAGAATTTTCATGCATTTGGCAACCAGTGAACCACAAGTTGATTGTACCTTAACCATTAATCATCGCCCTATGAAAGTAAGAAAAGCGTCTAATGGTGTACTCGCTGTTAATTTTTCAACCTTGTGTATGGAACCACGTAGCCAGCTTGATTACATTGAACTTTCTAAGCATTACCACTCTGTTTTGTTATATGACATGAAACAAATGGGAACATTAAATGAAGACGCTGCGCGTCGGTTTCTAGCGCTTGTTGATGAATTTTATGAGCGTAAGGTGAAACTTATTATTAATGCAAATGTTGAAATGAATGAGATTTACCAAGGTGATTTTTTACGCTTTGAATATCAACGTTGCTTATCTCGTTTACAAGAGATGCAAAGTGAAGAATATTTAGTTCAACCACATCTCGCTTAATTTTTAATTCTTGAAGAAAGTCATCTTTCATTATGGTAGGATGACGCAGGTTAAGTTGCTTGATGTTTTTTTCTATGAAAATAGAAAGTATTAGGCAGCTTACAAGCGCTCTGGAAAGGAACAATTCTTCTCTTCAGGTAGCAAGAATTTATCAGTCAAATCAGAAAAAAGTGCCAGATTCGTTTTTTTCGCTGAAATATTGAAAAAGAATTCAATTGTTTTTCAATTATGACTCGATTTTTTTTTCTGACTTCTCTATAATCTTGCGACCCCACGTTGCAGCAAGTTTTTTATTTCCCAAAAAACTCGCATTTTAGAGTCAGCAGTGCTACTCGAAGGGGTAGGTTTGCTGGACACAAGAGTCGTGTGAACCTCAATAGTATTTGAACCGAGCGTTCACCAACGTGTAACTAAACATTGGGTAATTTTCAATAATGAAAACTTTTACAGCTAAACCAGAAACCGTAAAACGCGACTGGTACGTTGTTGATGCAGACGGCAAAACTTTAGGCCGTTTAGCAACTGAAATTGCTAGCCGTTTACGCGGTAAGCACAAAGCGGAATATACTCCGCACGTTGATACTGGTGATTACATCATCGTTTTAAACGCTGAGAAAGTAGCGGTAACTGGTCATAAACGTACTGACAAAGTTTACTACCGTCATACTGGTCACGTAGGTGGTATCAAACAAGCGACTTTCGAAGAGATGATCGCCCGTAGTCCTGAGCGTGTAATCGAAATCGCGGTAAAAGGCATGCTGCCAAAAGGGCCTCTGGGTCGTGCGATGTACCGTAAACTGAAAGTTTACGCAGGATCTGAGCACAACCACGCGGCACAACAACCGCAAGTTCTGGACATTTAATCGGGATAATAGGCAATGGCTGATAATCAATACTACGGCACAGGTCGCCGCAAAAGTTCTTCCGCACGTGTCTTCATTAAGCCAGGTAGCGGTAATATCGTAATCAACAAACGTAGCCTAGAAGTTTACTTCGGCCGCGAAACAGCACGTATGGTTGTTCGTCAACCGCTGGAATTAGTTGATATGCTGGGTAAATTAGATTTATACATCACTGTTAAAGGTGGTGGTATTTCTGGTCAAGCTGGCGCGATCCGTCACGGTATCACTCGTGCACTGATGGAATATGATGAGACTCTACGTTCTGATCTGCGTAAAGCTGGTTTCGTAACCCGTGATGCGCGTTCTGTTGAACGTAAGAAAGTGGGTCTGCGTAAAGCACGTCGTCGTCCACAGTTCTCTAAACGTTAATTTGTTATCTTTTAGATATCAATTTGATGTTGAAAACCCGTCTTCACAGACGGGTTTTTTATTTTTGACTTATTTGTGTTTATTAATAATAAAAACATAATGTTGCTAAAGCATGATGCTATCACTCATAAAACAGGCTTTATGTAAGATAGCAGTAGTATTAAAAAACGTATTTTTTAGATGTTATCTCTAAATAATTTTATTTTTTGATATTATAATCTTAGTTTTAAGGTAATGTGGCATATTGTGTTGAATTATTTGCATTAGCCCCCCTAAGTAACATGAATTCTGGTAGAATAGCAGGCTTTGGTGTCTTTCTTTCTATGACTTCACAATGTTGCCAACGGGTATATCGATAGTAATACCTGTAATGAGTTTGAAAGTCATACCAAAATTATTATGACAATAATGATTGTTGAATGATTATTTTGGTATTACTTGATAATGATATGTGCCGCAAAGACAGGTGAGTTTTTAACCCTGTAAAATATGATTATCCCACGATAACACTGTTATACAGGTAGTTACCCAACGCAGTTAATAACTTAAATATTTATTTAGGTCTACTGCGTTTGTGTGCTTGTCTTTTAGGAATGGGGAAATGGAAGGGGCATTGTGCTAATTCATTTCTTTAATTGATTAACTTGGAGGTTTTCATGGCTGTCGCTGCCAACAAACGTTCGGTAATGACTTTGTTTTCCGGTCCGACTGATATTTTCAGCCATCAGGTCAGAATTGTCCTAGCGGAGAAAGGTGTCAGTGTTGAAATTGAACAGGTTGAAGCTGGTAATCTTCCACAGGATCTTATCGATCTAAACCCTTACCAAAGTGTACCGACTTTGGTTGATCGTGAGCTGACCCTGTATGATTCACGCATCATCATGGAATATCTTGATGAACGCTTCCCTCATCCTCCTTTAATGCCAGTTTATCCTGTTGCTCGTGGTAGCAGCCGTTTAATGATGCATCGCATCGAGCATGATTGGTATTCTTTAATGAACACCATCGAGAAAGGAACAGAACAGCAAGCAAATGCTGCTCGTAAACAGTTAGCAGAAGAGCTACTGGCTATATCTCCTGTGTTTAAAGAATATCCTTACTTTATGAGCGAAGAGTTCAGCTTAGTAGATTGCTACCTAGCTCCTCTATTATGGCGTTTACCAGTACTCGGTGTAGATTTAAGTGGTGCTGGCGCTAAAGATGTACAAATTTATATGCAGCGTGTTTTTGAGCGTGATTCTTTCCTCGCATCATTAACCGAAGCAGAGCGTGAGATGCGCTTACCTTCAAGAGGGTAATAAAGTATGGAGATTATGGATATGTCTCCGCGTCGTCCGCATTTATTACGTGCGCATTATGATTGGATCATCGAAAACGATTTAACACCGCATTTAGTTGTTGATGTGAATATCGTTGGTGTTCAAGTCCCAATGGAATATGCGCACGATGGTCAGATTGTACTAAATATTTCATCTCGTGCAGTTGATGACTTAGAGTTAACGCCGTATCAGGTTTTATTTAGTGCAAGCTTTGGTGGCATACCTCGTAAAGTACGAGTGCCTATGGCTGCTGTTATGGCTATTTATGCGAGAGAAAACGGTGCGGGAATGATGTTTGAACCAGAGCCTGCTTATGAATCTGGTGCATCATTACAGTTTGCTGAAGATGATAGTGAAGAGAACGATATAGCTCCGGCTAGCGAAGGTTTATCTCTCGTTACTGACAAAGCTGTTGAAGCTGATATCTCTTCACCAGATGATGATCCAGAACCACCTCGCCCAACAGGTCGTCCAGCACTGCGCGTTGTGAAATAAGAGATTATCTTATTAGTATGAATAAAAAGCCCAGTTTATGAACTGGGTTTTTTTATGTACAAAAAAAGCGCTCTATATTGCTATAGAACGCTTTATTGGATTGTATTACTGAAAAATTATTTCAGCAGTTCTTCTAAACAACCAGTGTAAAGATTAACCGCAGTCATTAATTGTTTTTCATCGAAATCAAAGCCTGCTTGATGGTGACCTGCGGTTCTATCAGCACCAACAACGAAGTACAGAGATTTACCACCGCAACGTTGTACACGTTTTGCTAATACTGTCGCATCTTCACTACCACCGAATGGGCGTGTAGCAACCGCTGTTAGCTCAGAATGTTTACCAACAACTTTGGTCATAACATCAATCAGTTCTTGGTCATTTGTCAGGTCAACGGCTTCACCCATGATCTCGCTTTCCATTTCTAACTGGAAGCTATGTGCTGCGCCTTCAGCCATACGTACTGCATTTGCAGCCATAAAGCTGTTGATCTCTTCATTTTCACCACGAACTTCAATTTGCATCTCAGCATTAGCTGGGGTGACGTTACGGCCTTCACCGGCTTTTAATACACCGATGTTGATACGTGACATTCCTTTACCATGACGAGAAATACCTAGCATTTGTGTTGCTGCGTGGCAAGCACCTGCTAATGCATTACGACCTAATTCAGGCTCTGCGCCTGCGTGAGATGGTGCACCTTTAAAACGGAAGTCATATTTAGTGGTACATAAGAAATGTGTTGGGTTGATAACAATCTCACCACTGTTAGCGATAAAGCCTAAGTGTGCACCTAAGAAATAATCTGCATCATCGGCAATACCACTTTCAGCCATCGCACGAGCACCACGAACACCTTCTTCTGCTGGTTGGAATAAGATTTTAACTTTACCAACGACTTTATCTTTATTCTCAACTAACCAGTGAGCAACACCTAAACCGATAGAAATGTGTCCATCATGACCACAAGCGTGCATTTCGCCAGCGTGACAAGAAGCAAAGTTCTCAGCATGAGGACGGTGTTGAGTTTCGGTTGCTTCGTTAACACCCACACAGTCGATATCAAAGCGCAGTGCTACAGTTGGGCCAGCTTTACCACTGTCGAAGATAGCCACACAGCCCGTTAGTTCTTTCATTTCATCAAGCAGAGCTTCATCAACTTTATGCTCTCTTGCAACGGCTAGACCTTTTTCAACGACTTGACGGCGACGGCCAAAAGCGAACTCTTGATTAATAACTTCTGGGCCAACTTTAACTTCTAAACCTAATCCACGTAATTCTTTGACGATTTTTGCTGTGGTTAAAAACTCTGACCAGCCAATTTCAGGATATTGGTGAAATTCACGACGCCATTTAATTAATTTTTCTAGTGTAATTGCTGACATATTCATTTCTCCACTTATAGCATGAATAACGCAACCGCGATGACGCCGATAATCATACCTGGTGCAGTACGTTTTGCGATTTCCATAGGGTTAATATTTGCAAGGCCAGCACAAACAATCGCTGCACCTGCCAGTGGTGACATAGTACGACCTAATGCGCCAGATAATGCCGCTGCCATACCCATATCAGGAATTTCATAACCGAATTGTGCAGCATGTGGTGTGACTGTTTCGTTGAATGCGAATGCTGCTGCGTCACCAGAACCTGTGATAATACCCATTAAGAATGGCCCTAAAGTACCACCCCAGCGAGCAAATTCAGGAGAATGAGTTAAGAAGTTGATGAACGCGTCGATTAAACCAGATGCTTTCAGACCTGCTGCGAATACAGCTGCTGCAATGATGATACCTAATACATCACCATAAGCATTACCCATACCTTTAAAGAACTCTTTTGTGATTTGAGCTGGGTTAGTTAATGTGATGAGCAGGGCATAGATTGCACCAATTAACATTGCTGCAGGTACTGACAATTTGAAAGTGCTAAATGTTTCAAAGAATGGCAGAACTAACAGAATTAAAGGAATAAAAGGTGCTGTTGCATATAAGTAGTTAGGACGAACAGCTTCTGGCGTTGCTTGTGCTGATGAAGAAGATGCATCACCAGTAACAGAAGCCATTTTGAACTCTTTTTTCACTAAAGCGACAACAGCAAGTGAAACTGCAGCAATACCACCAGCCATTAAGCTGTATGGGCTATGGCGAGCGATTAAATCCACCACTTCCATATTTGCCATGTTAGCAACGAAGGCATTATGTGACATACCTGGGCTTAACATTGAACCGATAGTACCACATAATACTGCACCACCTGCGATAGCTGGGTGAATACGTGCTGCGATTAATAATGGAATGAGTGTTGCACCTACCGCAGCTGCACAACCTGCCGCTGATGGGATTGCGATATTAATAAAGTATGTTACGACAACAGTGGCTGGAATAAGGAAGAAGCCCAGACGAGTCATTACTTTTGATAAAACATGGACCAGATGCATATCGCATTTGGTATATTTCATAACATAAGCAAAACCCATACTCGAACAGATTGCTTGAATTAATGATGAAGACACCATGCGCTCGCTAAATGCGGTAAGCGCATCTAATGGGCTCAGACTTAAAATACAGAGTAATAAGCCGGCACCAATTAGCACCATTCGGGTTTCATATTTTTTTATTAGCAAATAGACAGTTACGATAATAACTGCTACTGCGATAAGTTGCATCACCATAGTGATCCCCTAGTTAATTATGACAATTTTATGAAAACGAACCTAACATCAATAAATTATATTTTTCTGTAAAGTTATTAGGTGACTCCATTATGAAGTTGGTAGATTGACAATATTTGATTGTTATCAAATTTAATAGCCGAAATAAAATCTATTTTTTTAGACTGTGATGTTATTAACAAATGCCGTAAAACAATTATCATTAAAAGATGACGGAAAGGTTAAATAAAAAGAGATAAAGTAAAAAATACGAAAATAAATTATATTTACTATAGATCAAGAGTGTTATTTTGATACAAAAAAGAATATCGCTTTTTATCAGGCTATTATTCTAGAAATTACATTAAATGGTAATGAGAATGATTAATTGGTCAGATATCTTGATAATCCTTAAATACTATTTATTAATTTCACCAATAATATTGAAAAATTATCCCACTTAAATTAAATGGGATAATAAACAAGAGAAATTGTTATTTTAAATAACGAAAATAAAAAATATTTAGCATGATAAATATCGTAATATGCCTTCAGCCGCCTCTCTTCCTTCTGCTATTGCAGTAACAACAAGATCTGAGCCTCGTACAATATCCCCCCCTGCAAACACTTTAGGGTTTGTTGTTTGTTTTGGTATTTCTTGATTATCTGAAATAATAATTCTGCCTGAAGAGGCATATTCAATATTATTTTCATCTAACCATGGGTAATGTGCAGGTTTAAAACCAAATGCCAGAATAACCGCATCAGCAGATAACACATGTTCACTTCCTTCAATAGGAGTTAATGTTTTATCGCTTTGAGTTTTAATAACGCGAATACCAACCACTTTATTTTGGTTATTGACTTCAATATCTATAGGTTGAAGATTAAATAAAAATTCACCACCTTCTTCTTTGGCATTTTTTACTTCACGTTTTGAACCCGGCATATTGCTTTCATCACGACGATAAACACAAGTAACTTTATTTGCACCTTGTCGAATGGCAGTACGGACACAATCCATTGCGGTATCACCTCCTCCTAATATCACCACATTTTTATTTTTAAGGTCGATATAAGGCGTTTGAGGATCTTCATCGTAACCCATTAAATAACGTGTATTCCCAATTAAATAAGGTAGTGCGCTATAAACACCATTAGCATTTTCATTAGGAAAATGACCGCTTAAACTGTGATAAGCGCCCAAACCAAGAAATACAGCGTCATATTGTGTTATTAGGGTATTTAAGGAGACATCTTTGCCTATTTCCGTATTGAGGCAAAACTCGATACCCATTTCACTAAATAATTCACGGCGTCGGATCATCAATGATTTTTCGAGTTTAAAAGAAGGTATCCCAAAGGTAAGTAACCCCCCAATTTCAGGGTGTTTATCATAAACAACGGGTTTTACACCTTGTCGAATAAGAACATCTGCACAGGCAAGACCCGCGGGACCTGCACCGATAATTGCGACCTTTTTATCGGTCATTGTGACGTGAGAAAGATCAGGTCGCCATCCTTGTGCTAAGGCGGTGTCATTGATGTAACGTTCAATATTGCCAATTGTGACTGCACCAAAATCATCATTCAGCGTGCAAGCGCCTTCGCACAGTCTATCTTGAGGGCAAACACGACCACAGATTTCAGGTAAACTGTTTGTTTGATGAGAAAGCTCAGCTGCCTCAATAATACGTCCTTCGTTTGCCAGCTTTAGCCAATTAGGAATGTAATTATGAACAGGACATTTCCATTCACAATAAGGATTACCACAGCCTAAACAACGATCGGCTTGTGCAGAGGCTTGTTGCGGTGAAAAAGCTTCATAGATTTCAACAAATTCAATTTTGCGAATTGCTAATGGCTTTTTGGTTGGCTCAACACGATTTAAGTCGATAAACTGATACACATTCTGACTCATAATATTCTCCTATTGTGCCTGAACGCGTAATTCAGCAGATGAACGACGAGGATGGCCAAGCAACGCATTAACATCACTGGATTTTGGTTTCACCAATTTGAAATGTTGTGACCAATATTCCCATTGTGAAAGTAATCTTTCGCCTTGTTGTGAACCAGTTAGTCTGACATGTTCTGCAATCATGCCACGTAGATGTTCAGCAAGAATGGCAAAGGATGCAACAGGAAGCAACTCAATCGATGAAGTGTTGATCCGTTGTGATAATGTGAGATCTTCATCTAATAGATAGGCAAATCCACCAGTCATTCCCGCACCAAAATTAATCCCTGTTTTACCCAGAACACAGACAATACCGCCCGTCATATATTCACAACCGTTATCACCAACACCTTCAACGACAGCAATTGCGCCAGAGTTTCTAACAGCAAAACGCTCCCCAGCCAATCCTGAAGCATAAAGTTTTCCGCCTGTTGCGCCATAAAGGCAAGTATTTCCCATAATGGTGGCGTGATGACTTTTAAATGCAGAGCCAACAGGAGGTGAAATGACAATACGGCCTCCAGCCATACCTTTACCAACATAATCATTGGCGTCACCCACTAAGGTTAATTCAACGCCTTGTGCATTCCATACACCAAAGCTTTGACCTGCGGTTCCGGTAAAATAAAGTTTAATTGGTGTGGCAGATAAGCCACTTTCGCCATATTTCTTGGCGATAATGCCCGATAATGTTGCTCCCACAGAGCGATCTGTATTACGGATATCAAAATAATGTGTTTGGCTTTTTTGTTGTTCGATAGCATCATAGGTTTGAGCAACAATTCGCTGATTTAACTCGCCTTTATCATAAGTATGATTATTTTTCTGGCAATAAAGCGCATTGCCTGATGGTGAAGTTGCTGTTTCTAACAATCCACTTAAAGAGAGTTTTTGCTGTTTACTGCTAACACCTTCTAGGCATAAAAGCAGATCAGTTCGACCGATTAAATCGGTGATTTTTCTCACACCAAGTAAGGCCATTAACTCACGAGTTTCTTGCGCAATAAAACGAAAGTAGTTAATAACACGTTCAGGTAATCCATGATAATGATTGCGACGGAGTGTTTCATCTTGGGTTGCAACACCCATTGCGCAATTATTTAAATGGCAGATGCGCAGATATTTACAGCCTAATGCCACCATTGGCCCAGTACCAAATCCAAAACTTTCTGCGCCTAAAATTGCCGCTTTAATAATATCTAGACCTGTTTTTAATCCACCATCAACTTGCAAACGAATTTTATGGCGTAAATTATTTGCCACCAGCGCTTGTTGAGTTTCAACTAAGCCTAATTCCCACGGACTACCGGCATATTTTACGGAAGTTAAAGGGCTTGCACCTGTACCGCCGTCATAACCCGCAATGGTGATCAAATCTGCGTAAGCTTTAGCAACACCTGTAGCAATAGTGCCTACACCGGGCTCTGATACTAATTTTACAGAAATCAGTGCAGTTGGATTGATCTGTTTTAAGTCGAAAATAAGTTGTGCTAAATCTTCAATAGAGTAGATATCGTGATGAGGAGGCGGTGATATTAGGGTAACACCAGGTACGGCATAACGCAGTTGCGCAATATAAGGTGTCACTTTATCGCCGGGAAGTTGTCCGCCTTCACCGGGCTTTGCCCCTTGTGCGACTTTGATTTGTAAAACATCCGCACTCATTAAATAAGAGGGTGTTACGCCAAAACGACCAGAGGCGATTTGTTTAATGCGAGAGACTTTATCGGTACCGTAACGTGCTGGATCTTCGCCACCTTCTCCTGAATTTGAAAAACCGCCCAATATATTCATCGCTTGCGCAAGCGCTTCATGAGCTTCTCGGCTTAATGCCCCAATTGACATAGCGGCAGTATCAAAGCGTTTAAATAACTCGGTTTCAGGTTCGACTTCTTCAATCGAAATAGGCGTTGTCTTGTTATTGAGAACTAACATATCACGCAAGGTTGTGATTGGGCGCTGTTGCACAAGATTTGCGTAATGCTGATAGTCTGTATATTCCCCGCTATTTACAGCTTTTTGTAGTGCTTGAACGACATCAGGGTTATAAGCGTGGTATTCCCCTTTATGGGCGTATTTTAATAAACCACCCGCTTCTAAAGGATAACGGGCTAACCAAGCTCGCTTAGATAGATTAAATAAGTCGTGCTCAAAATCGCTAAAATCAGCGCCATTAATCCGATTATCAACGCCTGCAAAACAGAGCTCGACAACCCTATCATTTAATCCGACAGCTTCAAAAAGTTGAGAGCAACGGTAAGACGCCACAGTTGAAATACCCATTTTAGACATGATCTTATACAAGCCTTTATTTATGCCGTTGCGGTAATTAAGCATCACTTGGGCATAGCTTGCTTGCAGGATTTTTCTATCAACTCGTTGAGCTAAAGATTCATAAGCAAGGTAAGGATAAATAGCGGTAGCACCAAATCCAAGTAGTACGGCGAAATGGTGAGGATCACGGGCACTGGCAGTTTCAACAATGATATTGGCATCACAGCGTAAATTATTGTCTACCAACGCTTTTTGTACTGCGCCAACTGCCATAGGGGCAGGAATAGGTAATCGCTCTTTGGTGATGTTTCTATCGGATAAAACCAATAACACAGCACCACTATGAACTTCCTGTTGCGCTTTTGCACATAATTGGCGTAATGCAGTTTCTAGGTTACATTCTGTTGGTTGATAAGTGATATCAAGAAGAACGGATTGGTAATAAGGACTTTCTTGATTAATAAGCTGCTGAAAGTCGCTATAAAGCAAGATAGGCGATTTAAAGCTCAGTCTATGTGCTTGACCTTCCGCTTCGCAAAATACATTCATTTCGCGTCCAATGCAGGTCGCTAAAGACATGACATGGGCTTCTCTTAATGGATCTATAGGAGGATTTGTGACTTGCGCAAATTTCTGTCTGAAATAGTCATAAATAAGACGAGGGCGTTGAGAAAGTACAGCAAATGGGGTGTCATCGCCCATTGAACCTGTCGCTTCTTGTCCATTTTCTGCAAGCACGTGCAAAATGCTTTCAAGCTCTTCTTGGCTATATGCAAACTGTTTTTGATAAGTGGCTAGTAAAGTGTCATCAAAAGCGCGTTGTCCGGTAGCCTCTTGTTCCGGTAACTCTTCAAACGGCGTTAAGCGTTTGACATTGCGCTCTAGCCACAGTTTATAAGGATGACGTCTTTTTAAATCCTCATCGGTTTCGGCAGAGTGGAGAATACGTCCATGATGAGTATCGATAACCATTAGCTCGCCGGGACCGACGCGTCCTTTTTCTCGCACTTCATCAGGCTGGTAATCCCAAATACCAATTTCAGAAGCACAAGTGATGATGTTATCTGTGGTAATAACATAGCGAGCAGGGCGTAAACCGTTTCTATCTAGCGTACACGCAGCATAACGACCATCTGATAACACAATACCCGCAGGGCCATCCCAAGGCTCCATATGCATTGAGTTAAAATCAAAAAATGCTCGTAAATCATCATCCATTTGTGGATTATTTTGCCATGCAGGTGGCACTAACAACCGCATTGCACGAACAATATCCATACCGCCATTGAGAAAAAGCTCTAGCATATTGTCGAGTGAACTTGAGTCTGAGCCACTCTCATTCACAAAAGGGGCAGCACTTTGTAGATCAGGAATAAGAGGTGTATGGAATTTATAGGCACGTGCTCTAGCCCACTGGCGATTGCCTGTAATGGTATTAATTTCACCGTTATGGGCTAAATAACGAAAAGGTTGTGCAAGTGGCCATCTGGGAGTGGTGTTAGTTGAAAAACGCTGGTGGAACAAACAGATTGAAGATTCCATCCGTAGATCAGCGAGATCGGTAAAAAAGCGCGGTAGATCGATGGCCATACAGAGGCCTTTATAAATTGTTACCAAATTAGAAAGACTACAAATATAAAAATCATTATCAGTAATGCGTTTTTCAATACGTCTGCGAGCAACAAAGAGTCGCCTTTCAATATCACTTATCCGCCAGCCAGCGGGTGCATTAATAAAGACTTGTTCAATTAAAGGAAGAGATGAAAGGGCGATACTACCTAGAATATCTGTGTTGATAGGAACTTTACGCCAGCCCACAATAGAGAGTGTTTCACGTTGAAGCTCTTCTTCAATAATAAGGCGACATTGTGTCGCGATATTAGGATCTTGGCTTAAAAATAGCATTCCAACAGCGTAGTTTTTGGCTAAATGCCAGCCTTTTTCCTCAGCAACTAATTGAAAGAAGCGATCGGGCTTTTGTAAAAGTAATCCACAACCATCGCCCGTTTTGCCATCAGAAAGAATGGCTCCTCGATGTTGCATTCTGGCGAGACCGTGGATTGCATTTCTGACAATTTTATGACTGGCTTGCCCTTCAATATGCGCGATCAACCCAAATCCACAATTGTCTTTTTCCTGTGTCTTTTGATAGAGCATTTTTTTGCTTCCTACTTAGTTTACTGGGCACCTCAAAACAGAGCGCAAAAGGAACATTTTGGCTCAAAGTATGTAGGTAAATTTATGGGTGCTCATCGGGTGATGTTGTGTTTGCTTAGCTTGGAGTGTTTTTATATTGCTACGCAATGTCTTTTCAACTTATCGATAAATAAAAATGAGGTCAATGTATGAGGAGATTTGACTAGAATAAGATGAATAAGAGATTTTTTATTTTAATATATTGATAAATAAATAAAATATTCAATTTTTGAAGGGGGGAGTACACTATTTTTAGTGTGATTTATATCACTTTATTTAAGCGATTTCGCTTTATCACATCCTTTAATGATAAAAACGAGTAGTTAGTTATTCTAATGATTATGATAAATTTAGTTTTTTATTGTTTTTATACAATTTGTATAAAAAAAGACAAATTGAGTTTTTTCTAATAAGGTCTATTTATTGTTGATATCGCTATCGTTTATGTAATTAGGTTTTGCATTATTTTTATGAATACATATATCGGAGAGGTTCTTGTTAAGAGAAAATAGAGGATTAAATCAAACAAAGTAATGAGAAATAACCACTCTTAGCAAGATTTCTGAATGTTCGCCACTGCGCCAATTCATTTTTGGGTTATCATTCCATAGATTCAATATATTGGAGTTTTCAATGAAATTGCTCAAAGGGCTTGCCCAATACTACGTTGACTTAATGATGAAGCTGGGGCTAATTCGCTTCTCATTGTTGTTAGCTTCTGCATTAGTTGTTTTAGCGATGGTTGTTCAAATGGCGGTGACATTCTTGCTTGCAGGTGATGTTACCAGTATTGACCTTGTTCGCTCTATTTTCTTTGGGCTGATTATTACGCCTTGGGCTGTCTATTTTCTCTCTGTTGTGGTTGAACAACTTGAAGAGTCACGACGCCGTTTATCTCGTATGGTAGATAAACTGGGAGTAATGCGCCAGCGCGACTTAGAGCTTAACTCTCAATTAAAAGAGAATATTGAGCAATTAAACTTGGAAATTCAAGAGCGTGAAAAAGTTGAAAAAGCGCACCTTGAACTACTCGAAAAACTAAAAAGTGAAATGAAGCGTCGTGAATTGACGCAAATCGAGCTTGAACAGCAATCCTCTCTTTTACGCTCATTCCTTGATGCCTCTCCTGACTTAGTTTATTACCGCAATGAAGATAATGAATTTTCAGGATGTAACCGCGCGACGGAATTACTGACAGGCAAAAGCGAGAAGCAACTTATCGGTTTGACACCACTTGATGTTTATGACGAAGATATTGCAATAAAAGTGATGGAAACAGATGAGAAAGTCTTCCGCCATAATGTGTCACTTACTTATGAGCAATGGTTAGTTTATCCGGATGGGCGCAAGGCTTGTTTTGAACTGCGAAAAGTGCCGTTTTATGATCGTATTGGTAAACGTCATGGCTTAATGGGCTTTGGACGTGACATTACAGAGCGTAAGCGCTATCAAGACGCGTTAGAGAACGCGAGCCGTGATAAAACCACCTTTATCTCAACAATCAGCCATGAATTGCGTACACCGCTAAATGGTATTGTTGGGTTAAGCCGTATCTTATTGGATACCGAGCTTTCGCCAGAACAACTCAATTACTTAAAAACTATCCATGTGAGTGCGATTACGTTAGGAAATATTTTTAATGATGTGATTGAAATGGACAAAATTGAGCGTAGAAAAATTCAGTTAGATAATCAGCCAATTGACTTTACTGAATTTATTTCTGATTTAGAAAACCTGTCTGGACTGTTAGTACAGCCAAAAGGATTGAAATTCACACTGGAAGCAGAAGAAACGCTACCACATAAAATAACTTCTGATGGAACTCGATTACGCCAGATATTATGGAACCTCATCGGTAATGCCGTGAAGTTTACCCAAGAAGGCGAAATCAAAGTGCGCATTTGGCAAGAAGCGCCAGATAAGTTGTTCTTTGAAGTGAAAGATAGCGGAATTGGTATTCCAAAAAGTGAGCTGGAGAAGATCTTTGCCATGTACTATCAAGTCAATGATAGTCAAGGTGGTCGCTCTGCAACGGGAACGGGTATCGGACTTGCTGTCTCAAAACGCCTAGCACAGCATATGGGCGGTGATATTCGTGTTGAGAGTGAGTTAGGTGAGGGTTCTACCTTTACCCTCTCTATCGTCGCTCCTGCGATTGAAGAGCATCACGATATCGAAAGTGATGATGAGTTCTTATTACCGGCTTTAAATATTCTTCTTGTAGAAGATATTGAACTCAACGTAATCGTCGCCTGCTCTGTTTTAGAAAAACTGGGTAATACTGTTGATGTAGCAATGACAGGGCAAGAAGCATTATCGATGTTTAAGCCTGATGAATATGACTTAGTGCTATTAGATATTCAATTACCGGATATGACAGGGTTCGATATTTCAAGAAAATTACGTCAAGAATTCGATAGCAATGAACTTCCTCCTCTTATTGCTTTAACTGCAAATGTTTTGAAAGACAAAAAAGAGTATTTGGATGCGGGAATGAATGATGTGCTAAGTAAACCACTTTCTGTGGATGCGCTTACCGCGATTATCAATAAATTCTGGGGGGATGGTGCGGTTTCTGTGCCATGTAATGAGTCATCGGAATTGTTGAGTAAAAATGAAGAATTATTAGATATAGACATGCTGAATCAATACATCGAACTTGTCGGGCCTCAATTAATCACTGATGGTCTAGATGTTTTTGAGAAGATGATGCCAAGTTATATGTCTGTCCTTGAATCTAACCTAACGGCTCGTGATGAGAAGGGGATTTCTGAGGAAGGGCATAAAATTAAAGGTGCAGCAGGTTCTATAGGTTTAAAACATTTACAGCAACTCGCTAAACAGATCCAATCATCGGAATTACCTGCTTGGTGGGACAATGTACAAGAGTGGGTAGATGAGCTAGAAAGAGATTGGAGAAAGGATGTGGAAAGTTTAAGAAACTGGTTATCAGACGCTAGAAAAAAATAACCCCAACCGAAGGTTGGGGTGCGCGAATACTGCGCCAACACCAGGGAAACTTTTCTATCCGCTTTTTTTGATTCTCATTACATAGGCGAATAGGATGAAACTATTCCATACATCATACAAGCAACAAAATAGCAAAGATAAGTTTTTTTGTTACAAGAAACATTTAAATATGTGATGCCGATTGGTGTTTACACCTATAAATGGGTAACTAGTAATCTACTACAAACGGAGAAAGATATGAAATCAATTGCGGTAATTTTAAGTGGCTGTGGTGTGTTCGATGGGAGTGAAATCCATGAATCAGTGCTCACAATGCTTGCTTTAAGCCAAAATAATGCTGAAGTTCATTATTTTTCACCTAATGATTTACAACCAACTGTAATTAATCATATTACAGGTGAAGAAAAATCAGAAAAAAGGAATATGATGGAAGAATCTTCTCGTATTTCTCGTGGAAAAATCTCCCCTTTATCAGAGGCAAAGGCTGAAAACTTTGATGCTGTCATTATTCCTGGTGGTTTTGGTGCGGCGAAGAATTTGTGTAATTTCGCAACAAAAGGAAGTGACTGTGAAATTAACAAAGATCTCTTAAGATTTGTACAAGCGATGCATCAGCAAAATAAACCATTAGGGTTAATGTGTATTGCACCTGTAATGTTACCAAAAATGTTAAATTCTCCAGTAAAATTAACAATTGGAAATGACGCAGAAACAGCACATGCAATCGAAAAAATGGGTGGCATTCATATAGATTGCACTGTTGATGATATTGTTGTTGATGAAAAATATCGTGTTGTCACAACTCCTGCGTATATGCTTGCACAATCTATTGCACAAGCACAGGTAGGTATTGAGAAACTGGTTAAGAAAGTCCTTGAAATGGCATAAACGATAGGTAAAAACAGCAGATGGTACTGGTGAGAAAGTTAAAGAAACTATTAATTATTTTAATTGCTTTATGGCTGTTAACAGTTGTGCTGTTTTCTTTTTTACCTGTGCCTTTTTCTGCTGTTATGGCTCAAAGACAAATTTCTGCTTGGAGTGAGTTTGATTTTTCTTATGTATCACATTCCACTTGGGTAGATGAAAAAGAGATAGCATCAGTGATGTATTTAGCCGTGATTGCTTCTGAGGATCAAAATTTTCCCAAACATTGGGGCTTTGATTTTGATGCTATTGAGAAAGTTTTCAAAAAAAATAATAACAACGGGAAAACATTACGTGGTGCATCAACGATTTCTCAACAAACTGTCAAAAATCTTTTTTTATGGGATGGTCGTAGTTGGATAAGAAAAGGGCTTGAGGCAGGTATGACGCCTGTTGTCGAGCTTATTTGGTCAAAAAAACGTATTTTAACCGTATACCTGAATATTGTTGAGTTTGGTGATGGGATCTTCGGTGTAGAGCAGGCTTCCCAACACTATTTTAGAAAGCCAGCGAAACAACTCACAAGTCATGAGGCCGCATTACTAGCCGCAGTATTACCTAATCCGCATATTTACCATGTAAATAAACCTTCTGCTTATACTCTAAAGCGGCAACAGTGGATCTTAAATCAAATGCGGCTAATGGGGGGAATTAGCTTCTTAAAGAAAAATAATTTGTCATAACTCTATAAGGTTTGAAATATCTTTCTATTAGGCTCAGCAATCTTCTCTGATAGCTTTGTTATCGTAGAGGGATCGTTAGATTGCCGAGACTGAATACGAAATTGTGAAGGCGTCATGCCGTATTTACGTTTAAAAGCATCGCAAAAATAGGCATTACTGCCAAAACCACAGCGATGACTTATTTGAAAAACAGAGTAATTAGAAAATGTCAGGTAATTTAAAGCAATTCCCATTCTGACATCCAGTAATAGCTGGCAGAACGAGACACCTTCTTTACTTAAATGCCGACGTAACGTTGATGGCGTTGTAAAAAGTGTTTTAGCCACATCTTCTAAATGCCATTTTTTTTGCGGATCTTGCGTAATTAAATGCGTAATTGCCTGATTTTTTGGTTCATCATAGTTAAATCGGAAGATATTTAAAATATCGATACCTTCTTGATACACCGCCATCAAAATAAAAAACAAGCATTGCTGCATAAACATGGTTTCTTGAGATGGAGAGCCATGTGGAAGTGGTAAGCACTGCTTTAAAATTCCAAAATTACTTTTTATCACTTCAGGCGTTGATAAATGGTAAGCAGGTAAGTGACTTGTTAGTGGTGAACTAGATTTAATTAAAGGCTTCAATAAAGAGAAAACAGATTGAAGTTCTGTTTCACATAACACAAGCGTGTGTAGTTCAATCGATTTATGCGTAAATTGGCTGACTATATCGCAAGAGACTTGACTGTATTTAGGAATAATAAGCGTTAAATGGCTGGATACATCAATAGTTTGTCCATTGATGCAAATCGTACCTTTTGCGCCACTAACCATCGCTATCATCGGGTTTTCGATGTAAAACGTTTTTAAAGACATTTGGTTAGAGGACAGGATGTGTTTGTATTCCATGATCTCCGATATACCGTAGGCAAGTTAAGCATTAATCTTGCTTAAATGAACAATACTCAAAATTAGCTCATTTGTTGTATAAACTGATAAGCCACGTCTAGAATAATAAATAGAGAGATTATTCTAATTTAAATTAGTGTTGTCATGCAAAGCAGAATGAGAGTGAAGCAGAATATAATCTTGTTGATAAAATATGACAATATAGATATCTGCTCATTTTTTACATTTATTTTAAACAGTGTCATTTTTTCTAAATAAATTGCTATTTATTCAAAACGCATTTTTCGTAATAAGGTGTAGAATCGCGCGTCACAGACGAAGGAGATTATTCTGTTCTTAGGATATCGCTGTTTGTCTTTTATCCACACCCTATCCAACATTCATTAGCTTATTTTCTATTTGATTTTGAATGACTCAATCTTATGGATAGCGCTGTATGTATTCACGTATTTTCCTGATTTATTGATAATTTTGCCGAATTGGCAGGAGTGAGTATGTCTGACTTTTCAGGGAAGGGTTGGCTTGCTGAAATCGTTTTACGTTATGAAGTAAAACGCGAAATAACACGTCTTACAGAAAAGCGCCATATCGGCCCATTAATGGTTCAGCGTCCTTTTTATCCTGAGCAAGGTATTGCACACACTTATTTGCTTCATCCTCCTGGCGGTGTGGTCGGTGGTGATAAACTATTGATTAATATTGATGTGCAACCCCAAGCTCATGCATTGCTCACAACACCCGGAGCCACTAAGTTTTACCGTAGTGCTGGCGGTGTTGCTCGGCAAGTTCAAACCTTAAAAGTGGCAGCTAATGGTTTTTTAGAGTGGTTACCTCAAGAAAATATCTTTTTTCCTGAAGCCCAAGTTCGCCTAGAAACACATATTCATATTGCATCTACTGCCAGATTTATTGGCTGGGAAATTCAATGTTTTGGTCGCCCCGTTTTAAATGAGTGGTTTGAAGATGGCAATGTAAAAGGGCGTTTAAATTTCTATATCGATGAAAAACTGACATTAACTGAGTCACTTTTTGTCGATGGTTTACAAAAAAGATCAGCCGCCATGCGTGAGTTTCCGATGCTGGGATCACTTTATATCTATCCCGCAACGGACGAATTAAAAAACCTTATTCAACAAAGTATCGAGGCTTTCTCCGCTTCTTACGATCATGTTATCGAATATGGTTTAACGGATGTAGACGGTATTTTAGTTTTACGGTTATTAGGCTCGCAAACAGAGCCGATGATGGCGTGTTTTGCTCAAGTTTGGCAAACCGTCAGACAACACTGGTTAGGGTATTGCCCTGAGCCGCCTCGTATATGGGCGACATAATCGTTAATTTTAGGAGCAGAAATGGAATTAACACCAAGAGAAAAAGATAAATTACTGCTTTTTACAGCGGGTCTTGTTGCTGAAAGACGTTTAGCGAAAGGGCTCAAGCTTAATTATCCTGAAGCGGTTGCACTTATCAGTTGCGCCATTATGGAAGGGGCGAGAGAAGGTAAAACAGTTGCCCAATTGATGAGTGAAGGGCGCACTATTTTGACGGCGGAACAAGTCATGGAAGGCGTACCAGAAATGATCAAAGACATCCAAGTGGAATGTACATTCCCTGATGGTACAAAACTTGTTTCTATTCACTCTCCTATTGTGTAGGTAATAACATGATACCTGGTGAAATTAAAGTTAACCAAGCATTAGGCGATATCGAACTTAATGCAGGTCGAGAAACAAAAACAATACAGGTTGCCAATCATGGCGATAGACCTGTGCAAGTTGGCTCTCATTATCATTTTTATGAAGTGAATGAGGCGCTGAAATTTGAACGGGAAGACACATTAGGTTTTCGTTTAAATATTCCAGCGGGCATGGCGGTTCGTTTTGAACCAGGGCAAAGCCGTACTGTTGAATTAGTGGCTTTTGCTGGAAAGCGTGAAATTTACGGCTTTCATGGCAAGGTGATGGGTAAATTGGAGAGTGAGAAAAAATGAAAACTATCTCACGTCAAGCTTATGCAGATATGTTTGGTCCAACAACTGGCGACCGTCTGAGATTGGCCGATACTGAGCTTTTTCTCGAAATTGAAAAAGACTTCACGACTTATGGCGAAGAGGTCAAATTTGGTGGTGGTAAAGTTATTCGCGATGGCATGGGGCAAAGCCAAGTTGTCAATGCTGAATGTGTCGATGTGCTGATTACAAACGCCATTATTTTAGATCATTGGGGTATTGTAAAAGCGGATATCGGTATTAAAGATGGCCGCATTGTGGGTATCGGTAAAGCGGGTAATCCTGATGTTCAACCTAATGTAGATATTGTTGTAGGGCCTGCTACAGAAGTGGTTGCAGGTGAAGGCAAAATTGTTACCGCTGGTGGCGTTGATACGCATATTCACTTTATCTGCCCTCAACAAGCACAAGAAGGTTTAGTGTCTGGTGTCACCACGTTTATTGGTGGTGGTACAGGGCCTGTTGCTGGAACAAATGCAACCACAGTAACGCCAGGTATTTGGAATATGCACCGCATGTTAGAAGCCGTTGATGAATTGCCTATTAATGTGGGTTTATTCGGTAAAGGCTGTGTGAGTCAACCAGAAGCCGTTCGCGAGCAAATTGAAGCCGGTGCTATTGGTTTAAAAATCCATGAAGACTGGGGTGCAACACCGATGGCAATTCATAACTGCCTTAATGTTGCCGATGAAATGGATGTGCAAGTCGCTATTCACTCTGACACTTTAAATGAAGGCGGTTTCTACGAGGAAACTGTGAAAGCGATAGCAGGTCGTGTGATCCACGTTTTCCACACAGAAGGCGCAGGTGGTGGGCATGCACCTGATGTAATTAAATCAGTTGGTGAGCCGAATATTTTGCCTGCTTCTACTAACCCAACAATGCCTTATACCATTAACACTGTAGATGAGCATCTTGATATGTTGATGGTTTGCCATCACCTTGATCCGTCTATTCCTGAAGATGTGGCTTTTGCTGAATCTCGTATTCGCCGTGAAACCATCGCAGCAGAAGATATCTTACATGATATGGGTGCTATTTCTGTTATGTCATCAGACTCACAGGCAATGGGACGCGTAGGCGAAGTTATTCTTCGTACTTGGCAATGTGCGCACAAAATGAAATTACAGCGCGGTACATTAGACGGTGATACCGCTGAAAGTGATAACCATCGTATTAAACGTTATGTTGCGAAATACACGATCAATCCTGCTTTAGCACATGGTATTGCACACGAAGTCGGCTCTATTGAGAAAGGTAAATTAGCGGATCTGGTTTTATGGGATCCAGCTTTTTTTGGTGTGAAACCTGCGTTGATCATGAAAGGTGGCATGGTAGCTTATGCGCCAATGGGTGATATTAATGCGGCTATTCCAACACCTCAGCCTGTACATTATCGCCCAATGTATGCTTGCTTAGGTAAAGCGAAATATCAGACGTCGATGATCTTTATGTCAAAAGCGGGCATTGAAGCTGGAGTGCCTGAAAAGCTGGGCTTAAAGAGCTTAATTGGTCGTGTTAAAGGCTGTCGTAACATCACTAAAGCTTCGATGATCCACAATAGTTATGTGCCTCATATCGAGCTTGATCCTCAAACCTATATTGTGAAAGCTGATGGTGTGCCATTAGTGTGTGAACCTGCAACGCAATTACCAATGGCACAACGCTATTTCCTCTTTTGATTAGCGTTTACCGAGAATGTAGAGAATGAAAAGATTTACTCAACTTATTGATAAACAAAAAGCGCTTGAATTAGTAACGCCAGAAATACAGGCTATTACTTTATGCTTAACGATGGATGAAAGAACCAAAAGTCGTTTAAAAGTGACGTTAAGTGATGGGCAAGAAGCGGGGCTATTTTTGCCTCGCGGTACGGTGCTAAAAGAAGGTGATATCTTACTGTCAGAAGATAATACGCTAGTCACAATTGAAGCGGCAAAAGAGCAAGTTTCAACGGTATATAGTGACGATCCGCTGTTATTGGCTCGTGTTTGCTACCACTTAGGTAATCGTCATGTTCCATTACAAATCGAAGCGGGTTGGTGTCGTTATTTTCACGATCATGTTTTAGATGATATGGCGAGAGGTTTAGGTGCCAATGTGGTTGTGGAATTAGAGAAATACCAACCTGAGCCGGGCGCTTATGGTGGGTCGTCAGGTGGTCATCATCATCACTCTCATGACGATCATCATCACTAATTATTTGAATAAGGGAGCTTATTGATGCTTGCAGATCTGCGCTTATATCAATTAGTCAGTCCTTCTTTACCTGTGGGATCGTTTACTTATTCTCAAGGATTAGAGTGGGCGATTGAAAAGGGCTGGGTTTGTTGTCCTCAAACATTAGCGGATTGGCTAAGTACCCAAATGACCAGCACTTTAGCAACGTTAGAGCTCCCTATCTTACGGCGATTACAAGAAAATTTAGCTCAAGTCAAAATGAGTGAAGTGAAGTATTGGTGTGATTTTATTGTCGCAAGTCGTGAAACTAAAGAGTTGCGACAAGAAGAGCGTCAACGAGGCATCGCTTTTGCTCGTTTACTTCCTCAATTAGATATTGAGTTAGATGAAACCTTACAAGCTTGTGTAAAACAGACACAACTTATGGCATTTGCGTTAGCTGCTGTGAAATGGAATATTTCTGCTGAAAAGTTATGTTGTGCTTATGCTTGGGGTTGGCTTGAAAATACGGTGATGTCAGGAGTGAAACTGATCCCTTTAGGGCAAAGTGCGGGGCAGAAGATATTGTTTACATTAGCAGAGCAGATCCCTGCGATTGTAGAGCAATCTGCACATTGGCCCACTGAAGATATTGGGAGTTTTACACCGGCACAAATTATTGCCAGTAGTCGCCATGAAACACAATACACTCGACTTTTTCGTTCATGAGAAATCTATATGCAAGAATATAATCAACCACTTCGTATTGGTGTTGGTGGTCCTGTTGGATCAGGAAAAACGGCACTGTTAGAAGTTCTTTGTAAAGCAATGCGCGACACTTATGAAATCGCGGTTGTTACTAACGATATTTATACTCAAGAAGATGCCAAGATCTTAACGCGAGCTGAAGCATTAGATGCGGATCGTATTATTGGTGTTGAAACGGGTGGCTGTCCTCATACTGCTATTCGTGAGGATGCATCAATGAACCTTGCGGCGGTTGAAGAATTAGCAATGCGCCACAAAAATCTTGATATCGTTTTTGTGGAAAGTGGTGGTGATAACTTAAGTGCGACATTTAGCCCAGAGCTTGCTGATTTAACCATTTATGTAATTGATGTGGCTGAAGGGGAAAAAATTCCACGTAAAGGTGGCCCAGGTATTACACATTCAGACCTATTAGTTATTAATAAAATCGATCTGGCACCTTATGTTGGCGCATCATTAGAAGTGATGGAAGCAGACACAGCAAGAATGCGTCCTGTGAAGCCTTATGTTTTCACAAATCTAAAAGAAAAAGTGGGCTTAGAAACTATTATCGATTTTATCATTGATAAAGGCATGCTAAGACGCTAATAGTTTGTTGAGAAAAGGTGAGTTTTTAGTCGAGAAAGACACTGTCAGTATCGGTTATTTATTATAAATACTCGATACTGACAGGATAATACAAAAATGATGTTAGTAATGGGATCAGTTAAGGTAAGTAAATGCCGTGGTTACTTTTACTACACCTTTGGTTTCGCTAGCAATTTTTGCAACCGCGGCCCCTTCTTGGCGAGTCAAAATACCAAATAAGAACACTTCACCATTTTCAGTGATCACTTTTACAGAAGAAGACTTTACTGAATCACTGCCTAAAATCTGAGAGCGAACTTTGGTTGTTAACCATGTATCTGAAGACGCTGTGCCTAATGTCACAGGTTCGCCTTGGCGGACTTCGTTATAGACGTTATTCACGCCTTCAACCTTACTCGCAACTTGTTTTGCTGTATTCGCAACAGACATATCAGGGCTTTGGCCTGTTAACAGAATATTGCCTTGATAAGCTGTAGCTACGATACGTGAATTGCTTTTCTTGATCTGTTCGTTTTTGTTTAGAGCACCAGAAACACGTGCTTCCAATGTACCATCGTCAACTTGTTGCCCTAATGAGCGAGGATCGGTTGCAGTCTTACCCGCAACTGCGGCAGTGCCGACAACCGCTGCGCCGATACAACCTTGCAGTAAAAGTGCAGAACATAGCACTGCAGTGATAGGAAGCAATTTCATAGTAACTCCTTAGTCATCCTGATGTGGGAATAATGTATTATCAATTAAATCACAGAGACAATTGACTGTTAGCATCTGAACTTCCTGTATTCTGACGGTACGTTGAGATGGAATACGAATTTCAACGTCTTGAGGGCCTAATAATCCGGCAAGCTCTCCGCCATCATAACCTGTTAATGCAACAATGGTCATATCTCGTGTAACAGCGGCTTCAACGGCTTTAATAATACTTCTGCTGTTACCGTGAGTTGAGATAGCAAGTAGCACATCTCCAGCTTGTCCTAAGGCACGCACTTGTTTTGCATAGATTTCATCGTGCTGCTGATTCCCCATAATTGCAGTCATCACAACGCTATCTGTGTTTAACGATAATGCGGGCAAGCTTGGGCGCTCTGTTTCAAAACGATGGATCATGCTTGCGGCAAATCGCTGTGCTGTTGCTGCTGAGCTACCGTTTCCACAGCTTAATATTTTATGGCCGTTTAACAAAGATTGAACCATCATCATGGCGGCTCTGGAAATGGCATCTGGTAATGCTTCTGCTGCTGCAATTTGAGTTTGAATACTCTCTGTAAAGCAGACTTTGATTCTATCAAGCACGTTAAGACCTATATAATCTAATTTAACGAATAAATTCCGTATAATCGAGAATGTTTTTTAGCCATATTAGCTGGCGTTGATTAAATGCACAAATATCAAAACGGCAGTCTGAAGTCTCGATACTTTCTTGGCGTTGTGCTAGCCAATATTTTGCTGTACGCCATAAGCGACGCCGTTTTGAGGTAGTAATAGAACTTATAGCATCACCAAATAAGATGTTACGTCTAAAACGAACCTCAACAAATACCCATGTCCTCTTTTCCTGCATAATAAGATCAATTTCTCCACAGGGATATCGGACATTACGCTCAATCAATATTAATCCTTGTTGGCGTAAATATTTTAGCGCTTTTTGCTCATAGTATAGCCCTAAAAAATAAGGGCTTTTAGAAAAAATCATCCATGATTTCCTTCTTTACATCACTCATAAAATAAACCGCCATAATGGCGGTTTATTTTAATGATAATTAAATGCGTGCATTACTGTGCAACAGGTTCAATCTTACCTTGTTTAAATTGCATCCAAGGGAGTTGTCTATAAACAGTACAGTTGTCTTCAACACGTAATGAGCCTGAAATACCATTAAAACGCAATGTGCCTTTTGTCAGATCATTGTAATTGTTTGCTAATGACCATGCATCAATTCCCATGGCATAAAGACGCATTAATGAGTAATCGTTCGCAAATTTGCTTGATGCTTTTTGCATTAATGGCAAATTAGCACCAGTCATCAATGGAATATCACTAAATTGAATGCCATCCATCTCCATACGGAAATCAGGGCCGGTTCCACCTTGGTTACTACGTGAGCTAACATAAATTGGTGGACGTTTTTTGGTACTGATCGCCATATCAATCATTGGTTTAATTAAGGTTAATTCATCGCTAGTCGCAATGATATAAACAGAATCAATGGCACCACTTGCTGATGGAATAGATTGAGTCTCTAATGGTAAAGGTGCATTAGCCGTTGGGAGAACAGGCGTACCCGTCATTCGAATACCCACACCACGGTTGATAGAGGCTTTTAAGCTTTCAACAGAGCTAAAAGTTTGTTGTAAAACGGTACCGCCGCCGGTGCGTTGCCACTCATCAGCAAATGTTTGTGCCATTCTTTGACCAAATTTATTATCAGGAACAATAATTAATGGGTTTGATTTTTGTTGCTGACGTAAATGTTGTGCCGCATTACGGGTTTCATCTTCTGGTGAAAGAGAGAAGAAACAAACGGTTGTTGCTGAAGGAACACTGTCTAATTCATTTAATGCCAATACAGGTAAGCCACTTTGAAGCTCAATAGTCTTCATGACTTCAGGTTTTAGTAACGGGCCGACAATTAAGTTAGCACCATCTTGCTGTACTTTTTTCAGTAAAACATCGATAGATTGGCTATTAGTATCATAAACAATCACTTGGCGAGAGTTTTGTGCAACAGGATCTAAGCGTAATGTTGTATCACCAGAAAATGTAGAGCTCTCTTTTTCTTGATCTTGAGTCGCTTGCGTATTTTCAGTTGTTTCTTTTGCCGTATCTGTTGTTGGTGTTTCAGTATTTTTGATGCCTAATTCTTCTAAAATTGAATTAAGGCTATCGTCATTGTTAGGCGCTTGTGGCGCTGGCATTTCTTGAGGTTGTGGTAAACCACTTTGCGCATCAAGGAAGCCTTGACGAATAGCTTCACCAAAAACTTTCGCTTGCCCTGTTAAAGGTAACAATAATGCGATTTGGCTACTTGCACTCACTGAAGGCTGTGAAAGACGTAACAATGATGCTGGAAGTGTTAATGCGGCTGGGTTGCGAGGATAGCGAGTCTGCCACTCTCTGACCGCTGTTGATAATTTATCAGCATCATCTTTGTTGTATTCATAGGTATTCAGTAAGTCTAACCAACCTTGCAGTGTATTTTCATCTGCTTTGATAACAACACTACGGCGTTGCTCTGGTGTGAGTTTGGTTAGCGTGAGCCATGTATCATCAATATTTTTCTGATGCAGTTGAGGATCTGTAATTAATGTTTCTAACCCAATATAGGCTCTAATAACATCTAAAGATGCCAACCCTTGAGCGTCATCAATCACTTTTTGAAATTGTTTCATCTCCATTTCTGCTTTTGCAGCGGGAGTGAGAGGTTGTTCTTGTTGCCCCGTCAGGGTACAACCTGACATAATCAGCGCAGAGAGTATCGCAGTATAGGATAAACCTGTTTTAAAACGCACAAAAATTGAGGAAAGCATACTGTACCCAGTGATGTTTTATAATTATGCTCAATTTTAAATCGGTCATTCGGAATAAACAATGAATCAACCTAATCGAGCAGCGGTAACGACATCCACACTGTACATAGTACCCACACCTATTGGTAATCTGGGCGATATCACCCAGCGGGCACTTGATGTGCTGTCTCATGTCGATTTAATTGCTGCAGAAGATACCCGTCATACAGGGCTTCTATTACAGCACTTTGCCATTAACGCACGTTTGTATGCGTTACATGATCATAATGAACAGCAAAAAGCAGATCAATTAATTAGCAAATTACAGCAGGGGCTAAGTATCGCATTAGTCTCTGATGCAGGTACACCATTAATTAACGATCCTGGCTATCATTTAGTCAATCAATGTCGTAAGAATGGCATAAATGTCGTGCCATTACCCGGCGCTTGTGCTGCTATTACTGCACTGTCTGCGGCAGGGCTTCCATCAGATCGTTTCTGTTACGAAGGCTTTTTACCTGCAAAAACAAAAAGTCGTCAAGACTGTTTACGGTCATTATCAGAAGAGCCTCGTACATTGATTTTTTATGAATCAACACACCGGCTGTTAGATAGTTTAGCTGATATGGTGACAGTTTGGGGGGAAGATCGCTACGTAGTATTAGCGAGAGAGCTCACAAAAACGTGGGAAACTATTCAAGGTATGCCTGTTGGTGAATTACTTAAATGGGTTCTTGAAGACGAAAACCGCCGTAAAGGTGAAATGGTATTAATTGTTGAGGGTTATGAAAAACCCGTTGATGACGATTTTTCTCCTGAAGTATTACGGACATTGGCGATTTTACAAAAAGAGTTACCACTGAAAAAAGCAGCCGCAGTCACTGCAGAAATTTATGGTGTGAAGAAAAATGCACTCTATAAGCATGTCATTGAGCAAAATGGTGAAGCTCAAGACGAGTAAAGTGATTTTTTAGCTTCTTTTGCTATACATTTTCTACCAAAATCCCTATAATCCGCACCCTGAGTTGACTAGACAACCGCTGCTTTATCGTTGTCCCTTCGGGGGAGACGGATAGAGGGGAGGAAAGTCCGGGCTCCACAGGGCAGGGTGCCAGATAACATCTGGGAGGCGCGAGCCTACGACAAGTGCAGCAGAGAGTAAACCGCCGATGGCCTGTTTACAGGATCAGGTAAGGGTGAAAGGGTGCGGTAAGAGCGCACCGCGCAACTGGTAACAGTTTGTGGCATGGTAAACTCCACCCGGAGCAAGACCAAATAGGGGTTCTTATGGTGCGGCCCGCATTGAACCCGGGTAGGTTGCTGGAGCCAGCGCGCAAGTTCTGGCCTAGATGAATGGTTGTCCACGACAGAACCCGGCTTAACGGTCAACTCACCTCATAAAAAACCCTCGATTCACATTGTGTGTCGAGGGTTTTCTGTTTTTAAGTCCATCTAAATTGATTATCACGAGATAATATCAATAAATAAACCACGAAATTCAGCCGAGCTTTTCAATGTAATATTATGGCTATCTTGAATAAATGCCCCATCACCACACTGAATTTGCCCATTTTCTTGTGTTGATGTTTGCAAATAGGTGCCACCTTTTATGGATTGCAAAAAGCCTTTCTGCCCTTTTATTGGTAGTGTAATTTCATCACCTGCTTGCAAATAAATATGATAAAGCCAGATGGTTTGCCTTAATATTAGCGAGCCATCATCACCGGTAGGTGAGGCTAATAATTGATATTTTAAATTTTCATCTAATACCAATTTTTGTGAGGCTACACTTTCTTGTTGTGGACACGCATTTAGCCACAATTGAATACGAGTTAATGGTGTATCAGGACTACTGTTTTTCTCTATATACGTATCAGTATTATGCGGTGAAATAAGTAAGCACTCATTTTCTTTTGCCGTCACTGTACGTCCCATATTATCAAGGTATGTTGCTTCCCCTTGAAGAATAAGATTAACCACATCCACATGAGGATAAGTCTTTGCTTTAAACTCAGAATTTGGGGCAAGCACTTCTTGGTTGAGCACTCTTAGCGTGCCATAGTCTAAAAAATGAGGGTCAAAGTAGTGGCCAAAGGAAAATGTGTAGCGAGCTTGTAGCCAACCATAATCCGCTTTACCACACTGTTGTGCTGTTCTGTATTTTATCATGGCGGTATTTTTCGAGTAGATTATCAATATATTTATCATAGAGGTATGGACTGTCTATTGTTAGCAAGTTAATCTGGTGCCCATAATCAAATTATTTGATAGAGATAAGTATAATGAGTAAAGACAAAGCAATTACGTTGGAATCTTTACGAGTCATGGATGCCATTGATCGTAGAGGGAGTTTTGCAGCTGCGGCCGATGAACTAAATCGAGTTCCATCGGCACTCAGTTATACCATGCAGAAATTAGAAGAAGATTTAGATGTTGTTCTTTTTGACCGTTCTGGCCATAGAACTAAATTTACTAATGTTGGCCGAATGCTTCTTGATAGAGGGCGCATATTACTTGAGGCTGCTGATAAATTAACCTCAGATGCTGAAGCCTTAGCAAGAGGTTGGGAGCCACATATCACTAT
The DNA here is from genome assembly GCF_023701425.1 of Proteus sp. FZP2095. Lineage (NCBI taxonomy): Bacteria > Pseudomonadati > Pseudomonadota > Gammaproteobacteria > Enterobacterales > Morganellaceae > Proteus > Proteus sp. FZP2095. The sequence goes on from NZ_JAMQBJ010000002.1 coordinate 162,331, forward strand.
TGTTTGTGAAGCGCTTACCCCAGCATCTCGACTTTTTCCTTTGGTCGATAAATTAGCTGAAAAATCCAATACCCAACTCTCTTTAGTAACAGAAGTATTAGCGGGTGCATGGGAAAGCTTAGAAAGCGGTAAATGTGATATTGTGATTTCACCTGATATGCATTTTCGCACTTCATCTGAAATCAATTTTCGCCCTTTATACAATACCACTAGCGTTTATGTTGCCAGCCCAGATCACCCCATTCATAACGAGCCTGAGCCATTAGCAGAAGAAACTCGCTTAAAATATCGGGGTATTGCGATTGCAGATACCGCAAGAGAACGCCCTGTGTTGACAGTATTGTTGTTAGATAAACAGCGCCGTTTAACGGTCAGTTCTATTGAAGATAAACGCAGAGCGTTAATCGCAGGTTTAGGTGTGGCGACAATGCCGATTGATTTAATTGAAGATGATATTAAAGAAGGGCGTTTACGTGTTGTTGGCCCTGAATATCATCATGAAAATAATATTATTATGGCATGGCGCAGAGATAGCATGGGTGAAGCTAAATCGTGGTGTCTACGTGAAATACCTAAACTCTTTGCGAGCGATAAAAAATAATCAAAACAAATATAAATAATGAGTTAGTTTTATTTTAAGCAAACAAAAAAGATCCCCTAGAGGATCTTTTTTATTTCAGAACTCGTTATTACCAATTTTTATTGAAAATACGATCTAAGCTCCATTTACCCGGGCCTGTAACAACCAGTAATAAATATCCGCCTGCAATTGTCATGTTTTTCATAAACATTAATTGGTTCATGCCTTCAGCAAAATTACTGTGGAACAGTAATGCGGTTAAGAGAGTAAAGACCGCAGTAAAAATTGCTGTAGTGCGAGTTAAGAAACCAAATAAGATTGCTAATCCACCACCTAATTCTAATAAAATGGTTAGTGGTAATAAGAAACCGGGAACACCCATTGCTTGCATATATTGTTGTGTACCTTCGTAGCCACCAATTTTTCCGTAGCCTGCGCTGATAAATAAAATCGGCATTAAAATACGGGCAATTAATAACGCAATGTCTTCAAATTTTTTCATGATGTTTATTCCTAATTAAACTCTATTATCTGCAATGTATATCTGTTTATATTTGTATTTTCGTTGGTTAATTTTCTATTTTTAGAATTAATAACCACGGCTACGGTGTGAGATATACAATAATAGGAAATTGAAAAAGAGGATATTAAGAAGAATTAACATTCTTAGACAAAAAAATTGATGTTCAATCTGAGTTTTTTTTGAAGGACTTCTGTATTGTCCGAATTAAGCCAATTGCACCGATAGCGCGTTGTCCTAATCGTATGATTTTTTTAGGGTGTTTAATACTGTAAAGAGAAATAAAACTAGCGCCTACTAAAAATGCAGGTTTTAATGAGACTAAAATCCGCCACGCTTTATCATAAGGCTCTGTCACATCAAGCCAAGCTTGCGTGCTTTGCCCTAAATCGGAGCGCTGTTGCTGAATTTTATTCAACAACAGCTTTTTACGTCTTGCGAGGATTGCTTGCTTATTTTGTCTGTTCATCATGATATTGCTCCAAAAGACGTTTATCTAATTCCAATTGCTGGCGAGTGTCTCCTAACAATGTGGAATTTCGCGCTTTTCTTAATGTCATGATGGCACCAATCAGTGCACAGAAAAGTAAAGTAGCGGTTGTAATAGCTAACGCATAGACTCGGTATTCAGGTGGAATAACCCAAAATAGCAGTATAAGTAAACTCATTAAGCCAAAGGCGGTGAGCAACAAGGTAACACCAGCCATTAAAATAAGCTGGATCAGGGTGGTTTTTTCTTCTTCCAGTTCAATGGCGATTAGCCGTAGGCGAGTTTCGACCATGCCTATCACGATGGCACCAATTTTACTGAGAGAATTCAGAACCCCGGATGCGGGGCCCTGTGGTCTTTGAGTATCACTCATTATAAATTAGCGTTTTGCCAGTAGAACACCAAGAACAACACCAACGGCCGCACCAATACCGACACCTGTCCATGGATTTTCACGAACATAGTTATCTGCTTTTCCGGCGATTTCTTTGGTGTTATCAACAATTTCTCGACCCGCATCGCTAAGTTTTTCACGAGAGCCTTTTATCGCCGATTCTGCTTTTGCACGCAGGCTTTGGATTTCTTCTTTGGATTTATCTGCAGAGGAGTTCAGCACTTCTTCTAGAGTATCAGCAAGAGATTTCAATTCACTACGCAGATCTTCATTTGAACGTTGATGAGACATAATTCACTCCTTTAATAGAGATAGACATGATACTTATAACAATAGACTAATTTTACCGCTTAATGAAATTAAATAATGACTTATTGGTAAAAAAAAGAGATAAATCTTAATAGATATCCGCAGTTAAAAGAATGAGAGGGTGTTAAGGCGAGTGTATAGCGAAATAAAATAAAGGCCTGTTCAATTGAATGAAACAGGCCTTTGTTATTTTTTCTTACTGCTTTTTATGGTAGTCGGAATATCTTGATATTATTTGATAGATCTTACGCTTTCGTTTTTTTCTTTTTAATTACAACCCAGATACTACCAATTAATCCTATAACTAATAGGCAAACAGGTAATAGCATAAGGATATTCATTAAATGGTGTTCGTACTGACGAAATAGTGGGCTATTACCTAATATATAACCCAATGTGGTCAGTATACCGACCCATAAAAGTCCACTTAACCAATTGAAAATCTGAAAGCGAGTATTATTCAATCCAGCAAGGCCGGCAATTGTTGGCAACAATGTTCTAACGAACGCTAAAAAGCGACCAATAAGTAATGCAGCTAAACCATGACGATGAAAAAGTCCATGTGCGCGCTGGTGATAATGTTCTGGTAGATGTGAAAGCCAACTACGTACTAATTTCGTATTTCCAAGCCATCGTCCTTGAAGATAGCCCAACCAACAACCTAGGCTTGCTCCTGCAGTCAAAATAAGTAAGGTCAATGGAAAATCCATTGTATCTTTAGCAATTAACACGCCCACTAAAATTAATAAGCTATCTCCTGGTAAGAAAGCAGCGGGCAATACTCCGTTTTCTAGGAATAGTATGGTGAATAATAAAATGTAGATAATCCATATTAATGAAGGATTAGCTAAGGTTTCGTAATCTTGATGCCATAGCGCCAAGAATAGCTCTCTTACGATTTCCATATAAAAGGCTTCCTAAAACTGAGTCATTTGGGGGTAAATATAAAATCAATAGGTGTTGTAATCTATTTACCCGTTTTCTACTTCATAGGGTCTATTTTTCATTGTTTAAAACAGCAACACTCTAACAAAATCAGGAAAAACTAGACAGAAAATTTTTCAACTGGATGACGACACCACTTACGCATGGATATTGGATCGTGAAAAATAGACATCTAACCTCTTTTTGAGTTCAGAATAGAGAGTTTTTTAAAATAAAACCTTAAGAAAATGAATATTATCAAAAGGCATTCTCTATTTTATAGAGATCATAAAAGATAAATTTTTAATATTAATTGAGAGAAAATAAAACGTTATCTTGTTTATATTGCTCATCTTTTTTTGTTTGTTATTTATTCAAAACAAGGGTGTTTAGAGCGGATAGTTGTTAGTGATAATGTTAATAAAAAAGACCGTCAGTTGATTAAAAAAAACAAAAAGAAGAAAAATAAAATAAAAAATAAGTAAGATAGCTACGTATAACTTACTGATAATAATAATTTCTTTCATTTCATGTTGGTATACTAAAAAGAACAAAATCCTATTATGATCACAGTTATGTTATTTTATTGTTAACAAAAACGGTTAATACTGTATATTTTGCATAATCAGCTTTTCAGCGCGATTCAATTCCTTATACTGGCATTGCAAACACTCAATAATGCCTTTTTTAAATATTATTTTAAGTAATGGAATAGCTATGGATAAACAACAATCCAGAGTCTTCAGCCTGTTTTTTAAGGGAAGTCTCGTCAAACAAATACTCGTTGGTTTAGTCGCAGGGATCTTACTTGCTTGGTTAGCGCCAGAAGCTGCCAAGATGGTGAGCTTACTAGGTACCCTGTTTATTAGCGCACTGAAAGCTGTAGCACCTATCTTAGTATGGGTACTGGTTATGGCTTCGATTGCTAATCACCGCCAAGGGCAAAAATCGAATATTCGCCCTGTATTAATTTTATATCTGTTAGCAACGTTCTTTGCTGCATTAACCGCGGTTGTGGCAAGCTTTATGTTCCCATCCGTTTTAACGCTGGTTGTTAATGAATCACAACTGTCACCACCTGAAAATATTGCTGAAGTCCTTAAAGGTGTATTAATTAATGTGGTTGCAAACCCTGTTGATGCACTTATTAATGGTAACTATATGGGCATTCTAGCGTGGTCTATCGGACTAGGCTTAGCATTACGCCATGCAAGTGATACTACTAAAGCTTTAACACAAGATTTAGCGGATGCAGTAACAAACCTAGTACGTGTTGTTATTCGTTTAGCCCCTATCGGTATTTTTGGTTTAGTGTCGTCAACTATCGCAACAACAGGTTTTGAAGCTTTATCTGGTTACTTGCATGTTCTTGTTGTGCTAATTGGCTGTATGTTGTTTGTAGCTTTAGTAGTGAATCCAATAATTGTATTTTGGAAAATTCGCAGTAACCCATATCCATTAGTCTTTGCCTGTTTGCGTGAAAGTGGTGTAACCGCCTTCTTTACGCGTAGTTCAGCTGCAAATATTCCTGTGAATATGGCTATGTGTCGTCGTATGAATTTAAATGAAGACACTTATTCTGTTTCCATCCCATTAGGTGCAACCATCAATATGGGGGGAGCTGCAATCACTATTACTATTTTGACACTCGCGGCTGTAAACACTCTGGGGATGCCTGTTGATATCCCAACTGCGCTGTTATTAAGCCTAGTTGCTGCAATTTGTGCCTGTGGTGCATCAGGAGTTGCTGGAGGATCATTACTATTAATTCCATTAGCTTGTGGCATGTTTGGTATTAGTAATGATATTGCAATGCAAGTTGTTGCTGTTGGAGTCATGATTGGTGTGTTGCAAGATTCAGCAGAAACTGCATTAAATTCAGCAACAGATGTTCTTTTTACTGCAACAGTCTGTATTGCTGAAGATAATCGTATTTCAGATAATCCATTAACTGAAAAAAATAATGGGTAAAAAGGGTAGGTAGTAAGACAGGAAGATGCTGTAAAAATAATAATCAATAATAAAAAATAGAACCCCACATTTATGTGGGGTTTCTTTTTGTCATTTTATCATCATGTTAACGGTTTAAATGGCAAGTGCTAGCTCAGTTCCTTGTCTAATAGCGCGTTTTGCATCTAATGCACTGGCATCTTTTGCTCCACCAATAAGATGAACTGTTTTGTTTTCTTTTTCTAAGGGGGCAAATAAAGGGTGATAAGCGCGTTGTCCTGTACACAATATAATATTATCAGCCATAAGAAGTTGTTGTTTTCCATCTTGTTCAATAACAAGACCTTCTGGCGTAATTTTTTGATAATGACAATGTGTTAAAAATTTAACGCCTTTTTTTTCTAATGTTAGTCTGTGTATCCAACCTGTTGTTTTACCCAAACTTAAACCTATCTTTCCAGCTTTACGCTGTGTCATCACAATGTGTTTGGTATTGTCTTTAAGGTGATTAGTGGGCTTGATACCACCACGAGATGAAAGCGTCGGATCAATGCCCCATTCTTTATTAAAAGCACAAGGACTTAGGCTACTGCATTGCCCTTTTTGCGTAAGATAAAGGCCTGTATCAAAGCCAATACCTCCGCTACCAACGATCACCACATTTTTACCCACAGGTTGATGGTGTTTTAAAACATCAAGATAAGTTTTAACTATCTCATTATCTTGCCCTTCAATGTCAGGACTGTGAGGAGTAACACCACTGGCTAAAATAACCTCGTCAAAGTTTTTAAGGTGATGAGGTGTGGCTTCGGTATTATTTTTAACAATGACGCCCGTAAGTTGTAGTTGCCGTTTAAAGTAACGCAGGGTTTCTTGAAACTCTTCTTTTCCGGGTATTTGGCTAGCAATGTTCAGTTGCCCACCAATAATATCTTCTTTTTCAAATAGTGTGACATGATGACCACGTTTTGCGGCGGTTACCGCAAAAGATAATCCCGCAGGCCCAGCACCAACAACCGCTAACTTTTTAGGTTGTTGGGTTGGAATAACTAGAAGTTCGGTTTCTCGGCAAGCAAAAGGATTAACCAAGCAAGAGGCTGTTTGACCTGAAAATATTTCATCAAGACACGCCTGATTACAAGCAATACAAGTATTGATTTCATCTTCACGTCCTTGTTGTGCTTTAAGTACGAACTCAGGATCAGCAAGAAAAGGGCGAGCCATTGAAACCATATCAGCACAGCCTTCCGCTAAAATAGCTTCTGCGGTTTGTGGTGTATTAATACGGTTTGATGTAATAAGAGGGATATTCACTTTTCCCATTAATTCGCGTGTTACATTCGCAAATTGGCCTCTTGGCACCATAGTGGCAATGGTTGGGATACGCGCTTCATGCCAACCGATCCCCGTATTGATCATTGTTGCGCCCGCTTTCTCTACAGCTTTAGCAAGATAAAGCACCTCTGAGGCATCCGAGCCATCTTTAATTAAATCCAACATAGAGAGGCGGTAAATAATAATAAACCGCTCACCTACTGCTTTTTTTATGCCTTCAAGAATACGTAAAGCGAAACGACAACGATTTTCAATATTTCCACCCCATTGGTCGTTTCGCTGATTAGTATGACTGACTAAAAACTGATTAATTAAATAGCCTTCAGATCCCATTATCTCAACACCATCATAGCCCGCCTTTTGGGCTAATTGAGCACAATGAATATAGTCATCGATAGTTTGTTCGATTTGTTCATGACTCATTTCTGTTGGTATAAAAGGGGTTATTGGAGATTGAATAGCAGAAGGGGCAACTAAGTTTGGCTGGTAGCTATAACGACCTGTATGCAAGATCTGTAAAGCAATTTTACCTCCTTGTTGATGAACTGCATCCGTAACAAGTTGATGAGTCGCTAGTTGGTTTTCAGACATTAATGTCGCAGCATGAGGCAATAACACACCTTGTTTATTGGGAGAGATCCCTCCAGTGACTATTAATGCAACACCCGCAGCCGCACGTTGGGCATAAAACTGTGCAAGTTTTGGGGCATCATTTGGGTTTTCTTCGAGTCCAGTATGCATAGAGCCCATAAGAATACGGTTTTTAAGTACAGTAAACCCTAAATCAAGCGACGAAAATAGATGAGAATAATGTGCCATCAGATACCCTTTTTAGACTGGTCAGATGAGATATCTATAGCATAACGAGAAGTCGGTGATTAAGAGTTCATTATGTTAATAAGTTGTGATCTTAATCATGGAAAAGGTGAATAGCACGTTATAAAGCAATAATAATCTAAGTGATTACTTAATGAGAACAAATAGTGATAATAAAAATCACACTCATTCATAATATTTCATCATATAATGTAGTGTACCTATTAATACGTATTAAAAATACACATCACTATTTTCAATTTGGAGACGTTATGATTAATAAATTTAATCAACTTGTTGACTGTTCTGACTTGGGTAAACTTGTATTACGTGTTTCTCTTGGCGTTTTAATGTTATTACATGGGCTTCATAAAATGGAACCGGGTGGATTAGCTGGTATTCAGGGGATGTTGGCTAATTTTAATCTACCCGCCTTTATTGCTTACGGTACCGTGATTGGGGAGGTGGTTGCACCTATATTACTGATTATCGGTCTGTTTACTCGTGCGTCAGCACTTGTTTTAGCAGGTACAATGTTTGTTGCTGTCTTGATGGTTCACTCTGGTGATTTATTTGCATTAAACCCTAAAACAGGGGGATGGGCACCAGAAAGCGCTGGCTTTTACCTATTTGCTGCGATTGCGGTGATGTTTTTAGGTAGTGGTCGTTTTGCAGTGAAAAAAGATTAATAAATTTAATAGTCAATAAAATTGAATATTATTGCTATAACTTGATTAAAATAGATGAATAAACGCCCAGTTCTCATGCTATATGCAGACTTGATCTGGGCGTTTTATTTTAAGTGACTTTATGGCTTATCGGTTTAACCTAAGTCATTTTTATTTTTGAGTTGCTGGCGTTAACTTAAAGACCTTTTCATTTTCACCTAACCACTGGCGAGCAACTTGGTTTATATCGTTAACACTTAATGTTTTTATAATGGCAGGATCAGTGAGTAAACGCTGATACTGTTGGTCATCCGTTGCAACTTGAGCAAGAGCATCTGTCCAATAACTTGCACTGTCATTCACCTGTGAATTTTCAGTTAGCCAGATATTTTTAGCCTCTTGTAACTCTTTCTCTGTAATACCTGACTGCTTAACTTCATTCACGACTTTACGGGCGAGAGTGATTAATTCATCTGCGCGCTCAGGTGATGCTGTAAAATTTAAACGACCGGTATAGTAGCTTGTAGGCACTTTCGTTAACATTTCAGAGAACCCAAGTGAATAAATCCCACCAGCTCTTTCACGTAGGTTGAGTCTTAAACGTTGGCTGATCACTGTATCCAGTAAATTAAGCGCAAGTACTTGTTGTTGTGACCATTGAGCTGGCGCTGCATATTGAATACTTACCATACTCTTATCACTGCTTGCGATAGGGTATGTTTTGTTAAATGAAGTCAGCTTTGGATTAATGGCAGGATCTGCCCAGAATAGACGCTGTTCAGAGCGTGTTGGGAGACTTGCAACCCAGCGTTCAATGAGAGATTTTACCTGATTAATATTGACAGGACCACTGATAACTAATGTCATATCAGCAGGTTGTCCTAAGATCATTTGGTTTGTTCGCTGTAATTGTTGAGCAGTAAACTGTTTCCAAGCACCTTGCGGAGAAATTACTAAACGATCGCCATTTTGATAGCTTTCTTTATTGATATTATCCAAGAAAGTACGTTCAACGGGTGTTTTTGAAATACCTAATGCCATCGCTTGCTTCTGTTGCTCTAACTTCTCGCCATTAAACTGTGGAGATGTAATTTTTAGATGCATCAATGTTAGCAAGGTTTCTAGTTCATCAATTGGCGCTTCGCCACGGAAACCATGGAATAATAGTTCGCTGTAAGGGCGCAAACTAATTTGGTGTTGCTTGGTAAATAGCGCTAATTCACGTGCATTATAATTACCATATCCACTTACTTCGGGTAATTTTAATGCCCATTGCACCATACCTAAGCTTTGATTTGTTTCAAGTGAAGAGCCGCCCGGAATACGTAGTGAAACTTGAATATTATCTTTGAGATAACTGTCATTTTTCACAATCACTTTTACATTATTGCTCAGCGTCCATTCTTGCGTTTTTTCAATCGGAAGTGATTGTGTTGAAACAACTGAACCCGTGAGCTCAGGTTTAATATCGAGTACAACGGCTTGAGTTTTTAGGGTAAATGCTCCCGGGTTTGATTGTCTAATTTCTTGCCAACGTTGCGCAGCTTTAGTTGCATTGAACAAATTAGCATCATTATCAGGGCCAATCACCGCAACTCGTGGTGATGATTGTTTTAGATATTGAGAAAAATAAGCTGACAATGTTTCAGGGGTCACTTTATTGATTAATTGATAGCTTAAATTCAGTGCCTGTTTTTTCGTTTGAATTGGCATATCCAATTCAATGGCTGTTGTGATTTGGTTGGCCAAATAATCGTGCTCATAGCGCTCTTCACCTGCAGCTTGTTGGCTTAGGCGTTTTAGCATTGCGTTACGGGCATTATCTAGCTCTTCTTGAGTCACTGGAACAGAGGCGAGGCGTTGAACTTCTGTAAATAAGATATCTAATGCACCTTGGTAATCATTACCTTTAGGGTGCGCAATCATCAATTGTTGTGAACGACGAGAGTCTAACATTGCGCCTTGTGCATTAGCGCTAATAGAAGCCATTAAGCCATTATCAACAATAGTGGAAAAACGTTGATTTAAAATTGATAGCCATAATGAATCCATTAAATCTTCATATTGACCTTGGCGACTATTTAAAGGTGCTGGCAAAGTACGTTGCAAGGTGAACTGTAAAATACGCGAACCTTGCTCTTTGTCGAAAATCGTTTTGACCAGTAGATCTTTATGATCAATAAAATTGTGCCAAGAAGGATCATCAATTCCTTTATTTTCGCTATTTTTAGCGTTAAACAGCTGCTTAATATCAGCAATAGCGTCACCCTGATTAAAGTTACCAACCAGTACTAATGCCATTCTTTCTGGTTGATACCAAGTATCGTAATAGCGTTTTGCATCTTTCACATCGCCATGTTTAACGATTTCTAAATCACCAATAGGGTCACGGTCTAGATAACGGCTACCGTAATAACGCAATTCCTCTAACTGGCGGTTAATACGAAAACCGATACCTTGGCGCAAGCGCCACTCTTCAACAATAACCGGACGTTCTTTATCAAATTCAATAGGGTCAAATGTCATTTCAAATGCCCAATCAGATAAGATCTTTAACCCCGTTTTAATTTGGATCGGGTTTGCATTCGGTAATGACAGTTTATAAGTCGTCGCATTTAAACTTGTCGCGGCATTAACATGGCTACCTAATTTCATGCCAAGGCTTTCAAGTTGTTTAAAGCCCGTTGTTCCCGGAAAATGAGTGGTACCTTTAAATGCCATATGTTCAGTAAAGTGTGAAAAACCAAGCTGTTTTTCATCTTCTTGAACAGAACCACTTTTTACCAAAAGACGCATTTCAACACCGGTTTGTGGGCGTTGCAGTAAGTAGACGTCTAAACCATTATCTAGGGTAAAATGACGAACATCAGGCCGTAGTAATAGTGTACTTTTGTCATTTTGATTAGGAGTGCTTGTCGCACACCCTAAAAGTGAAAGACTGACTGAAACAATCAGTAATTTACGATACATATTCGGTAACTCCAGCAGGTTGAGAGGAGGACACGGTAGGGGCTTTGAGTGAAATCACATTATCTGCAATCACATGTGTAAAGCGCTGGTGGCTGACTAACGCAATGCCTGCGGTTGGCAGATGTTGTTTTAGTAGCTGCAACATGTTTAATGCATTTTGTTCATCAAGTGCAGAAGTGGTTTCATCTAATAAAATAAGTTCAGGTTTATTGAGTAATAAGCGGGCAAAAATAAGACGTTGTTGCTCACCGCCTGATAGACGTGTTGTCCAATCCGTTTCAAGTGAAAGTTGATTTTTTATTTTGTCTAAGCCCACCAAATGAAGTGCATCTTCATACTCTTTAGCGGAGAATTGATTAGGCTGACAAGGATAAGCGAGCAAACTGTCTAAACGTGCAAAAGGCAGATACATACGTTGTGGGATCCAACACACATTGGGTGAACGTTGAATTTCCCCTTTGAAATAAGGCCAATGCCCACTTAATGCTCTAAGCAGTGTTGATTTACCTAAACCAGAGCAACCTTCAATAACGGTTAACTCACCCGCTTTTACAGAGAAGTTAATATCTTGGATTAACAGGCTGTCATCTTGCATAAACAGAGAAAGATTAGCTTTTAATTTAGTCTGTTTATCGTTTAAATCAGCGACTTCTGGCTCATGATCGTGCTCTAAAAGCACCACAAAATTATAAAGACGTGTCACTGTTGCTTGCCATGCAGCAATCTCTTTATACGAGAAAATAAACCAGCTTAATGCACCTGCAACACTAGAGAATGCTTGTCTTAATTGCATTAATCCCCCTAGCATTAATTCGCCAGCAAGGAATTTAGGTAAGGCAAAAATAATCGGTGCCATTGCAGTGGCTTGTTGATAGCCGACAGTGAAGAATGCAAGATTTCTCTCGTAGCGGATAAGGTTATTCCAGTTACGAATAACCCCTAAAAAGCGGCTCATTAATTCGTTGCGATCACTGATTTCACCACGCTGACCGGCAATTGCATCGCCATGTTGTTTACGGGTGATGAGGGCAGTACGGTAATCAGCCTCTTTGCGCTGTTTATCCATATTAATCTTACGCAAGGGTGAGCCAATAAACTGCGTAATGGTTATCCCGATAATGGTATAGATAATACAAGCCCAGAACATATACCCTGGAATTGTCCACTCACTTCCTCCTAATGTGAAGGATATAGCGCCAGACAGTGACCAAAGAATAGTGGCAAAAGAGATAAGCGTTAGTAATGAGTGCAAAAATGTGACAGTTAAACGCATTGTTGATTCGATCAGTAAACGAATATCTTCTGCAATACGCTGATCGGGGTTATCAGGCTCTTGTGATGTCAGCCTTAACATGTAGTGTTTACTGTTTTTTGATAACCAGCGATCAAGCACTTGTTCAGTCATGCCTTCGCGCCAGCGAATAACCATTTTTTGGCGTAAGAAATCGCCCATTACTACGACAGTAATTAATCCTGCAATAATAATGACAAATTGTTGAAGAAGCTTGTAGAGAGCTTGTCCATCAAGTTGTTGTAATGCGTTATAGAAACTACCATTCCATTCATTCATTTTGACGTTAAACCAGACAGATGACAGGGTTAAGGTCAAAGAAACTATCAATAGAAACCAGCAGTAAAGGGCGGCACGCCGCCCCCAAAAAGGTGAAACTAAATAGAAAAATTGTTTTATTGTTTTCATTGCTTATTGGTCATATTTTTATTGTGTATCGACTTGGTTGCTCACATTAACTTCGTCAATTTATTAATAGTCGTAGCTGATTTGTAACCAGAACTGACGGCCTGGTTCATACGACTTGTATTCTTTATCTTTGTAAGTAAAGTGATCAGCAACGTTTCGAGTATTTAATACGTTGTTAACTTCAATTGACACACCAACACCATGAGCAAACTCAGGTTGCCAGCTTAGTTTGGTATCCCAAGTAAAGCGGCTACTGTAGTTCTGTTTTTTATAGGCATAAATATAACCCGCTTCAGGTGTTTTAATTGGGTTGCCGTTATTGGTTTTTTCTGCTTGAGAGCGCCAGCTATTCCATTGTAATTGGTTAAACCAAGTCACATTCCATTCATCCCAAACACTTGTAAGATCTGCTGTGACTTTTAATGGAGAATTGAAGTTACCAGAGGGTAATTCTTTGGCATCAATGATTTTTCCGTCATATAGCACTTTGTTTCGGTTAACGTTTTGAGTATTTGGACTAAAGTCGGCATAACCTGAATCTTTAGGGGTATTGGTTTTGCTTTGTTGCCAACTTATTGAAGCATTAAAAATATGGTCAGCTTGTGCTAATTCCCAAGGCTGGCTATTTTTCACCGATAAAGTCACAGTATCGTGTGAACTACGACCCTTGTTATTGAATGCACGAATATTCATTTTTTCGTAATCAGTGCTACCTGGATATTTTGTATCACTACGCACTTCATCACGACCATTACGATGAACGTATTGTAAACGCCAAGTGGTTGAGGCGATTTCTTGTTGCAAGCCGAGTGTCAGCTCATCGTTGTAAGGCGTTTTTAAAGAATCTAGACCGTCAAAGTCTGTACGGTTATTCCAATTGGCATTAGGTGATTCGCAATCGAAGTAACAGTGTTGCAAGCCTGCATTTTGTGCCCCATACAATGCATAAGTTAACATGGAGCGGCCGTAGTAACGGTTTACACCACCGATTAAGAGCGTATTGCCTGTACCCCAAATATCATAAGTACCACTTAAACGAGGTGAAATATTGTTTCTTTGAACAAAATCATCTCTATCTAAACGAATACCAGGACGCAGTGTTAAGCGTTTATATTGAATATTATCATCAAGATAGATTGCATAGTTTGTATAGGTTGCACTATGGCTTCCTGATCGGAAGCGTGTTGTATTTGAACGTCCGCCACTCCACTCGTTTGTATCGGGATTAGTTATTCCTGTATAGAAATAACTATAAAAATCTTTATCTCTGATATAAGAGCCTTTAGTTCGAGCAACTTCAAAGCCTGTTGTGGGCTGGTGTATGGTTGAGCCTAAGTCGAACGCGTTAAAGCGCATTATCGCTTTAGTGCTTACGGTTTCTTGATTACTCTTTAGATCACCCTGACCCCCACTGTTATAACTTGTTGGTGTTGACCAACCAGTAATTGCATCATCTAAACGAATAAAGTAATTTTGATCATTCGTTCGTTTATCTTCTAGTTTTTGATAACCCGTTGTTAATTCTAATATTCCGAGATCTAATTTATGTTTATAAAGCGCAGTGAAACTTAAACCATTATGCTCATTATCATAGCCTGAGTTATAGACTGAACCTGAGAATAAATAGCTTTTATAACGCGCGATATTACTTGATAAATCAAGAGATTGGGTCTCTGAAATATCCCAAGAATATTTAATAAAATAGTTATCTGAGGTACGAGTTTGGTCGCGATAACCTGCGTTTTGTTCAACTTGTTCTAATTGATAGTCAGGTGTGTGAATAAAACCACCCGCACTACTCATCATCATCGGAATAGTTGATTCACGGCGAGAAGCAGAGAATATTAAACCTGTATGCTCAGTTAACCCTGTTTCAAACCAACCACCAAAGTTTTGTTTATCGTATTTTTTCTGGAAGCGAGCAGGATTACTAAAATCATTATTGGCTGTATCAAAATTCAGTTTTGGATCAGTAAAAATATTGTTCCAGCTTGAGCGCGTTGTGCGGTAATAGGCATTGGCATGAGTTTCGCCTGACCAGCGACGGCTTTGTACTTCGACAGTCCCGCCAGTAAAACCACCAAACTCAACAGGAATGTTGTTATCGTAAACCGCGACGCTATCAATTAAGCGACTATCAAGATACATACCTTGCTCATCACTACTAATTCGAGTGTTGGTTTCTCCATTACCTGAGTTTGCTGGGTCAAAGTCATTATTAAAGCTGACACCATCAAGCTTATAGGAGTTTTGATAACTACTAGAGCCATGAATAGAAATACGTGAAGGTTTAATTTCACCCTGATTCATTGATGTGCTGTCATTATTGGAAAACTGAACAGCAGGGTTACTTTTCAGTAAGTCAGTTACGTTTCCATCACCGGTATTACGCTGTTTTATCTCTTCAGCGGTGATGTATTGCGGAGCGGAAACGACATCGGTAGCTGGGTGATAACTGCTACCAACACCGGTGACTTTAACTTCAGGAATAACAATCGCGTTAGTTGTGGCGAGAGGACGAATAACAAATCCACTTCCTTGTGGAATAATTTCTAACCCACTACCAATTAAGACTTTTTGTAATGCAGTTTGGGTTTCAAATTGACCTGAAAGTGCTGGAGCACGCAGGTTTTTAACCGAATTTGCATCAAATAAAATTTGGACTTGCCCTTGTTTTGCAATGGCACTTAATGAATCAGCCAAAGACTGTTCTGGTAAAGCCACTGAAACGGTAGATGCATAAGCGCAAGGTGCAGCAATAGTGGTACTTATTAGCAACGCTAGTAGAGACCTCTTAAGGGTCCCTTTTTTGTTATTCATTTTCATTTCACCAATCCCATTTACTAACTTAATAATTGTTGTTACTAAGGAAGAGGGTGAAATGAGAATTATCCTCACCTGTAAAAAAGAATATTTTTCATTTTTCTTTTTACTTATTGATAATTAAGGCATTATTTTTATCAGTAAAAACGACATTAACCGGCAATATAAGTGGAATTGCGGTAATAAAGTCTTTGGCATCATTTATGTTTGCTATTCCTGAGACTTTCATTTCGGCAATTTCGGGTGAGGAAATTTGAATATTGATATCAAGATAAGGTTTGAGTTTGGCTATCACTTCATTCAATGGGCGCTCAAAGAAATGCAGTTGGCCAAAGCGCCAACTTCCCACGGAATCAATGTTGACCGAAGAGATAACAAAACTGTCATTTGCTAATGTGCTGGTGGCTTGAGAGCCAGCATACAAATAGGCTGGGGACGATTTTGGTGTTGCTTTTACTTCAACAATCCCTTCATGGACAGCTACGTTAATTTGGTGGTTATCATAGCGACTAACTTCAAATTCAGTGCCGACAACTTTAATTAATCGAGTATCCGCATGAACATAAAAAGGACGATAAGAATTTGATTTTACTTTGAAATAGGCTTGTCCTTTATCTAGCCATAGCCTTCTTTCTTCTTGCACATAAGCCACTCTTACCTGTGTATTTCTGTCTAAATAGACTTTAGAGCCATCAGCTAAGGTCATTTCTTTCGGTAAGTCGCTGGTTGCAAGCGTCATATTATCCATCAGTAATGCAGGTAAATGACTATAAGGAAGATATAAAACAGTGAGTAAACAAAGAGTAGCAGTGGTGTGGATCATTGGACGCCAAAGAGAGCGTTTTTTCTTTTCGACTGTGGCTATTGTTGGTCGTGGTAATGCATCGCATTGACGCCAGAGCCCCGCAATATCTTGATATGCTTGTCGGTTTACATCATTTTCTATCCATATTTTAAATGCTTGGCGTTGTTTAGGAGTCATCCTTTGGCTGTGTTGTCGGGTGAACCAAAGGGCCGCTTGCTCATCAATAGAGTCGTTGAGTAATTTATCATCATTTTCTAAAAAAAGATGATCTGCTCCCTCATCTGTGTGAGGTTTAGTTTCCGGTATATTTTTTTCCGGCTTACTCATCATTCGTGCATTTCTCCTGTCCTGCATCGACATATCTTTTGCAATGTAATAGGGCAGCCGCAATATGTTTTTCCACCATACTGATTGAGATTTCCATTTGCTCTGCAATTTCGCTTTGTGATAGTCCATCAAAACGATAAAGAACAAATGCTTCTCGACGGCGTGGAGGCAATGTTTCAATTGCTTCACTAAGTAGATCTAAACGCTGTTGATGCTCAAGGACATATCCCGGATCAAGCTCCGTGGCATAACTTTGAGCTGCGTCATCTAGTTCATAATCATCCTGATAGATATCTTTTTGCTTTTGATTTTTTCTCCAATGGTCAATCAAAACGTGGTTCGCTATTTTGAACAAAAAAGCACGCTGTTCTTGCACTGGTGTTTGTTCTTTTCTGTTTAGCCATAGTGTAAACACATCTTGAGACAAATCATCTGCATCATGGTAATTACCCGTACGTTTGTGGAAAAAACGCACAAGTTGTCCATAGGTTGATTGATAGGCACAACTAATTTTTTGTGCCAATGATTTATCGCTAGCCATAATCTCTGGTGTCTAAAAAAGAGTGAAATAATAAGCTCTTACTGCTTCTCATGAGAACAAGTTATGATAATTATCAAGCTAATTTTTTATTGTATTATTAATAATAAGCAATATCATTTGTGTTTGTATTATGCCTATAATTCATCAGAAAGAAAATCAGAGGCAAGAATTATGAGTAGTATGTCGGCGACTTTTTCACGCCGTGGATCATTTTCTATTGGTGGGTTCACTGCCAGTATTTTATTTCATGCAACGTTAGTTGTTGTCGCTATTGGCTGGATAACATCTAAAGATGAACGCCATGGCGTTTTACCACCCGCAATGACAATGGATTTAGGTATCTATCAATTAGCTCAGGCAGAAACAAAAGATGTTCCTGTTGGGCCTGAGAAAGTGATGTCTGTTCCTGAGCCTGCAGAGACAGAGCCTGAACCTATCAAAGAAGTATTGGATTTACCTAAAATGCCAGTTGTAGCGCAAGGCACTTATGAGCGCATTCCAGAAAAACCGAAAGTAAAGCCAGTGGTTAAACCTAAACCGGTTGCAGTAAAAGTCCCTGATGATCTTCCTGTCTCAGAAGCGCCATCAGATGTAACAAGCGCACCAGTTTCAGGCTCTAATACAAGCAGTAGTGCTCAGTTTAATAGTTTATCTTCCTCTTCTGTAAGTGGACAGATAGGATGGGAAAGCTTGATCCATAGCCATATTAATGCTTATAAACGCTATCCTCGAACAGCACTGCGCTTTAAAGCAACGGGCGTGACACAAGTTTCTATTGTGTTAAATGCAAAAGGTGAGTTATTAGATGTGAAAGTGGAAACATCATCAGGAAATCGCATTCTTGATAAAGAGGCTTTAAATACAATTAAACGCGCTTCGCCATTTCCCGCACCTGAAAGCTATCGTTTAGAAAATGGTAATGTTTCGTTTACTGCGCCTTTAAGTTTTGATTATAAACAGAACAGTTAACCAAAACGTTATGTGCTAGATCTGAAAATATAAAAAAGCAGAGAATAATCTCTGCTTTTTTATTATCGAATACCGTAAATAAATTCGATTATTTGCTCATACGCTTGTACTTCATGCGACGAGGCTGAATAGCATCGTTACCTAATGTACGTTTTTTGTATTCTTCATATTCAGTAAAGTTACCTTCAAAGAATTCTACTTTACCTTCATCTTGGTAATCGATGATATGTGTGGCAATACGGTCAAGGAACCAACGGTCATGGGAAATAACCATCGCACAACCAGGGAACTCTAACAGGGCATTTTCTAATGCACGTAAAGTTTCAACGTCGAGGTCGTTGGTTGGTTCATCGAGCAGTAACATATTACCGCCAACTTGTAGTAGTTTAGCAAGGTGTAAACGACCACGCTCACCACCAGAAAGTTCGCCAACACGTTTACCTTGGTCAACGCCTTTAAAGTTAAAGCGGCCAACATAAGCACGACTTGGAATTTCAAAGTTACCAATACGCATAATGTCTTGGCCACCAGAGACTTCTTCCCAAACCGTTTTACTGTCATCCATGCTGTCGCGGAACTGATCAACAGATGCTAACTTAACAGTATCACCTAACACTAAAGTACCTGAGTCTGGTTGTTCTTGACCTGAGATCATTCTAAATAGCGTTGATTTACCCGCACCGTTAGGGCCGATAATACCGACAATAGCTCCTTTAGGAATAGAGAAGCTTAAATCATCAATCAGAACGCGATCACCATAGGATTTTGTTAGATTATTAATTTCTAACACTTTATCCCCTAAACGTGGTCCAGGTGGAATAAAGAGTTCGCTGGTTTCATTACGTTTTTGATAATCAACGCTATTCAGTTCTTCAAAGCGAGCCAGACGAGCCTTACCTTTTGCTTGACGACCTTTAGGGTTTTGGCGGATCCACTCAAGTTCTTTCTGAATAGATTTATGGCGAGCTGCTTCGGTTGCTGCTTCTTGCTCAAGGCGTGCGTCTTTTTGCTCTAACCATGAAGAGTAGTTACCTTCCCATGGAATACCTTCACCACGGTCAAGTTCTAAGATCCAACCCGCTACGTTATCAAGGAAGTAACGGTCGTGCGTGATTGCAACAACAGTTCCTTCATAATCGTGTAAGAAACGTTCTAACCAAGCCACAGATTCTGCGTCTAAGTGGTTAGTGGGTTCATCTAATAACAGCATATCTGGTTTTTCTAACAGAAGACGACAGATAGCGACACGTCGACGTTCACCCCCTGAAAGTTTCTCAATTTTAGCGTCCCATTCAGGTAAACGCAGTGCTTCTGCTGCACGCTCTAATTGGTTTTCAAGGTTATGACCATCATGAGATTGAATAATCGCTTCTAGCTGACCTTGTTCTTTTGCTAATTTATCGAAATCAGCATCAGGATCGGCATAAGCCGCATAAACTTCATCAAGGCGGTTTAATGCGTTTTTCAGTTCGCTGACGGCTTCTTCAACGGCTTCACGTACGGTATGTTCAGGATTTAATTTTGGTTCTTGTGGTAAGTAACCAATTTTAATCCCTGGTTGTGGACGTGCTTCACCTTCGATATCAGTATCAATACCTGCCATGATGCGTAGTAATGTTGATTTACCGGCACCATTAAGACCAAGCACACCAATTTTCGCGCCCGGGAAGAAGCTGAGTGAAATGTTTTTAAGGATATGTCGCTTAGGTGGGACAATTTTCCCGACACGCAACATACTATAAACGTATTGAGCCACTATAATTACCCTTTGATTATAAAAGAGGTTTTATCTGAGGTGTCACTTTTCGCGCTAAAAACAAATTTTTTGTGATTAAGCTACGTGTTTATGGCACCAAAATGAACAATAGCAAAGTCAATGTCAGTATTTGCCAAAGACCCGAAAATGATGAAAGTCGCCAGTATACCCGATTTATAAAAGAAAACCTTAGTCAAAAGAGAGGTTTTTATCTACCTTTCCTACTTCCTCTGAAAGTAATGAAAATTTCTCTTAAATAAGGGAACTTACATTGTTAATGATTATCATATTAGCTAATGTATTCAGTCTTTGGTGGTTCTATTTGAAGTGGGAGAAATTACGTGGTGAAGCAAACATGGTCATTAGCAGTAGCAATAGGCGCATTGTGTTTTTCTACATGGACACAAGCAGATTCATTAAGTGAACAACGTGTTCGTTATCAAGAAATTAAAGCTGCATGGGATCTTAAAAAAACAGATGAAGTAGAAAAATTACTCCCAACATTGCAAAGCTACCCACTTTATCCCTATTTGGAATACCGTCAAATTACGGACAATCTTGATGTGATTGCACCAGCTGTAGTCACTGAATTTGTAGCTAAATATCCTACATTACCACCAGCAAAAGCACTTCCCTCTCTATTTGTAAATGAATTAGCAAAACGCCAAGAGTGGCAAAACTTACTGACTTTTAGCCCAAATCCACCTAACCCTAAGGCTGCAAGATGTAATTATTATTATGCAAAATGGGCAACAGGCGATATTCAAACCGCGTGGGTAGGTGCTAAAGAAGCATGGCTAAATGGCACCTCAATGCCATCAAGTTGCGATCCTCTTTTTGATGAATGGCAAAAGGCGAATCAATTAACGCCAGAATTAGTGTTAGAGCGAATTAACTTAGCGATTAAAAATGGTAATACGGGACTTGCTGCTTACTTGGCACGGCGTCTTCCTCAGAATTATCAAACCATTAGCGATGCCTTGGTTGAATTACAAGACTATCCAAACTTAGTGGGGCGCTATGCAACCGCTCTTTCACCGACAGATTTTTCTCGCTCAATCATACAATCTGCATTTTCTCGTTGGGCAAGAAAAGACGCAGATGCAGCTCGAGCACAAATTGATAATATCGCACATGCCCAAAAAATGACGGCAAGTGAACGCCAATTAATGCGTGATACCGTAGCATGGCAATATATGCCTTACGCAACACCAGAGCAGGTAAAATGGCGTGATAGCGTTATTCAAGACACTGCATCTGATACATTGCGTGAGCGTCGAGTACGACTAGCATTAAGCCAAAACCAACCAACTGAATTGGCATTGTGGTTAGAAAGACTCTCACCTGAAAGTAAAAATAAGGAAGAGTGGCGTTATTGGCGTGCAATGGTGTTGCAATCACAAGGTAAAAACAGTGAAGCACAAGCTATTCTAGAAGCGCTGACACAAAATCGTGGTTTTTACCCTATGGTTGCAGCGACCAAATTAGGTAAGCCTTATGTGATGGTGATAGATAAGGCGCCAAGTGTTTCACCAAGTATTCCGAATCAGCTAGAAGTACAGCGCGTTCGTGAGCTAATGTATTGGCAAATGGACAACTTAGCGCGATCAGAGTGGGCAAACTATGTTGCTTCACAACCAGCGCAAATACAGGCTGAATTAGCGCGTTATGCGTATGAGCAAAAATGGGCTGATTTAGCAGTACAGGCCACGATCACAGGGAAAATGTGGGATCATCTAGAAGAACGTTTCCCTCTTGCTTGGAAAAATGAGTTTGAGCAATACACGAAAGATAAATCGATAGACCGTAATTATGCGATGGCAATTGCTCGTCAAGAAAGTGCGTGGAACCCACAAGCACGCTCTTCAGCGGGTGCAACAGGTTTAATGCAGGTAATGCCAAAAACGGCCGAATTTACGGTAAAACAAGCGGGTATTACGGGTTATGTCAGTAGTGCTCAGTTAACAAATCCTGTGAAGAATATTGAGATTGGTACGGCTTATCTTGATTCTGTCTATCAACGTTTTAATCAAAATCGTATTTTAGCAAGTGCCGCATATAATGCAGGGCCTGCGCGCGTTGATCGTTGGTTATCTGATGCAAATGGTCAATTAGATGCGATAGCGTTTGTTGAAAGTATTCCTTTTGCTGAAACGCGAGGTTATGTCAAAAATGTACTCTCTTTTGCTGTTTTCTATAGTTATTTTGCGGGTGAACAGCAGCCTGTGCTGACTGAAAATGAGTGGAATAGTCGTTATTAAAAGATAATAACGCGGATTTATCGTCGGAGCCTCTTTGTACATTAGCAAAGTATGTTATATTGTGTACTAGTTAATGAGTGTGGCAAAAAGAGGTTCCCACGATGCAAGATCCTGCATTATCACCTGAAGAGAATGAGCACTGGCTAAGATTTGTTGCGTTATTACAACATGCTTTTGAGCAAGATGTGCAATTTCCTATTTTACAACTTTTAATGACACCCGATGAACGTAGTGCTTTGGCAACGCGAGTTCGCATTGTGCAAGAGCTAATGCGAGGCGATTTAAGTCAACGTGAGTTAAAAGAAGAGTTAGGCGTTGGTATTGCCACCATCACTAGAGGCTCTAATAGTTTAAAAACAGCGCCACATGACGTGAAATTATGGCTTGAAAAAGAGCTAATGACAAAAAAATAGTCGCGTTGTTATGATATGAACTAGAGTGATAAAAAAGCCATTTAATTATTTGATTAAATGGCTTTTTTTGTTTCTTATTTATCTAAAAGCTGATTTATCTAAAAAAACGTATCAGATTAATTATTAATCTTCTTTTTGATTGAGTTCTTTATAGATATCATGAGTGACGGGCACTAATGCTAGCACTAATGCTTGTTGATACACAGAAGTACGACTGAGTAGGCCATCAGTAAAATAACCAATCGCACCACCGCGCTGTTTAATATTGTCAATCTTTGTTAAGAAAGCCATTTCATCGCCAAGCTCGCGACCTTCACGGATCCCTTTTAAGATCTGTTCTGGTAGCATAAGGCTTGCAGAGCGTGATTCTCCACGAATTTGACCATGTTCGACAACAATCCAAGCAAAGGTCATATCATCTTCAATACCGGCTTCGACGCCAACCCAAAAATCAGCTTCAGGGCGAACTTGACGAGCCGCCATCACACGTTGACGTGCGCCAGTTCTCGTTTCTGTATTTCCGATAGGTTGCTGTGGAACACGACTATCGACATTAATATCTTCAATATCAAAGGTATCTTTACCGAATACTTGCTCAAAGGCGAGTTTTATCGCGTTGATTTTTGCTGGATTCGTAGTGGCTGCAATGACATGATACATAATGAATTAATCATCCTTTGAAAAATTAGAGCAGTATAACGGAAAAAATGTATGTTACAGGTCTATCTTGTTCGCCACGGTGAAACTGAATGGAACGTGGCGAGACGTATTCAAGGGCAATCTGATAGCCCACTAACTGCAAATGGTGTGCGTCAAGCACAGCAAGTTGCTGAAAAAGTAAAATCAGCAGGCATTACCCACATTATCTCAAGCGATCTTGGCCGCACTCGTCAAACGGCAGAAATCATTGCACAAGCCTGTGGCTGTGAAGTGATAACTGACCCACGTTTACGTGAACTAAATATGGGCGTTCTTGAACAGCGAGAGATCGCAACATTAAAGACACAAGAAGAGGCTTGGCGCAAGAGTTTGATTGATGGTACACCTGATGGACGAATTCCCCAAGGAGAATCAATGGTAGAATTAGCAAGTCGTATGCAGGCTGCGCTAAATCAATGTCTTGATTTACCCGAAAATAGCCGTCCTCTCTTAGTCAGTCATGGTATTGCTTTAGGGTGCTTACTGAGCACAGTGTTGGGATTACCTGCATATGCAGAACGCCGTTTAAGATTGCGTAATTGCTCGATTTCACGTGTTGACTATCAAAATAGCCCTTGGCTTGCCAATGGTTGGGTGATTGAAACGGCAGGTGATGTAAGTCATCTTACTGATACTGCACTAGATGAAGTTCAGCGCTAAAAAATAAAAGCTCTCTTTTTTATATCACAAAGAGAGCTTTTTATTATGCGTTTACATCTTCGCGTTTAATGGGAATGTAATATTCAAAACGTTCGATATGATCTTGTGGCTCAGTCACCATCTCATTGCTGTAACGCACATTTTTAAGATAGTATTTTTCAACGTCATAGCCTTTACGGCGTGTTAATCCCATATTGGGTAAACAGACACCATAAATTAGGAATAAAAACTCCTGCATTGCGCCTCGTTTCGCCTCACCTTCAAAATCAAAGCGAATATAATCACCGCCAGCGAGAGAGACTTCATTTGCTGCATCATCATCAATAAACGTTGCGTAATCTGGCTCAACGGCAGTTGTATAAAGTACGCGTTGTTCGTCTTCATGCTCATCGCTATGTTGGGCGTGATGAAGCCCATACACTTGATGAGGAACGGCGCTTATCTTACTCATATAGTAGCGCCAGAAGGTTTGACGCATGTTAGAGCAGGCTTCAGCCCATTGCTCAAGGGTATGGCTGCAAGTTTGCTCAATACCAATTAATTTCTTCTCAGATAGCGTTACAAATTCCCATTTAGGTAAATTTTGAGGATCTAAGGTAATTGGTGGACAGATTCCTACCGCACACCATTCATCAGAACGGCGATAAAGAGCGGGTGTTCTATCAAATTGCTTTTTAAAAGCACGGGTAAAAGTCTGTTGAGAATCAAAACGATATTGCAAAGCAATGTCTAAAATAGGGCGGCTCGTTAAACGTAATGCAACGGCTGCACGAGATAGACGCCTTGAACGAATATAAGAACCAATCGCTTGTCCTGTAACTTCTTTAAACATGCGTTGTAGATGCCACTTGGAGTAACCCGCTTTAGTTGCGACATTATCGAGGGATAATGGCTTATCTAGGTTACTATCAAGCCAAGCGAGCAAATCACGTATGATGTTGGTTTGATCCATACATCTCCCTTAGTCATATTCGTTTATTTATTGCTGTAGATGGTAAATAGCCTGAACATCTATAACAAGTTATATTGTTAGACAATCGTAAAATATAGTCTTTTTCATCGACTAATGTACACAAATTCTTCTATCAGTTAGTCATGGATTGTTTTATTCTAGACGGAATTATTTTCTCATCTTTTCAATGGAACAAGGTAAATATGTTAAATTTCAAAAAGATGCTAGCAGTATCTATCTTACTCCCTTTTTCTTTGATGGCAAAAGCAGAAGAAATTGGCTACGTGGATACTGTATTTAAGTTTTTTGGCGCTAACCATAAAATTGTGATTGAAGCATTTGATGATCCTGAAGTTAAAAATGTCACATGTTATTTAAGCCGAGCAAAAACTGGGGGTATTTCAGGAAGTTTAGGTCTTGCTGAAGATACTGCTGATGCGGCTATCTCTTGCCAGCAAGTAGGACCTATCGAACTCAGTGAAAAGGTTATTAAAGGGAAAAATAATGGCGATGTTGTTTTCCAGAAAAGAACATCACTTGTATTTAAAAAGCTTCAAGTTGTGCGTTTTTACGATAAACAGCGCCACGCTCTGGTTTATCTGACTTACTCAGATAAAGTCATTGATGGCTCGCCAAAAAATGCGATTAGTGCAGTACCTATTATGCCGTGGAAAGAGTGATTTTTATTTGCTAAAGAAATTAATGGTTAATAAAATTAATACGAATAAGGTTTAAAATATTTTTTAAAAAGAAGTTATATTTTTTTTCAAAACAGTTGCTGAGATCAATTTTCACCTTTTGTTATTTTATTAACTCTTCTTTAGATAAAAGAAAACCCCCGAATATCATTCAGGGGTTTTTTTATTTAGTTAAGTGCTTGAGGTTGGATCAAATCACTCGTCTAAATCACCACAGAAGCGATAACCTTCACCATGAATTGTTGCAATGATTTCTGGTGTATCTGGTGTTGATTCAAAATGCTTACGAATACGACGGATGGTTACGTCAACAGTACGATCATGAGGTTTCAGTTCACGGCCTGTCATTTTCTTCAGTAATTCTGCACGAGTTTGGATTTTTCCTGGGTTCTCGCAGAAATGTAGCATCGCACGAAATTCACTGCGTGGTAATTTATATTGTTCACCAGCAGGGCTGATTAGTGAGCGACTGTTAATATCAAGCTCCCAACCATTGAATTTATAGCTTTCAACTAAACGACGTTCTTCCGTGCCATTAACTAAATTCATGGTACGTGACAGTAAGTTACGTGCACGAATCGTTAATTCACGAGGGTTAAATGGTTTAGTAATGTAATCATCGGCACCAATTTCTAGGCCTAAGATTTTATCCACTTCATTATCACGACCTGTTAGGAACATTAATGCAACACTTGCCTGTTCACGTAACTCACGAGCAAGTAATAGCCCATTTTTACCAGGAAGATTAATGTCCATAATGACCAGATTAATATCATGATCAGATAGAACATTGTGCATTTCGTTGCCATCAGTGGCTTCGTGTACGATATACCCTTCAGCTTCGAATATGCTTTTCAGGGTATTACGAGTAACAACTTCGTCTTCAACAATCAGAATGTGCGGGGTTTGCATATTTGCTACCTAAAATTACCAAAAATAGAAAAAGGAAATCTGTGTTTAACTTCTGTGTGCGTTTGTGTGGTTATTCATTTTTGTTATTAGCACGTAAAAACTAGACCCAGATTGAAATTCGATAAATAACCATCACGTTATTACAAAACTTGCAATTTTAATCGACAATGAACGCTAAAATCAGAATGCAAAACGCCCATAGTCTATTAACAGCAATATAACACCAGTTGTATTAAATACCATCTAAAAAGCTAACTTTTGTTGACACATATCAAAATCAAGATAACAGCTTAACCTTGATTTCAATAGTTAACTATATAATTTGATTTATGTAATGTAAAAGAAAAATATATGTTAAATATAGTGGGGTTTATTTTTTTTTCCAGTTTTGTTACACAAATTAAAGTAGCATAAAATACATTATTCCATGTAAAAGTACAAATCCCCAAATACCCCTAAAATGGTAGCTTTATTTTCTTTGTTTATCCCTTTGTGATAGCAATATCTATACTACAATAGGGGTAAGGATCGAATATATTTTATTTAAGTTGAATTTATTTTTTGATGAAAAAAGAGAAAAAGTTTGACATCTCTCTCGCTTTGCTTTAACCAGTATATAGTCAAACTAATTTTGAGACAGACAGGATAGTTATGCGTATTTACAGCCCAGCTAAAATGACAATTATTACCACCACCACCGGAATCTTATATTGCGGGGCGGGCTGTCGCATATAAAAAACGAAAATCGAAAAAGCCCGCATTGAGAAATGCGGGTTTTTTTTTGGGTGAAAAATCAGGAGAGCTGTATGCGAGTGTTAAAATTTGGAGGAACTTCAGTTGCCAACGCCGAGCGTGTGCTGAATGTTGCTGATATCGCTGAGAAAAAAAGAGAGCAGGGACAAGTCGCTCTCGTATTATCAGCACCAGCCAAGATAACTAACTACTTGGTTGCAATGATTGAAAAAACGGCAGAAGGCGAAGATCCTCTCACTCAAGTACGAGAAGCCGAGCAAATTTTTGCCAACTTATTACAAGGTCTAAGAGAAAAACAGCCAGGTTTCGATTATGAACGCTTAAAAGATAAGGTTGAGCGTGAATTTGCAGAGATCAAACATATTCTTCATGGGATCTCTTTATTAGGCCAATGCCCTGATAGCATCAATGCAGCGATGATTTGTCGTGGTGAAAAGCTGTCTATCGCCATTATGGAATCTGTTTTACAGGCTCGAGGCTACAATGTCACTGTAATCGATCCAGTCAAAAATTTGCTCGCACAAGGTCATTATTTAGAATCTACTGTTGATATTCCTGAATCTACTCGTCGCATCTTAGAACTCAATATCGCAAAAGACGATATGATTTTAATGGCAGGTTTTACTGCGGGTAATGAGAAAAATGAACTCGTGGTATTAGGCCGTAATGGTTCAGACTACTCCGCTGCTGTATTAGCTGCTTGCTTACGTGCAGAGTGTTGTGAAATTTGGACGGATGTTGACGGTGTTTATACTTGCGATCCTCGTTTAGTTCCTGATGCACGCCTGTTAAAAGGCATGTCATATCAAGAAGCGATGGAACTCTCTTACTTTGGTGCTAAAGTACTTCACCCTCGTACAATTGCACCTATTGCCCAATTCCAAATTCCTTGTTTAATAAAAAACACAGGCAATCCAGATGCTCCGGGTACATTAATTGGTGATGGTCAAAAAGACGATAGTACCCCCGTTAAAGGGATCACTAACCTTAATAATATGGCGATGATCAACGTATCTGGCCCCGGAATGAAAGGTATGGTGGGGATGGCTGCTCGTGTATTCTCTGTTATGTCGAGAGCGGGTATTTCTGTTGTCCTGATTACGCAATCTTCTTCTGAATACAGCATCAGCTTTTGTGTGCCACAAAAAGAACTTATTAGAGCGCAAAAAGCATTATCAGATGAATTTTATTTAGAATTAAAAGATGGTGTACTAGATCCATTAGATATCATGGAAAACGTCGCTATCATCTCTGTTGTCGGTGATGGTATGCGTACTTTAAAAGGGATTTCAGCGCGTTTCTTCTCTGCATTAACTCGTGGCAATATTAATATTGTAGCTATTGCACAAGGTTCTTCCGAACGTTCAATTTCAGCCGTTATCGCTAATGATTCAGCAACCAATGCTGTGCGCTTGTGCCATCAAATGCTTTTCAACACCAATCAAATTGTTGAAGTCTTTATTGTTGGTGTTGGTGGTGTCGGTAGCGCGTTAATTGAACAGATCCATCGCCAACAAGCATGGTTGAAAAATAAGCATATCGATCTTCCTGTATGTGGCATTGCTAACTCAAGAGCCATGCTGACAGATATGCAAGGTATTGATTTAGATAATTGGCAACAGGCTTTAAAAGAAGCCAAAGAGCCATTTAGCTTTAGCCAACTTATTCGTTTAGAAAAAGAGTACCACTTCTTAAATCCAGTGATCGTTGATTGCACATCAAACGAAGAAATTGCGCAACAATACGCAAATTTCTTACAAAATGGCTTTAACGTGGTTACACCAAACAAAAAAGCGAATACGCTGTCGATGGATTATTACTATCAAATTAGACAAGCAGCGGAAGCTTCACGCCGTAAATTCTTATATGACACTAACGTAGGTGCAGGTTTGCCTGTTATTGAGAACTTGCAAAACTTGCTAAACGCAGGCGATGAGTTAGTTCAATTTAATGGTATTCTTTCAGGATCATTATCTTACATTTTTGGTCAATTAGATGAAGGTAAAAGCTTATCTGAAGCGACTTTTTCAGCAAAAGATAAAGGTTTTACTGAGCCAGATCCTCGTGATGACCTTTCAGGTATGGATGTTGCGCGTAAACTGCTTATTTTAGCGCGTGAAGCGGGTTATAAATTAGAATTAAGTGATATCGATGTAGAGCCTGTACTGCCTGCTTCATTTGATAGCTCTGGTGATGTAGCAAGCTTCTTAAATCGTTTACCTCAAGTTGATGTTGAATTTGATGCTAAAGTCGAAGAAGCACAAAAAGCAGGTAAGGTATTACGTTATGTTGGCATTATCAATGAAGGTAAATGCCAAGTTAAGATAATGGCAGTTGATGCAAATGATCCTCTGTTTAAAGTGAAAAATGGTGAAAATGCTTTAGCCTTTTACACTCGCTACTATCAACCTATTCCATTGGTATTACGTGGATATGGTGCTGGTAATGATGTTACTGCTGCTGGGGTGTTTGCAGATGTATTACGTACCTTATCATGGAAATTGGGAGTTTAAGCGTGGTTAAAGTTTATGCACCAGCATCAATAGGCAACGTGAGTGTTGGATTCGATGTCCTTGGCGCGGCAGTTTCACCTATTGATGGGCAATTACTGGGTGACTGTGTCACTGTTGAAGCGGCTTCGGCATTTACACTTGAAAGTAAAGGGCACTTTGTTGGCAAACTACCTTCAGATCCTAAGCAAAATATTGTGTACCAATGTTGGCAGTTGTTTTGTGAGAAGTTAGGCAAAGTACTTCCTGTTGCAATGACACTTGAGAAAAATATGCCAATTGGTTCTGGCTTAGGATCAAGTGCTTGTTCTGTTGTTGCGGCATTGGTTGCGCTTAATGAATTTGCTCAAAAGCCTTTTGGTGAAAGGCAATTGCTGCTGATGATGGGCGAGCTTGAAGGACGTATTTCAGGTAGTGTTCACTATGATAATGTTGCGCCTTGTTATTTAGGTGGGCTACAACTTATTTTGGAACAAAATGGCACTATTTGTCAGTCTGTACCAACTTTTGATGATTGGTATTGGGTTATGGCATATCCGGGGATTAAAGTTTCTACGGCAGAAGCTAGAGCGATTTTACCAAAACAATACTCTAAAGCTGACATTATTAACCACGGTCGTTATTTATCTGGCTTTATTCATGCTTGCCATACTCAGCAATCAGGATTAGCCGCTAATTTGATGCAAGATGTGATTGCTGAGCCTTATCGCACTCAACTTCTTCCTGGGTTTGAAAAAGCCAGAGAGGCTTCGCAGAAGAAAGGCGCATTAGCTTGTGGCATTTCAGGCTCAGGGCCTACCATTTTTACGATTAGTGATTCATTAGAAATCGCACAAGAGATGGCCGAATGGCTGAAACAAAACTATGTACAAAACAGTGAAGGCTTTGTACATATCTGCCGTATAGATACGCGTGGCGCAAGACAGATAGGGTAAGTCATGAAATTATATAATTTGAAAGATAATCAAGAGCAAGTCAGTTTTGCTCAAGCAGTAAAACAAGGTTTGGGTAAACAGCAAGGGCTCTTTTTTCCACAAGACTTACCTTCGTTTTCTAAAGCTGAAATTAATGAATTATTAGCACTTGATTTTGCAACACGTAGTAGCCGTATTTTAACGGCCTTTATTGGTGATGAAATTCCTGCTGATGTATTAGCAAAACGTATTAGCACAGCATTTGCATTCCCAGCACCAGTAACCCAAGTTGAAGATGATGTGAGTTGTTTAGAGCTTTTCCATGGCCCAACACTGGCATTTAAAGACTTTGGTGGTCGCTTTATGGCGCAAATGTTGTCAGAAGTTGCTGGCAACCAACCAGTGACTATTTTAACGGCAACATCAGGCGACACGGGGGCAGCTGTTGCTCATGCTTTCTACAAATTAGAAAATGTACAAGTCGTTATTCTTTATCCTGAAGGAAAAATCAGTCCGTTACAGG
Organism: Proteus sp. FZP2095; assembly: GCF_023701425.1. Classification (NCBI taxonomy): domain Bacteria; kingdom Pseudomonadati; phylum Pseudomonadota; class Gammaproteobacteria; order Enterobacterales; family Morganellaceae; genus Proteus; species Proteus sp. FZP2095. Next base: position 193,502 of record NZ_JAMQBJ010000002.1, read on the forward strand.
AAAAACTGTTCTGTACATTAGGTGAAAATATTCACACTGTTGCAATTAAAGATGACTTTGATGCTTGCCAATCATTAGTAAAACAAGCTTTTGATGATGAGTTCTTAAAGAAAACAATGTATTTGAACTCAGCAAACTCCATTAATATCAGCCGATTACTTGCTCAAATTTGTTATTACTTTGAAGCGGTTGCCCAAATTCCAGCAGAAAAACATGAACATCTAGTGATTTCAGTGCCAAGTGGTAACTTTGGTGATTTAACGGCTGGTTTATTGGCAAAATCAATGGGATTACCTGTTAAGCGTTTTATTGCTGCAACAAACGAGAACGATACTGTTCCTCGCTATTTAGATAATGGTAAATGGGAGCCTCATCGTACTGTTGCAACACTTTCTAATGCAATGGACGTTAGCCAACCAAATAACTGGCCACGTATTGAAGAATTGTATCGCCGTAAAGGTTGGGATCTTTCTGATCTTGCTCATGGTTCAGTGAGTGATGAAACAACAGAAGAAACAGTGCGTGAACTTGCGAAGAAAGGCTATATTTCAGAACCGCACGCTGCGATTGCATATCGTTTACTGCGCGATGAACTTCAAGATGGTGAATATGGTTTATTTTTAGGAACGGCTCATCCAGCGAAGTTTAAAGAAAGCGTTGAACGTATTTTGGGTGGTGAATTACCATTACCTAAAGAGCTTGCAGAGCGTGCAGATAAAGAGTTACTTTCACATTTCTTACCTGCTGATTTTGCTCAATTACGTGCATTTTTGCTTGAACGAGCACCTAAATAATTTGATATATATTTAATTAAATAGCTCAACAGAATGTTGGGCTATTTTTTTATCTAAAATAGGAAAATCAGTATTTAAAAAAGATAAAAATAAATTTATATATTTTATTTCCAGTAAGTAAATGAACTAGAAACAAGGAAATTAAATATGAATGGATTCAAAGAAGTAACGTTTAAAGATAATATTAATAGTATTGTATTGAAAATAGAAAATCATATAAAAGAAAATAGATCTGAATTATTTTTCAAGATAGATTCTATAAAAAGAATATTAACTGAGAATTATATTTCTATTTTTATTTCTAAAAATGAATATGCTGCAGATGAATTCTTAAAAAAAATAGATAATAATTTTTTGCTGTACTATAAAAATGACTTTACGAAAAATATTGATTTTATTAGGAAGGAAATCAATTCAAGTATAGAAAATTTGTTTTTTAATAGTGCTAAATTAGCAAGTAGAGAGCCCAGTAAAATTCAAAAAGAACGATTGAAACTATTAATTCAGAATAATTTATCTGGTGATTACTATTTGCAGTTTGAAAATAATAAGGTATTTATACAAATAGATAGTGAAAATAATAATTTTAAAATTATTAACTTTGATGGATATGCTGATTTTTTTTATAATAAAAATGAATTAATAAATAAAATTTATAACCTTATAAGTGATAATAGTAATAGTGATTTTTTATATTATCGTTTTTATCACAGGAAAGAATATGTTAGCTACTTTAATAATACGGGAAATTGGAAGGTAAATAATAAAGATATTATTAGGGAGATAATTAATGATATTAAGAAAAAGAAACAAATAAGTGTTAATGAATACATTTCTATTGAATTAAATGAAGGTTATTCATACAAAAATATTTTTATTGTCAGAGATAAATTAGAAAACACAGAAAAGGTATTACATATTTACGTTGATGATATAGAAGAAGCATTTACAATTGCAAAATCTAAATATAATCAGATAACAGAAAGTGGAGAACATCTACTTTATAAAGTTGGTACAGGTTGGTTTATTACTAAAATAAAAAATAATATTATAAAAAAGTTTTCTCAATATATTGATTTATTAAAACCTTTCGAAAGAGTAATGAGTCGAATTAATTTAATTACTTCAACAGAAACTAATTATGATTTTAGCCATATACATAATTTAGCTGGTTTATGTTATGGATTGAGTTTAAATTATTTAGTTGAAGTTAGAAATGGCGGTTTAGAAGGAGGTAATAAATACTTATTCTGGTTAAAAGAAAATATACGCTCTTATCAAAGCGAAAAAGAAATTATAGTTGATAAACTTGATTCTATTTTATTTAGTAATATACAAGAATATGAAGTATTAAATCTAATAAAAGAAATAAAAAATATTATATTTTCTCAACATTTTCAAATGGAAAGATTAAATAAAAAAGCACAATATTTTATATTTGATTCAATAAAATCAATTGAATATAGCAAAATATTAGAGAATCGAGGATTAAAAGGATCACATGTAGAAAAAATAGTATTTGATAAAAATAAAATTAATGAATATTTAGAATATATTATGAAAAATAATGATGACTATTACGCTATTATTGGGTTTAAAGATCATGCCATTGCTATTTCATATAAAAAATACTCTGAAAATAATTATAAATTTTCTTTGTTTGATTCTAATAGTGAATTGTTAGAATATTCTAGTATTAAATCTATAAATGAAGTATTAGAGAATAAAATGGATTTTTATGGTCCACATGAAGTTAATAATGAAAAATATATTATTTTCGATGAATATAAAAAAAGTGAAATTTCAAATTACCAAAGTGTTTGGGATTATAATAATACAGAGATAAATAAAGGTATTGCTGAAAATATAAAGAAAATAGGTTTTTCATTGCCTTTCAATGACAACATTACAGGACGCATTATTCATTATAATGAGCAGCGAGATCTTATTGTTGAGCTTAACAGAGATAACAAAATTATAGAAGTTATTGTAAAAGATTCAAATGTCGATGAAGGGATTTATTTAATAAAAAATTACCTTTCTCAGATAATAAAAAACGATAAAGCCAGTAAAATTATCTTAAATAAAAGCGATAATGGTGATATTAGTATTCAAGAAGCTACATTTGATTCTTTTCAAGAAATAAGGAAAGATAAGGGTTATATTGAATTTAATGATATATATTACAGTGAGTTGATTAAGATTAATAGTTATTTATTAAAAGGAAATAAAACAACGTTATTAAATGAAATAACTTCTTTAATTGATGTATTAAAAGGAAATATATACTTTGACAAATTAGTAGCAAGTTTTTCTCTTATTAATAAAATAAATAATTTTAATCAAGAGAATAAAAATATATCAATTGTTAATGTATTAAATAAAGTAAAAGAAAAACTAGAGAATAAACTGTTTTATGATGAATTAATCTATGGGAAAGATAAGTTAATCGCATTATCTGAAAAAAATAGTTCAGTTGCTGCAAAATTCTATCAATTAATTCTTAATGAAATCAATGAAGGAAAAAAAGGTATCAGTAATTTTATTTACAATAATATTATTGAAAGCCCTTACTTATTATTAGATAAAAATAGAAATGTGGGTATAGATGGGTATGACTATACTATTGAATTTAAAGGGGATTATAAATACTTAAATGAGGTAATTAAAGGGATTGATATTCTGGAATTAAAAAATACATTACTAATTGAAGATAAAAATAAGTTACATTTAAAAGAGAACTATAAAAAATTATCAGAATATAAAGATCATGAAAATGTAAATAAATTGCTCGTTTTTATTGAAAATCAAATAGACTTGAAAAGAAAAGAGCATTTAAGTTCTTATCATGATTTATATTTTGACTTTTTTATAAATCAGCAATTTACAAATAAAATGATTACCCACGAAATAACCCAATTAGAGGATTATTTTCTTAGTAACTATCGTGAGAGAAATTATGATTATCATCCAAATAATTTCTATTTTAATGAAGATGATCCTAGTGTTCTTTTAGATAAATCATTAAATAAAAATAAGAATGAAATAGATTGTAGCTATTTGTTATTTGACGATAGAAAGGCGAATTTTAAATTTCTATTTTATGAAAATAAAATACTTACTGATAATATGATAGATAATATTATTGTTGATAATATAGATTCATTTTATCAGGATGATATTGTAAATTATTTTTATAATGGTGTTAAAAGTGAAAAATTAGAATTTTATTTAAAGGATAAACCAGAAATAAATAGTTTTATAGATTATTGTATGAAAAATAAAATACGAATTACAGTAGTGGGAAATAGTGATAAATGTTTTTTTAATCAAGATTTTATTAGACAAAAAAATGAAGTGGAAAAATTATATAATATTATTTTAGAAAATCAATTTTTTAATGAAAAAACAATTATTTTTGCTAAAAAAGAGAAGTTATTAAGTTACCAATATGGTGATTTTTTTATTGAGGGTATTGCTCAACGACTCAATATGCCTATTTATCAAGTAATTGATAATAGATTATCTCTATCAAAGGATAGCGTGATTGTTAAACCTTTCATCGAACGAAAACATATAGATAAACCTTTACTTGCAAATATAGCGTTATCAGATGTAATTATTCCTGATATGGAATATAGTAATATAAAACCTATTTCATTTAATGAAAAAATAAAAGAAGAAAATAAAAAATTAGCTAAGGAGCTATATCAATTTGTTTCTAAAAAATATCCTAGTTATCGTAATAATAAAGAATTTAAGCTAGGCTATAAAAAAGATATTAGAACTGTTATTTATGACTATTCAGATAAAATAACAATATCAGACATTTTTGATTATATTAAATCTAATCATTATGATATTAATATTTTTCAACTCGGTTCTATTATTAATAAAGTTGATAATATGAATGTCAAACAACATAAAAAAAACTAAAGGAACTTAGTGATAAACTTATCAATAATGATATTTCAATAAATACTGCATACAAAAAATATCAATATGAGTTATCTGCTTTTTTTAACGTTTCAGATAAAACAAAAATAGAGAATAAGTTAACACAAATGATACATGATCCATTGATTAATAAAAAATTTAATCAATATTTAATGGGAGAAATAACATATCAGCAATGGCAATCATTGGATTCATTATCAGAAGGAACACTGACATTAGCTGAAAAAGCAAATAAAACAATTGAAGTGGTTCATGCAATTTATGATAACCCAAACTTGATAAGAAAACTAAGTCTATTTTCAAGGAATTTACTTAATTCATTTTTCGATAGGAGTAAAAAAGGAATTGTATATCGAGTGTTACTCGATAATATTTCTACATTTAAAAACTATAAAAATTTAATTGATAAACTTCAACGTATTATCTATATAGAGACTAATAAAAAGGGACTAAAAGTATCTTCACCAGCTGAAGCACTTAGTAAAATTAGTAATTTAAATACTTTGGATTTCTTCGATGTTGGGAATATTACCACTAATAAGAATAAAGAAATAGTAAAAATAAATGACATTCCTTTTGATAAGAGTTTATTAATTAGTCTCGGTGCAAAAATAAATAATGAAAATATAGATTCAATTTCATTAAATACGTTGACTAAATGGAAAGAAAAATTAACATTTGATCCTCATTATCTCAATGATTATTTTTTTTCACTCTCTGGTAGTGAAGAAGATAAGAAAATTATTTCAATTTTTAGAAACTTATTAAATAATAAAAAAAACAAAATTAAGTATCTACTTTCTAATGATACAAGTAGGATTGACTATTTAATGGCATCTGAAAGACTCTCTGAAATAATTAAACTAGGTGATAAAAACTATGATATTAATGATTGGAATACATTGAGGAAAAACTCGTTAAATATTCCTCGGCATATGCAAATAATTAGCAAAATTGGCTACGCTAATATTACGTTTGGTATGTGGCAATCAATCAATGCTACATTTATGCTTGCCGAACAGCTTAATGACCCATTATTAACCGTAAAAGAACGTAAAGAGATCATTAATAATCTAGCCATTATGTGGTCTGAAATGGCTTACAATGGCCTTTCTGAAATGATTGAAATTACTTTAGCTAAAGGGTTACTAAAATATAGACATAACCCATTGGAATACGTCAATAAAATAAGCACAAGAATTAGCATTGGGCTTAATGTGCTTTCTATTGGATTCGATATTTATAATGCTTACGACAACTTTAGCCGAATTTCAGTTGGCACAAATGAAAAGCAACGCATCGATTATATTGTTAATGGCTCTTTAGCGGTTGTTTCGGGATTGGTTACATTAGGTGTTTCTATTGCGATGCTTGCAGGCTCTACTGTTGCTGGCCCCGTAGGTATTGTAGCTGGCGCGGTTATAGCTTTAGCAACCTCAATTTATAATGCGGCAAGGCTTATCGAAGAAGCAAAAACAAAAGTTCATTTTACACCTCTAGAAGAGCTTAATAATGGATTTTATGCCTTTTTAATGGGTGATCTTATTCCTGATAAAAAAAATGAAATTATTTATTTAGAAACAGAAACACAATTAGAAGCAATGATTGATAAAAAGGCGATTAGTTATCTTGAGGAAATAAAAAAACAATCTTACCTTAGTCGCTATTTTTACACTAATGAAAAACAAATTTATCAAGAATATTTTTATTATAAAGTTGTACCCAATCTAATGGGGAAAACATTAGATTCAATTTTAAATCCTATAAGTGAATATATTACCCAACGCATATCAATCAATATAAGCCAAGAAGAAGCAGAAAAAATAGCAACACTCTCTTATCATCTACGAGCAGAAAAAACTGAATATAAGTATTATCTTCCAAAAGAAGCAATTGCAACAAATGAAGTTCTTATTTTTGATATTGATTTTTATGTCGATGAATTAAAGCGTTATAATCTAGATATTATTTCTGACAATGACTCTCCTGTTTTTGATAGTATTGTTGATGGTGATTTCATTCGAAAAATGAAATCAACAAGAGAAAACAGTATCCTTTTATTTGGTGAAAATAAAGTAACAGAAAATTTAACTAAATCCAATCAGGATAGAAAATATTATGTATCGGGTTGGGAAGAGAATGAAAATTTTTATTTTAATACTCATAATGGTGATGATATTATTGTTGCTCCTTCGAACGTTAAAAATAATTTTGATATCTATAATGGAACTAAGAGGCTAAGTGGAGGAAATAAAGATGATGTATTTAATTTATTTACCTCAGAATCTCCACTTTATGCAAGTCGTTTTTATGGCAGAGAAGGAAACGATACTCTTCGTATTATAAAAACGACAAATAAATATCAAGGATATGAGGTTAATTTATTAGATAACTACATCAAATTTAAGCATTCAGAAGAACAAACAAACAGTCAAAATTTCCATTCAAAGCTTTTTCTGTATCAAGAAAATAATTATCTTTATTCAAAGCAACTAACTGATTCTATGCCTAATATTATATTACAAGATCAGCACGTTATTGCTTATTTAGATAGTGTTGAAAATGTTATAGGAAGTGAAGTGGGTAATGATGTTATTTATGGAAATCAAGAGGATAATTACTTAGATGGTGTTGGTGGTGCTGATTTATTATATGGATTAGGCGGAAATGATACTTTGGTTTTACAAGAGGGATATGCAGAAGGTGGTGATGGAAATGATAACTATCATATATTAAGAGCTTCTTTAGAAAATAATTATAATATTCAATTTGAAACGATTATTAGTGAAAAAAATGATGAACAGTCTAGTATTGTAAGGCTAAATTATCATTTTGATGAAATATCTTCTATTTATCGTCAAGGAAAAGATATTATTTTTTACATTAAAGTGAATGATGGTAATAAATATAATGAATCGATTTATCATTTAATGACGCTGAGAAATGTGTATACTAACAAAGAAAATAATTTATTAGCTCATCGTTATACTTTGACAACAATTGATGGCTTTATATTAACGCTAAACGAAAATAAAACGATTAAAAATGATGTGTTATATGATTTTAGTTATTTAGATAAATATAATAATACTGAAGAAAATCTTCAATCATTATACCTTAATGACAATAATAGCTTTTTATCGCTTTCATACTCGAATAAAAATAAAAAAATTAGTTTGTTACCACAACTAAAATATAGTGGGTTTTCTTCGGGAGAAAATTTACGGTTTGGTCTTCAGGGTAATTTTCAAGATAATTATTATTTTGGTATTACAAAAAATTCGTTTGTTACACTTAGTTCCGGGAATGACAGTTATCAAATTGAAACATTTTTAGCTTCCGACAAAAGTGACAAAATTAATATTTTACTCCCCGATAATAGTGAAAAACTATCTCATCATGATATCAGCCATTTCTTTTTATCTGACGTGAGCGGTTTTGATTTAGTGTTTTATAATAATGTTCTATCACATCGTTATCATCCAGATATTCACTTAAAGCTTGTTTTTGAACCCTCTCATATTAATGCTATTTGGGGATCTGGAATGCAGATTCGCTTTATTGATAAAGATAATACGGTTTTCACTCTTCCTACAAAAGAGAGTCAGCAACGTTTACTTGTTCCTATTACAGATCTGAATTTAGCGATAACAGCAGAAGATGATGTGCTTATGATCCCTGAATCACTCACCTTAAATAGAGAGACATTATCTGCATATTCTCTTTCTCACCCGCCGTTTTATTCGCTAGTCTCTCAAAAACAATCAAATCAGGCGGTTGATTTATTATCCATAATTGAGCCAATGGAGGGGAATGATATTGTTGTTAATCGCAATAAAAATAGTTCGGTGATTAATGGTGGAAAGGGGGATGATCATATTGTCGTTAACCACGGGCACCATATTTTAATTGCAGGGGAGGGAAATGATAACCTCAATGCAGGAAGCGGAAATGACTTATTAATTTCAGAATTTGGTGATGACTATTTAAGTGGTGGTGTGGGCCATAATGTTTATGTTGTGAACAAGCGTCATGGTGAAGTAACTGTTTATGATGAAGGGAGCAGTAGCCACCTTTTTATTTCAGGATTATCAGAACACGATAAGCTTATTGCTTCTCAAGTTGATGATGATATGCAGTATAAAACGCAGGATAATCAGTTTGTTTTAACTGTAAAGAAACCACAAGATGAAACAGGTAAATCGGTTTCTATTATTGAGAAACAAAGTGAACTTTCAGCGCAATCTCTTGCTGCAATTATTCAAGAAATGGCACAGTTTAATGAGCAACAATTAACGATAATGCAAGGTAGTGAATTTACTTCACCATCAGTATGGTCGCCATTACCCGTGGTAGTAAAGTATTGGGAATATTAACAATTAAAAAAATAGCCCTTGACTAAGGGCTATTTCATTATTGATTGTTTAATTAAACGATATTTATTTAGCCATAGATTCAGCTCGTTTAAATACTAGGGTATTGCCCTCTGATTCTGCTGAATTAAATTGATAACCTTCAAGATCAAATTCTTTTAGTTGTACTTTATTGGTTAGCTTTTCTTGGATAATAAAACGACTCATTAATCCACGGGCTTTTTTTGCGTAGAAACTGATAACTTTATATTTGCCATTTTTTTCATCAAGGAAAACAGGCTTAACAATTTCAGCATTGAGTTTCTTTGGGTTAACTGATTTAAAATACTCATCAGATGCTAAATTAATAAGAATATTATCACCTTGTTCTTCAAGTGCTTTGTTTAACGTTTCTGTAATGGTATTTCCCCAAAATTGGTATAAATCACTTCCTTTGCTATTTTTTAGCTTTATTCCCATTTCAAGGCGATAAGGTTGCATTAAATCAAGAGGGCGAAGTACACCATATAAGCCAGAAAGCATACGTAAATGCTGTTGTGCAAATTGAAAATCATCTTCAGAAAAAAGCTCAGCTTGCATTCCGGTATAAACATCACCTTTAAATGCCAAAATAGCTTGGCGTGCATTTTCTGGTGTGAAATTAGGTTGCCATTCACCAAAACGAGCTGCATTTAATCCTGCGAGCTTATCGCTTATTTTCATTAAGCTAGCGATGTCGCTAGATGACAATTTTCGACATTCTTCAATAAGTTGTTGGGAATATTTTAGCAATTCAGGTTGGGTGAAGTGCGTTGTTGCTAAAGGCGATTCGAAATCCAGTGTTTTAGCTGGTGAAATGGTGATTAGCATAATTCCCTCGATACGTTATTTTAATGTTGACCAAATATAGCAAATTATTTCGATTAAAGACTAAATTATAGTAATAGGAAAAAACAATGGTTTCTCTTATTTGTCGTAAAATTCGACAATTTAAACGATTCAGCCTGTGATTATCTTCTGTTTTTTTCCGCTTTTGTTTTGCGAAAACGTTTGGCATTCAAATAATTGCTTTGTATGAATTTAAGCGTCTTGTAGTGTGAGCAGTCCATGTTATTATCAATAGATATCCGCAGGTGACTGCAAACAGATTTACCTAGTAGATGAGATAAACAAAATGACCAACAAATTGACTTCTTTGCGTAAGCTGACAACTGTTGTTGCTGACACTGGTGACATCGCAGCAATGAAACTGTATCAGCCACAAGACGCAACTACCAACCCATCTTTAATTTTAAATGCAGCTCAAATTCCTGAATATCGTAAATTAATTGATGAAGCGATTGAATGGGCTCGTTCACAAAGTGATTCTCGCGAACAACAAATCGTTGATGCTTGCGACAAACTGGCAGTAAATATCGGTTTAGAAATTTTAAAACTGATCCCTGGTCGTATTTCAACAGAAGTTGATGCACGTCTTTCTTACGACACACAAGCGTGTATCGAAAAAGCTCGTCATCTAATGAAACTTTATAATGATGCCGGTATCAGTAACGACCGTATTCTTATCAAATTAGCATCTACTTGGCAGGGTATCCGTGCCGCAGAGCAATTAGAAAAAGAAGGTATCAACTGTAACCTGACTTTACTGTTCTCTTTCGCTCAAGCACGTGCATGTGCTGAAGCAGGTGTTTACCTGATTTCTCCATTTGTTGGTCGTATCATGGATTGGTATAAAGCCAATACAGATAAAAAAGAATTTGCTCCTGCTGAAGATCCAGGTGTGATTTCTGTTACTGAAATCTATAACTATTACAAACAACACGGTTATAACACTGTTGTTATGGGAGCAAGCTTCCGTAATATAGGTGAGATTTTAGAATTAGCAGGTTGTGATCGTCTGACTATTGCTCCAGCACTGTTAAAAGAATTATCAGAAGCTGAAGGTGAAGTTGAACATAAATTATCTTACAAAGGCGAAGTGAAAGCGCGTCCAGAAGCTATCACTGAAGCTCAATTCTATTGGGGGCACAACGCTGACCCAATGGCAGTAGATAAATTATCTGATGGTATTCGTAAATTTGCTGTCGATCAGGAAAAATTAGAGAAAATGATTGCGGATTTATTATAATTCGTCGTTAAATTCTTATAAAAATCTTAAATACCCATCTTATACAGGTGGGTATTTTCATTTTTTTTCTCTCAAAATAACATTTAAGTAAATTTTAAGATTAAATTGATTGGAATATATTATTTATCCGGTAATAATTATAAAAATATATTATTAAAATACTCTATTTATTATTGGTGAATTATGAAAAAGATTGTCTTGGCAACGGTACTTGCATCGTTATTTTTTAGTGGCGCTGCAATGGCAGAAAGCAAAACCGCATTCTCTTTACCTGCAATTGAAAAAAGCGCTGAAAGTGGAAATTCAGCATCTCAGTATCAATTGGGCGTAAAATATGAGAACGGCGAAGGTGTTGAACAGGATGCACAAAAAGCACTGGAGTGGTATACCAAAGCGGCAGAGCAAGGTCACGCTGAAGCACAGTTAAATTTAGCACTTATGTATGACATGAGTGATGATATCGACCGTGATGCAGAAAAAGCAGTTTATTGGTATAACAAAGCAGCTGTTCAAGGTGTCTCTTTAGCCCAATACAATCTTGCTGTTTCTTACGATGATGGTGATGGCGTAGAGCAAGATCATGAGAAAGCAGTGTATTGGTATACTAAAGCCGGTGATCAAGGTGATAGTGACGCACAATACAACCTTGGTATCTCTTATGATGAAGGTATCGGTGTAGCACAAGATCATGAAAAAGCAGTAGTTTGGTATACCAAAGCGGCAGAACAAGGTCATGCTGACGCACAATATAACCTTGCTGTTTCTTATGATGACGGTGAAGGTGTAGAACGTAATGGTACTAAAGCAGTTTTCTGGTATACCAAAGCAGCAAACCAAGGTAATCGTGATGCGCAAAATAACTTAGGCGTAATGTACGATGAAGGCGATGGCGTTGCTAAAGACGCGCGTAAAGCGGTTGAATGGTATAGAAAATCAGCTGTACAAGGTAATGGTCTGGCACAAAATAACTTAGCTTTAAACTATTACTATGGTAAAGGCGTTAAACGCGATCTGAAAGAAGCTTATGCATGGTTCTCTGTTGCTGTTGAAAATGGCGATGGTGATGAAGCTATGTTAAAACGCACTGCTCGTGCATTAAATGCAGCACAATTAGCCGAAGCAAAAAAATTGGCAGCTTCTTATATTACTAAATATATTGATGAGTAATATTAATTAATATTATTCAAGATTAAAAAAAGGGAGCTTATGCTCCTTTTCTTATTTTTAGTTAAAGCTAAATAAAAATAGATTGTTATCATTTCTTTATTATCTATTCTCAATAATCAAATATTAAATATCAGTAATATATTGAGATTCCTTTTAATTCTCTTGTGTTCTCATGGTAATATCTGCGCGCAAGTTAGATGGTTATTGATTAATTGAGGTTTGATATGAACGAATTACGCATAGGGTTAGTTTCTGTTTCTGATCGCGCATCAAGTGGGGTTTATGAAGATAAAGGCTTACCCGCTTTAGAAGCTTGGCTAAAAGCTGCATTAACAACGCCTTTTCATATCGAATCACGTTTAATTCCTGACGAACAACTCATGATTGAACAAACACTTTGTGAGCTTGTTGATGAAGTTGGTTGTCATTTAGTGTTAACAACTGGGGGAACCGGGCCTGCTCGCCGTGATGTCACTCCTGATGCTACATTGGCTATTGCAGACAGAGAAATGCCTGGTTTTGGCGAACAAATGCGCCAAATTAGTCTGAAATTTGTGCCTACGGCTATTTTATCTCGCCAAGTTGGTGTTATCCGTAACCAAGCGTTAATTCTAAATCTGCCGGGGCAACCTAAAGCCATCGCAGAAACACTGGAAGGATTAAAAGATAATGACGGTAATGTAATTGTTAGCGGTATTTTTGCCAGTGTGCCGTACTGTATTCAACTGCTTGATGGCCCTTATGTTGAAACAAATGAAGCTATTGTTGCTGCTTTTAGACCTAAATCAGCTCGCCGTTCTACTTCAGAATAAATAATGTAAAAGGTTATTTTTGTCATCAAACTTCTGGCTAGGAAATGTTCTGACTTTGTTTGGATAACGCAAAGGTAACCTTATATTTATTTGATATTTTTATTATAAAAATTAAAAAATGTTATTTTTCAATTGATTATGAACTTATTTTAAGCCTGCTCTTAAAAAAGTATTTCAGATAAATCATAATGCTATTTGGAGATGGCTTAACGCCATGAAAAATAACAATTTTTAATCCTCTCTTTATTCTCAGACACAAGTTTTTTGCATTTTTTGCATTTTTTTTCATTATTCCCCTTGATGAATGTATTTATGACCCCATCTACTTTTGCAACTGCAATTACCACTATTGAGTTGCGTTGATTTTATATCCGCTTTGAGATGATGTTGTTAAGTCTATTAATTTGTGACTTGAAAAATGAATATTCATCCTCATATAGATTGGTAGTCAAATTGATAAAGAATTCTCTTTGGAGGCGTTTAAATGGGTAAAATTATTGGTATTGACCTGGGTACAACTAACTCTTGTGTTGCTGTAATGGATGGCAAAAATGCCCGGGTTATTGAAAACGCAGAAGGTGATCGCACAACACCTTCAATCGTTGCTTATGCACAAGATGGTGAAATCTTAGTTGGTCAACCTGCAAAACGTCAGGCTGTGACTAACCCACAAAATACTTTATTTGCCATCAAACGTTTAATTGGTCGTCGCTTTGAAGATGATGAAGTTCAGCGTGACGTAGCTATCATGCCTTACAAAATTGTAAATGCTGATAACGGTGATGCTTGGATTGAAGTGCGTAACGACAAAATGGCTCCACCACAAGTATCTGCTGAAGTCCTGAAAAAAATGAAGAAAACAGCAGAAGACTATTTAGGTGAAGCAGTTACTGAAGCAGTTATTACTGTTCCTGCTTACTTTAACGATGCTCAACGTCAAGCAACTAAAGATGCGGGTCGTATCGCAGGTCTTGAAGTTAAACGTATTATTAACGAACCAACTGCGGCTGCTCTGGCTTACGGCTTAGATCGTGAAGTGGGCAACCGTACTATCGCAGTTTACGACTTAGGTGGTGGTACATTCGATATCTCTATCATCGAAATTGATGAAGTTGATGGCGAAAAAACTTATGAAGTTCTGTCAACCAATGGTGATACTCACTTAGGTGGTGAAGACTTCGATAGCCGTTTAATTAACTACTTAGTTGATGAATTTAAGAAAGAGCAAGGCATTGATCTGCGTAACGATCCATTAGCAATGCAACGTCTGAAAGAAGCTGCAGAAAAAGCGAAAATCGAATTATCTTCTGCACAACAAACAGATGTTAACTTGCCATATGTCACTGCAGATGCGACAGGCCCTAAACACTTAAATATCAAAGTTACTCGTGCAAAACTGGAATCTTTAGTTGAAGATTTAGTTAAACGTTCAATGGAACCAGTACGTGTTGCATTAGAAGATGCTGGCCTGAAAGTTAGCGAAATTAACGACGTCATTCTGGTTGGTGGTCAAACTCGTATGCCAATGGTTCAAAAAACCGTTGCTGATTTCTTTGGTAAAGAGCCACGTAAAGACGTTAACCCAGATGAAGCTGTTGCAATGGGTGCGGCTGTTCAAGGTGGTGTATTAGCAGGTGATGTTAAAGACGTTCTGTTACTTGACGTAACACCACTGTCTTTAGGTATCGAAACAATGGGTGGTGTAATGACTTCCCTGATCGGAAAAAATACCACAATCCCAACTAAACATAGCCAAGTGTTCTCTACCGCAGAAGATAACCAATCTGCTGTAACTATTCACGTATTACAGGGTGAACGTAAACGTGCAAGTGATAACAAATCACTAGGTCAGTTTAACTTAGATGGTATTCAAGCGGCACCACGCGGTATGCCACAAATCGAAGTGACTTTTGATATCGATGCTGATGGTATTTTGCATGTATCAGCTAAAGATAAAAACAGTGGTCGTGAGCAAAACATCACAATCAAAGCTTCTTCTGGTTTAAATGAAGATGAAATCCAAAAAATGGTTCGTGATGCAGAAGCAAACGCAGAAGCTGACCGTAAGTTTGAAGAGTTAGTACAAACTCGTAACCAAGCTGACCAATTAGTTCACGGCACTCGTAAACAAATTGAAGAAGCGGGCGATAAATTACCAGCGAACGATAAAGAAGCTATCGAAAAAGCGGTAAGCGAGTTAGAAATTGCTTCTAAAGGCGAAGATAAAGACGCTATTGAAGCAAAAATTAAAACATTAGTTGAAGCTTCTGAAAAACTGCTAGAAATCGCACAACAACAAGCTCAAGCTGGTGCAGCAGGTAATGCTGCAGGCGCGGATGCGAGTGCAAAGAAAGATGATGATGTTGTCGATGCAGAATTTGAAGAAGTTGACGGCAAAGACAAGAAATAATGCCCTTAACGGGCCGCGGTAACTCACCTGTGAATAGTTACTGATACCGAACACGGGCGTCGAGGAAACTCAACGCCCGTGTGCTTATGTCAAGGGTAATCTAGAATGGCGAAAAGAGATTTTTACGAAGTACTCGGTTTAAGTAAAACTGCCGACGAAAAAGAAATTAAGCGTGCATATAAGCGTTTAGCAATGAAATATCACCCAGACCGAAATCAAGGTGATAAAGACTCAGAAGCAAAATTCAAAGAAATCAAAGAAGCTTATGAGATCTTAAGTGATGCTCAAAAGCGTGCTGCTTATGATCAATATGGTCATGCGGCATTTGAACAAGGTGGATTTGGTGGTCAAGGTGGCGGCGGCTTTGGTGGTGGCGCTGACTTTGGTGATATCTTTGGTGATGTATTTGGCGATATTTTTGGTGGTGGTCGCCGTCAACAACGCGCAGCGCGTGGTTCTGACTTACAATACAACATGGATCTAACGCTTGAAGAAGCGGTTCGTGGTGTTGCTAAAGAAATTCGTATACCTACACTAGAAACATGCGACAAATGTCATGGTAGCGGTGCTAAAGAAGGTACATCAGCAGAAACATGTTCTACTTGTCATGGTGCTGGTCAGGTTCATTTACGTCAAGGTTTCTTCACTGTACAGCAGGCATGTCCAACTTGTCATGGTCGCGGTAAAGTGATTAAAGAGCCTTGCTCTAAATGTCATGGTGATGGTCGTGTTGAACGCTCTAAAACGCTATCTGTCAAAATTCCAGCTGGTGTTGATACAGGCGACCGTATTCGCTTAAGCGGCGAAGGTGAAGCCGGTGAAAACGGTGCACCAGCAGGCGATTTATACGTACAGGTTCATGTTCGCCAGCATCATATTTTTGAACGTGATGGCAACAACCTTTACTGTGAAGTTCCTATTAACTTCGCTATTGCTGCTTTGGGCGGTGAAATTGAAGTCCCAACACTTGATGGCCGTGTGAAACTTAAAATTCCAGCAGAAACACAAACTGGGAAAATGTTCCGCATGAAAGGCAAAGGTGTTAAATCAGTACGCAGTAGCAGTATTGGTGACTTAATGTGTCGCGTTGTAGTTGAAACACCTGTTAAACTCAATGAGAAACAAAAAGAGTTAATGCAACAACTGGGTGAATCATTCGGTGGCAAGAGTGGAGAGAAAAATACCCCTCGCTCTAAAAGTTTCTTAGATGGTGTGAAAAAATTCTTTGATGATTTAACCAAATAATTTTTCTTATCACCTTCAAAAAAGCCTGATGATAAAGACTGTCATCAGGCTTTTTTATTTGAAGGGTAATTCATATTTATCCTATCTTGATAGCAACAATACCCGCTAAAATCACTAAACACGCCAATAGCTGTTTACGGTTAAATTGCTCTTTTAACAGATAGACAGATAAGATCATGGCAAATAACACGCTGGTTTCTCTTAAAGCCGCCACAAGTACGATTGAAGCATGACTCATCGCCCATATCACTATGCCATAGCTTACCAATTGCATGATCCCGCCCCAAAATGCGGGTTTCCAATAATCTTTTATTTTGGTTTTTAAATGTTGGCGATAACGAAGCCAAGCAAGTAAATACATTGCAACACCATTTAAAAAGAAGAGCCATAAAATATAAGCAAAAGGTGTTTCACCTACACGAGAGCCATTACCATCAGATAGGGTATAGCTTGCGGTAAATAATGCGGTAAGCAGCGCAAAAAAGAGTGCATCTTTACGTAAATTAAACTCTGCTATTTTCCTACTGCGTGAGATAAGGATAATACCTAAAATGATAAATAAAATACCTAACAAGCCAGCTATTGGTAGTGTTTCATGGAAGAGAAAGAAGCCAAGAAAAGCGGTCATTAATGGCGCACTACCGCGAGAGATAGGATAAACCTGATTAAAATCAGCTAAGGTATAACAACGACTTAAAGAGAGTGTATAACCAATATGAAATAAAACAGAAAGAGCAAGCCATTTCCATGCACCAACATCAGGTAGCCCAACCCAAAACAGGGTGGGGATTGTTACAACACCAGAAAAGAAAGTTAGTAACGAGATCCCTAAAAATCGATCATTGCCTACTTTAACCAATGCATTCCAACATGCATGAAAGATAGCTGCAAATAAAACGGCAATAAAAACAGTAATCGACATATTGATAGAAACCTTAATATGGAAAGGGTAATTTTTTATAAAACAATAACACAATGGTTAAAGAGTGAATACGTTACTATTTTTTATCATCTGAGCTTATTTAAAGCGTGAGGAAACAGAGCTAGATTATTTTCAGTAATGAAAATTGATATGTTTGACCTATTTTATCGATTGTGAGTAATTATCAAAAAAGAGGCTTGTTTTTACTGATTTGTAATAAAAGTCCTTTTTATTCAGTGTGTTGATTTCTATTGTTTAAATTATCCTTCTTTTTATCTCATTGAAGGATCATGTCGATAAATTGATATTATTCATCTTGTTTTTCTTGATATTTCTTTAACTAATCGAATAATTCGAGTGATTATCCATAAATAATCTGATTTTTACGAATCCATGATTAGCATATTATTAACAAGATTAGTGATTCTGAGGTTAATATTATGACGGCAATTATTAGACAATTTTTGAGATTAGAGGCATCAGGCGGTATTCTTCTGATTATTGCTGCTATTATCGCATTGATTATGGCGAATACACCTCTAAGTGCTTTGTATAATGAGTTTTTATCTATTCCTATCATGATCAAATTCGGAGCATTCGAACTTGATAAGCCATTATTACTTTGGGTAAACGATGCCTTAATGGCGATCTTTTTCTTAGTGGTAGGATTGGAAGTTAAACGTGAATTAAAAGAAGGCTCTTTGGCTCAGCGTGATAGAGCTATTTTCCCAGCGATAGCCGCTGTGGGGGGCATGTTAGCTCCGGCATTGGTTTATTTGATGTTCAATAGTACTGATGCTATTGGGCAGCAAGGGTGGGCAATTCCTGCGGCAACAGACATTGCTTTTGCCCTGGGTGTTATGGCGTTACTTGGCAAGCGAGTTCCTGTTGAACTAAAGGTCTTCTTATTAGCATTAGCTATTATTGATGACTTAGGTGTCATCGTTATTATTGCGCTCTTTTATTCAAAGAGTATTGCATTAATGCCTCTTGCTTTGGCGGGGTTGATAGTGATTGCTCTGGGCATAATGAACTGGCGTAAAGTCGGCAATACTGCGGCTTATTTAATTCTTGGATTCATCTTATGGGTGTGTGTTTTAAAATCAGGAATTCATGCAACGATTGCGGGTGTGATTGTTGGATTCCTTATCCCATTAAGAAATAAAGAGGGGGATTCTCCTTCTGAAGAATTAGAGCATGTGTTGCACCCTTGGGTTGCCTATTTTATTTTACCGCTGTTCGCATTTAGTAATGCAGGGGTTTCTTTAAATGGCGTAACGCTTGATGGTATGTTGTCTGCCTTACCGTTAGGTATCGCGTTAGGTCTATTTTTGGGTAAGCCGATTGGAATTTTCCTCTTTAGTTGGGTTTCGGTAAAACTAGGCATTGCAAAATTACCAGATGCGATTAACCTTAAACAAATATTTGCAGTGTCTGTGCTATGTGGTATCGGTTTTACTATGTCTATCTTTATCGCGGGATTAGCATTCGATGGTGCAGATGAAGCTTATAATACCTACGCTAAGCTTGGTATTTTAGTAGGCTCAACGGTAGCCGCTGTTGTGGGATATTTGTTGCTTCGCTCTGTTTTACCGAAGTTAAAAACGAAGTCAATATAGGGAAATTTATTACGGATTTGAGTTTCTCAACACAATAAATACCGAGCTATATATTTAAACCTACGGTGCAATACGATGTATTGTGCCGTAGGTGTTTTTATGAGGATTGGATGCAAGGAAAGCCAATCGCAAACTAATGCGTTATTACATAGTCTGTGTTTGAAGCACAGAAGTTGAAAGGAAGATAACTATGCGGGTGTCACATCTCAACTTTAATCATCTTTATTATTTTTGGCATGTGTGTAAAGAAGGCTCTGTTGTGGGTGCAGCGCAAGCGCTGTATCTGACACCTCAGACAATTACAGGGCAAATTAAAGCATTAGAAGAAAGATTAGGTGGCAAACTATTTAAACGCCAAGGAAGAGGATTAGTTCCGTCAGAATTGGGTCAGCTCATTTTTCGTTATGCTGATAAAATGTTTATGCTCAGCCAAGAAATGCTGGATATCGTCAACTACAGTCGTGAATCGAACTTATTGTTTGATGTTGGTGTTGCGGATGCATTATCTAAACAATTAGTCAGTCGTGTATTAGAAACGGCTGTTATTGATAATGAGCAAATCCACTTGCGCTGTTTTGAATCGACTCATGAACTATTACTCGAACAATTAAGTCAGCATAAGTTGGATATGATCCTATCCGATTGCCCTGTGGATTCGTCACAACAAGAAGGTCTGTTCTCTGTAAAGCTTGGCGAATGTAATATGAGCTTTTTTTGCAGTCATCCTCTTCCTGAAAAACCGTTTCCTGAATGTTTAGAAGAGCGAAAGCTCCTCATTCCGGGCCGTCGATATATGTTAGGTCGCCATTTATTAACATGGATACGTAACAAAAACCTTCAAGTGGAAATACTGGGTGAGTTTGATGATGCGGCATTAATGAAAGCATTTGGCTTAAATTATAATGCTATCTTTGTAGCACCATCACTGTATACCGATGAAACTTTTGCTCATAGTAATATCGAAGAGATTGGAATGCTTGATACGGTAAAAGAAGAGTACTACGCGATTTTTGCAGAGCGAATGATCCAACATCCAGCCGTTCAACGTGTTTGTAATACCGACTTTTCAGAACTCTTTAATGGAGACAAGATGAGTGTTGCAAACCCATAAGTGGGTTGTGATTAAAAAGCAGAAAACAAAAAACCGGCATAAGCCGGTTTTTTATAACACAAGAAAGCAATATTACATTGCTTTGATTTGTGCTTGCAGATTAGCTTTATGACGTGCAGCTTTATTCTTGTGAATTAAGCCTTTAGTTGCCTGGCGGTCAACAAGTGGTTGCATGTCATTAAATGCTTTTTGTGCTGCTTCTTTATCACCTGAAGCAATTGCTGCGTATACTTTTTTGATGTAAGTACGCATCATAGAACGACGGCTTGCGTTGTGCTGACGACGCTTTTCAGACTGAACCGCACGTTTCTTAGCTGATTTGATATTAGCCAAGTTCCAACTCCCAAATATATTCTAGCGAGGACAAATACAAAGGTGAAGGAATATGCCTTTTCAACCTAAGTTTGTCAATGGATTTATACAAAATTAGCGTCGTTGTACGCGACACTTGTTTCGTTGTGATGGCGCAAGATTTTATCAGTTAAGACGGGTAGAATACAGTCTTTTGAGTGAAAAAATCATCAAAATCGTGTATATGAGTAATAAATAATAGATTCTAATAGGATCTATGCTGGATTTTATGCGGTTTTATAACCAAGAAGTGAGTGATAGTCCATTTTTGTTTGATGTGAGCAATCAAATTTAAGAATAACAGTGAATCGACTTGTCGAGATATTACTCATCAATAAACATTGATATATTGGGTTACTCTCAAGCCTTTGACAAGGTATAATCCAATAATTTCCACGGTATTGAGCCAGTTATGGAGCTAATTCGCGGTATACAAAATATTAGAGCGCTACACCACGGTTGCGTTCTGACAATTGGGAATTTTGATGGTGTCCATAGAGGCCATCAGGCATTATTAAAACATTTGAAGCAAGAAGCGTCACAGCGAGGATTACCTACTGTTGTGATGACATTTGAGCCTCAACCACTTGAGTTCTTTTTACCAGAAAAGGCACCAGCACGTCTGACTCGCTTACGAGATAAGATAAAGTATTTAGCTGAATGTGGTATTGATTATCTTTTGTGTGTCAAGTTTGATAAACAATTTGCAGCGCAAACCCCAGAAGAGTTTGTTTCATCACTATTGGTGAATAAATTAGGGGTGAAGTTTCTTGCTATTGGCGATGATTTTCGCTTTGGCAAAAACCGTGAAGGTGATTTTCACTTTTTGCAACAAGCCGGTGCAAGATATGGATTTGAAGTCGCTAATACTGAAAGTTATTGCGATAAAGGATTGCGTATCAGTAGCACTGCGGTACGAGAAGCGTTACTCAATGATGATTTAGCCCTTGCTGAATCACTACTGGGTCATCCTTACAGTGTTTGTGGGCGTGTTGTTCATGGTAATGAATTAGGTAGAACTATTGGTTTTCCGACAGCCAATATTCCTATGAAACGCTTAGTTGCACCCGTTAAAGGTGTTTATGCCGTTGATGTCTATTTATCAGATAATCAATCACCTTTACCTGGTGTGGCAAATATCGGAAGTCGTCCTACTGTACAAGGGAAGGGCGTACAATTAGAAGTTCATTTAATCGACGTTAATATGGATTTATATGGACGTCGTATTGATGTTGTGTTACGAAAGAAATTACGTAATGAACAGCGATTTGCATCATTGGATGCATTAAAGCAGCAAATCGCAGATGATGTGGCTACTGCTAGGGATTTTTTATCGCAGCGGTCGGAGTCATAAACTAGCGGAAAATTGGAACTGAGAATCGAATGAGTGACTATAAAAATACCCTGAACTTACCAGAAACAGGGTTCCCTATGCGCGGGGATTTAGCAAAGCGCGAGCCAGAGATGTTATCACGTTGGTACAAAGAAGGTTTGTATCAAGCAATTCGTCAGGCTAAAAGTGGTAAGAAAACATTTATTTTGCACGATGGCCCTCCATACGCCAACGGCAATATTCATATTGGTCACTCAGTAAACAAAATTCTCAAAGATATTATTATTAAATCCAAAGGGCTGTCAGGCTTTGATTCTCCGTATATTCCAGGATGGGATTGTCACGGATTACCTATCGAACTAAAAGTTGAGCAAATCGTAGGTAAACCAGGAGAGAAAATATCGGCAGCGCAATTCCGCGAGGAATGTCGTAAATACGCTTACGAGCAAATCGAAGCACAGAAAAAAGATTTTATTCGTTTAGGTGTTCTAGGGGATTGGGAAAAACCTTATCTTACAATGGACTATAAAACTGAAGCGAATACTATCCGTGCATTAGCGCGTATTATTGCAAATGGTCACTTGTTAAAAGGGGCTAAACCTGTTCACTGGTGTACTGCATGTGGCTCATCACTGGCAGAAGCTGAAGTTGAATATTACGACAAAACCTCACCTTCCATTGATGTGCGTTTCACTGCCGTTAATCCAAGTGCAGTTGCCGCAAAATTCCATGCAACAACGGATAAGCCAGTTTCTTTGGTTATCTGGACAACAACGCCTTGGACATTACCTGCTAACCGCGCTATCGCATTAAATGCAGAATTTAATTATGCCTTAGTCTCTTTTAACGATGAATGCGTGATTTTAGCCGCTGATCTTGTTGAAGGCGTAATGAAGCGTATCGGTGTAGAGAGCTGGGCTGTTTTAGGAGAATGTAAAGGTGTTGATTTAGAGCTACTGCGCTTTAATCATCCATTTATGGGCTTTGATGTTCCTGCAATTTTAGGTGATCACGTTACGTTAGAAGCGGGTACAGGTGCTGTTCATACTGCACCAGGCCACGGCCCTGATGACTTTGTTGTTGGTCAAAAATATGGCTTAGAAGTTGCAAACCCAGTTGGACCAAATGGTTGCTACTTAACAGGTACTTATCCAACATTAGATGGCGTTTTTGTTTTTAAAGCGAATGATGTCATTGTTGAACTGCTAAAAGAGAAAGGCGCTCTATTGCATCATGAAGCCTTACAACATAGCTATCCTTGCTGTTGGAGACATAAAACTCCGGTTATTTTCCGTGCAACACCACAATGGTTTATTGGCATGGATAAAAACGGGTTACGTCAACAATCATTAAAAGAGATCAAAGGTGTTAAATGGATCCCTGATTGGGGTCAAGCACGTATTGAATCAATGGTTGAAAACCGTCCTGATTGGTGTATTTCTCGTCAACGTACTTGGGGTACGCCAATGTCTCTGTTTGTTCATAAAGAGACTCAAGAGCCACATCCTCGTACTTTAGAGTTAATGGAAGAAGTCGCCAAACGTGTTGAAGTGAGCGGCATTCAAGCATGGTGGGATTTAGATATCCGTGAAGTGCTGGGTGATGAAGCTGACGATTACATGAAAACACCAGATACATTGGATGTTTGGTTCGATTCAGGATCAACCCACTCAACGGTTGTTGATGATCGCCCAGAATTCCACGGCAATTCAGCAGATATGTACTTAGAAGGCTCTGACCAACACCGTGGTTGGTTTATGTCTTCACTGATGATTTCGACTGCGATCAAAGGCAAAGCGCCTTACCGTGAAGTTTTAACACACGGTTTTACCGTAGATGGACAAGGCCGTAAAATGTCTAAATCTATCGGTAACACAGTCAGTCCTCAAGATGTAATGGATAAACTGGGTGCTGATATCTTACGTTTATGGGTTGCATCAACAGACTACACCGGTGAAATTGCTGTATCTGATGAGATCTTAAAACGTGCGGCTGATACTTATCGTCGTATTCGTAATACCGCTCGTTTCTTCTTAGCGAACTTAAATGGCTTTGATCCTGCAAAACATCAAGTTAAGCCAGAAGAGATGGTGACTCTTGATCGCTGGGCAGTAGGCCGTGCTAAAGCAGCGCAAGCGGATATTCTAAAACACTATGAAAATTACGATTTCCATAATGTTATTCAGCGCTTAATGCAGTTCTGTTCAGTGGAAATGGGTTCTTTCTACTTAGATATCATCAAAGACAGACAGTACACTGCGAAAAGCGATAGCGTTGCTCGCCGTAGTTGCCAAACTGCGTTATTCCATATCAGTGAAGCATTAGTTCGTTGGATGGCACCAGTTATGTCATTCACAGCAGATGAGATTTGGAATGAGTTACCGGGTGAACGCGCAAAATATGTTTTAACTGAAGAATGGTATACCGATTTATTTGGCTTAGATTCATCAGAAACTTTAAATGATGACTACTGGGCTGAATTACTTGCTGTTCGTGGTGAAGTCAATAAAGTATTAGAGCAAGCTCGTACAGATAAACTACTGCGTGGCTCTTTAGAAGCATCAGTAACTCTGTATGCAGATAAAGCTTTAGCAGATAAGTTAAATGCGTTAGGTAATGAACTGCGTTTTGTTTTATTAACTTCTCAAGCGAAAGTGGCAGATATTAATGAAGCACCAGAAACAGCATTAGCTTCTGATATGGCGGGTTTAAAAATCGCCTTTAACAAAGCAGATGGCGAAAAATGTCCTCGTTGCTGGCATTATGCGACAGATATCGGTCAAGTAGCGGAACACGCTGAATTGTGCGGACGCTGTGTTACTAACGTAGCCGGTAACGGTGAAGAACGTAAGTTTGCTTAATTAATGAAGAAAACACTTTGCTCTACAGGTTTACGCTGGCTATGGCTAGCTGTCGCCGTAGTGGTGTTGGATTTAGGAACGAAACAGTATTTCATGCAGACATTTCGTCTGTATGAATCTGTTGCAGTGATGCCTTTTTTCAATTTCACTTACGCCCATAACTATGGTGCTGCCTTTAGCTTTTTAGCAGATAAAGGGGGATGGCAACGTTGGTTTTTTGCACTGATTGCATTGGCGATCTGCATTACGTTATTGGTAATGATGTATAAAAACAAGGCGAGTGCCAAACTAAGTAACGTTGCTTATGCGCTAATTATTGGCGGAGCATTGGGTAATCTCTCTGATCGTCTGATCCATGGGTTTGTAATCGATTTCCTTGATGTTTATGTCGGAGATTGGCACTGGCCTACCTTTAATATTGCTGATATGGGGATTTGTATCGGTGCAGGGCTTATCATTATTGAGAGCTTTTTTCCTGATAAAAACGTCAGCCCTCAAGATGCAAAAAAGCAAAAATAATCAGACAAGAAGTTAACTAAAATAACCCCTGCCTTATGGCGGGGGTTACGCTTAATAGAAGGTATTAGTATGGTTATGCAGGTACTCAACGACAGCGCAGTGTTGCTGAATTTCACTTTAAAGTTAGCAGATGGCTCTGTTGCTGAATCTACACAAGCGCATGGTAAACCCGCTCTTTTTCGTTTAGGTGATGAAAGTTTATCGCCAGCCTTAGAAGCTGAATTATTGGGATTATCAACGGGAGATAAAAAAACCTTTACGCTTGCGGGTGAACATCTTTTTGGTAAATACAATCCTGACTTGATCCAATACTTTATGCCTTCTGACTTTGCAGAGTCTGGTGTGCCAGAAGCAGGCACTATCATGCTATTTACAGCAATGAATGGCAGTGAAATGCCGGGCATTGTAAGAGATGTCACTGAAGATTCTGTGACGGTTGATTTTAATCATCCGTTAGCGTCAGAAGAAGTGACATTTGATATTGAAGTTGTCAGCATCAATCCAGAGGAGGAAACAACGCATGCAAATACTGCTGGCTAACCCACGAGGCTTTTGTGCGGGTGTTGACCGAGCTATCAGCATTGTTGACCGCGCTCTGGAAATCTATGGCGCACCTATTTATGTTCGTCACGAAGTCGTTCATAACCGCTATGTCGTTAACGACTTACGTGAACGTGGCGCTATCTTTATTGAAGAAATTTCAGAAGTTCCTGATAACGCGATTTTAATTTTTTCTGCTCATGGTGTTTCTCAAGCTATTCGCCAAGAAGCTCGTTCACGTAATTTAACCATGCTTTATGATGCAACGTGCCCATTAGTCACTAAAGTTCATATGGAAGTGGCAAGAGCAAGTCGTAAAGGCAAAGAAGCGATTTTAATAGGCCATGCGGGACATCCTGAAGTTGAAGGCACAATGGGGCAATACAATAACCCTGAAGGGGGAATGTATTTAGTTGAGTCACCTGCTGATGTTTGGAAATTAGAAGTAAAAGATGAAGATAATCTTTGCTTTATGACTCAAACAACGCTTTCTGTTGATGATACATCTGAAGTGATTGATGCTTTAAATACACGCTTCCCAAAAATTATTGGGCCTCGTAAAGATGATATCTGCTATGCAACAACCAATCGCCAAGAAGCTGCAAGAGAACTTGCAGAAAAAGCAGATGTTGTATTCGTAGTTGGCTCTAAAAACTCATCGAACTCTAATCGTTTAGCAGAGCTTGCACAGCGAGCAGGTAAGCCTTCTTATCTTATCGATAGTTTTGAAGATATTGATGAGTCATGGGTTGCTAATGCAAATATTGTTGGCGTTACCGCAGGAGCTTCAGCGCCAGATATTTTAGTTCAACAAGTCTTAGAACGTTTAAAAACCTTTGGTGCTGATGAAGTGATTGAATTATCGGGGCGTGAAGAAAATATTGTTTTTGAAGTCCCGAAAGAGCTTCGTTTAGATTATAAAGTTATCGAATAATCTTACTTAAAGATGATAGTGACTTTACTCAACACAAAAAAGCAGAGCGAATAACTCTGCTTTTTTTATGTGTTGAGTAAAATTAAATGAATAATCATGCTGTTCATCTCTTTTACTGATAATGACTACGGTTTTGTGTGTTTTTCTTATCTCGAACGTTAAATGCTGGCATCAAGCGGATGACATCGCTAATCTGTAAACAATAAATAGAGATAATAAGTATCGTTAAGGAGAAATTTAGTTATGTCTGCAAAAGAACTTCGTCTTGCTGTCGTTGGTGCTGGTGGTCGAATGGGGCGCCAATTAATTCAGGCAATTTCTCAACAAGAAGGAACCATTTTAGGTGCTGCTTTTGAGCGTACTAATTCTTCATTGATTGGCGCTGATGCCGGAGAATTAGCGGGTATCGGGCATATCGGTATCACAATCACTGATAACTTGTTGGCTCAAGCGAATGAATTTGATGTATTAATTGATTTTACGCGTCCTGAAGGAACACTTTCTCATATCGCATTTTGTGTAGAGCAGAAAAAAGGCATGATCATTGGTACAACGGGCTTTGATGATGAAGGCAAAAAAGCCATAGATGATGCAGCGAAAATCATCCCGATCGTGTTTGCCGCTAACTTTAGTGTTGGCGTTAACTTAGTACTTAAATTACTTGAAAAAGCAGCTAAAGTGATGGGATCTTACTCTGATATTGAAATCGTAGAAGCTCACCATCGTCATAAAGTTGATGCGCCATCAGGTACTGCATTAGCAATGGGAGAGTCTATTGCAGATGCGTTAGGTCGTGATCTTAAACAGTGCGCAGTTTATGAGCGAGTAGGGCACACGGGAGAGCGTGATCCTCAAAGTATCGGATTCGCTACTATTCGAGCAGGCGATATTGTGGGAGAGCACACTGCCATTTTTGCTGATATTGGTGAGCGAGTAGAGATAAGCCATAAGGCTTCTAGTCGAATGACATTTGCAAATGGCGCTGTTAAGGCATCTGTTTGGTTGAGTGGTAAAAAACATGGTCTTTATAATATGAAGGATGTGCTTTTATTGGAAGATTTGTAATTTTTAAAAAAATATAACTTATTGAAAACTCATAATTATTTTTATATTTATGAGTTTTTGTTTTGTTTGTAATGTTTTTTTAACTATTTATCTTATTTTTATTTATTATCTCTATTTTTTCTTCTTTTTTACCTACCAAAATACACCAAATCCTTATTTTCAGCCTTTTTTCTTTTTTTTTAATTATCTTGGTAAGCAAACGGTTAAATTTGTAAGATTGATTATATAAATTGTCACTTGGTTAGCTAAAATGCTAATGAGTGATATTTTTTAAATTAAAAAGGTGTTTTTTCTAGACATCTGCCTATTCGATCTTTAGAATGCGCCCAATTTGCCAAAAATTTGCCCAATTTTATGTTTTTGGCATTGATTTAGAGTCTTAAATCTGAATTAATATGCATGAAATGTGATTTATTATTCTCTGGAGGGCGTTTTGATTAGAAAAGCTATACTGGTTCTAGAAGATGGGACCGAATTCCACGGCAAGTCGATTGGCGCAGAAGGCGCCGCCATCGGTGAAGTCGTTTTTAATACTTCAATGACCGGTTATCAAGAAATACTAACCGACCCTTCTTACTCCCAACAAATTGTTACTCTCACTTATCCCCACATTGGCAATACCGGCGTTAATCGTTCAGACGAAGAATCAGAAACCATTCATGCTCAAGGCTTAATTATTCGCGACTTGCCATTAGTGATGAGCAACTATCGTGCGCAAGAAACGTTATCTGATTATCTTAAACGCCAAAATATTGTTGCTATTGCGGACATTGATACACGTAAGTTAACTCGTTTGTTGAGAGAAAAAGGCGCGCAAAACGGTTGTATTATCGCCGGTGAACATCTTGATACCAAACTTGCTCTTGAACAAGCCAAAGCCTTTCCTGGCTTAAAGGGGATGGATTTAGCCAAAACAGTAACTGTCAAACAGCCTTACCAATGGACTCAAGGAAGTTGGACACTAGAGAGTGAATTACCTAAAGCTAAATTAGCGACTGAATTGCCACTGCATATTGTGGCGTATGATTTTGGTGTGAAACGTAATATTTTACGTATGTTGGTGGATAGAGGGTGTCGAGTCACTGTTGTACCAGCACAAACGTCAGCTCAAGATGTTTTAGCTCTTTCTCCTGATGGTATTTTTCTTTCCAATGGCCCCGGGGATCCAGAGCCCTGCGATTATGCCATTAACGCCATTCAAACTTTTTTAACTACCGATATTCCAGTATTTGGTATTTGCTTAGGGCATCAATTACTTGCATTAGCTAGCGGTGCTAAAACCATCAAAATGAAATTTGGTCACCACGGTGGTAATCATCCTGTTAAAGATCTAGATAAAAATACTGTGATGATCACAGCGCAAAATCATGGATTTGCTGTTGATGAAACATCACTTCCAGCCAATTTACGTGTGACACATAAATCTCTGTTTGATGGTTCTTTACAAGGTATTCATCGTACAGATAAACCAGCGTTCAGTTTCCAAGGCCACCCAGAAGCTAGCCCAGGACCACATGATGCCGCACCTCTTTTTGATCACTTTATCGAGCTTATCGCGCAATATCGTCAAAACCTGCAATCAGTGACAACAAAATAAATCAGGAGCGAAAGAAAATGGCTAAAAGAACAGATATCAAAACAATCCTGATTTTAGGTGCTGGGCCGATTGTTATTGGGCAAGCGTGTGAATTTGATTATTCAGGCGCTCAAGCATGTAAAGCTCTACGTGAAGAGGGATATCGAGTTGTTTTGGTAAATTCAAATCCTGCAACCATTATGACCGATCCTGAAATGGCCGATGCAACGTACATCGAGCCTATTCACTGGCAAGTTGTGAGAAAAATTATTGAAAAAGAGCGCCCTGATGCGGTATTACCGACAATGGGGGGGCAAACTGCACTGAACTGCGCGCTAGAGTTAGAGCGCCAAGGTGTTTTAGCTGAGTTTGGTGTCACCATGATTGGTGCAACAGCTGATGCAATTGATAAAGCAGAAGATAGACAACGCTTTGATAAAGCGATGAAAAAAATCGGTTTAGATACTGCGCGTTCAGGTATTGCACATAGCCTCGATGAAGCTTTTGCTGTTGCTGAACAAGTTGGTTTTCCATGTATTATTCGCCCTTCATTCACAATGGGCGGAACAGGTGGTGGGATCGCCTATAATCGCGAAGAATTCGAAGAAATCTGTATTCGCGGTTTAGATTTATCACCAACCAATGAATTATTAATTGATGAATCGTTGATTGGTTGGAAAGAGTACGAAATGGAAGTTGTGCGCGATAAAAACGACAACTGCATTATCGTCTGTTCTATCGAAAACTTCGATGCAATGGGAATTCATACGGGGGATTCCATTACCGTTGCGCCAGCACAAACCCTTACCGACAAAGAGTATCAAATTATGCGTAATGCCTCGATGGCGGTATTACGTGAAATCGGTGTTGAAACTGGCGGTTCTAACGTTCAGTTTGCCGTTGATCCAAAAACAGGGCGCTTGATTGTTATCGAAATGAATCCTCGTGTTTCGCGTTCATCCGCGCTTGCCTCTAAAGCAACAGGTTTCCCAATTGCGAAAGTTGCTGCAAAATTAGCGGTAGGTTATACCCTTGATGAGCTGATGAATGATATCACTGGCGGGAGAACACCAGCCTCTTTCGAACCATCCATTGATTATGTTGTGACAAAAATCCCTCGCTTTAACTTTGAAAAATTTGCAGGAACAAATGACAGATTAACAACACAAATGAAATCTGTTGGCGAAGTGATGGCGATTGGTAGAACACAACAAGAGTCCTTACAAAAAGCATTACGCGGTCTTGAAGTGGGGGCAACAGGTTTTGATCCTAAAGTCGATTTAGACGACCCTGAAGCATTAACGAAAATTCGCCGTGAGCTGAAAGAAGCTGGCTCAGACAGAATTTGGTATATCGCAGATGCTTTCCGCGCAGGATTATCTGTTGATGGTGTATTTAATCTCACCAATATTGACCGCTGGTTCTTAGTTCAAATTGAAGAAATCGTTCGTCTTGAAGAAAAAGTGAGTGAAGTCGGTATCAAAGGATTAAGCGCTGATTTCTTGCGTCAGTTAAAACGTAAAGGCTTTGCTGATGCACGCCTAGCTAAAATACTTAACGTAAAAGAGCATGCCATTCGCCAATTACGTGAGCAATATCAGCTACATCCTGTTTATAAACGTGTTGATACTTGTGCGGCAGAATTTGCTACTGATACGGCTTATATGTACTCAACTTATGAAGAAGAGTGCGAGGCAAATCCACATCAAGATAAACCTAAAGTGATGATTTTAGGTGGTGGACCAAATCGTATAGGACAAGGGATTGAATTTGATTATTGCTGTGTTCATGCGGCTCTTGCGTTGCGTGAAGACGGTTACGAAACCATCATGGTGAACTGTAACCCTGAAACGGTTTCAACGGATTATGACACCTCTGACAGACTCTATTTTGAACCTGTTACGTTAGAAGATGTGCTTGAAATTGTACGTATCGAAAGACCGAAAGGGGTGATCGTGCAATATGGTGGACAGACACCATTAAAATTAGCCCGAGCGTTAGAAACAGAAGGTGTACCAGTGATTGGGACAACACCAGATGCTATTGATAAAGCAGAAGATCGTGAACGTTTCCAAAAAGCAGTTGATAAATTAGGGCTTAAACAGCCTGAAAATGCCACTGTAACCGCGTTAGAAGAAGCTGTAGAGAAAGCACAACTGATTGGGTATCCACTGGTGGTTCGTCCTTCTTATGTACTTGGTGGACGTGCAATGGAAATTGTTTATGACGAAGTTGATTTACGTCGTTATTTCCAAACTGCAGTCAGTGTGTCAAATGACGCACCTGTCTTATTAGACCGTTTTCTTGATGATGCGATTGAAGTTGATATTGATGCGATTTGTGACGGTAAACAAGTCGTGATTGGTGGCATTATGGAGCATATCGAACAAGCAGGTGTTCACTCTGGTGACTCGGCTTGCTCCTTGCCTGCTTATACCCTAAGCAAAGAAATTCAAGATGTGATGCGTAAACAAGTTCGTGAACTTGCTTTTGAATTAGGTGTAAAAGGGTTAATGAATGCACAATTCGCGGTGAAAGGTGATGATGTTTATCTTATTGAAGTTAATCCTCGTGCAGCTCGTACCGTACCTTTTGTGTCAAAAGCCACTGGCGTACCATTAGCAAAAGTCGCTGCACGCGTCATGATTGGTCAAAGTCTTGAAGAACAAGGTGTAACAAAAGAAGTTATTCCGCCTTATTACTCTGTAAAAGAAGTCGTTTTGCCTTTCAATAAGTTTGCGGGTGTTGATCCGATTTTAGGGCCTGAAATGCGTTCAACAGGCGAAGTTATGGGCGTTGGAACAACCTTTGCTCAAGCCTTTGCTAAAGCGATGTTAGGCAGCAGTTCTACCATGAAGAAAAAAGGGAGAGCACTTCTTTCTGTACGTGAAGGTGATAAAAAGCGAGTTGTTGATTTGGCGACGAAATTGCTAAAAAGTGGATTTGAATTAGATGCTACACATGGTACAGCCATTGTATTAGGCGAAGCGGGAATAAATCCTCGCTTAGTCAATAAAGTGCATGAAGGCCGACCACATATTGAAGATAGAATTAAAAATGGTGAATACGACTATATTGTTAATACCACATCTGGTCGTCAAGCCATTGAAGATTCTAAAATTATTCGTCGCAGTGCATTAAGATATAAAGTCCATTATGACACGACGTTAAATGGTGGATTTGCAACAACACTGTCCTTAACAGCCGATCCGACGGCGAGTGTTATTTCAGTTCAAGAAATGCACGAAAAGATAAGAAAGGCTTAAGTTTATTTGTTGTCGTAATAATGATCCCGAATAAGAGGAAACTTGTATTCGGGATTTTTTTGTTTTTCTATCACTATTAAAAAAAAGAAAATTCCATGAAAAAAAAGCCACATTATTATTAAAAATAATGTGGCTTGAATCTAATTTATTTGTTTATTAATGGGCGCCGTTAAAGCCATTCCAGTTAAATTTATTAGTTATTTCTTGTTTGTTTCCATATACATCTATAGTCAGTTTAAATACACCATCACCTGAGTCTGTAATCTTACATTCTTTATCAATAGCATATTGTGATGATGTTGCCTTAAATTCATAATTATTCAACGATGTTTTATTCAAGGTAAAATCATCTGGATAAACTACGTTTTGATTAATTATTCCTTGTGATAGATTCGATGAATTTAACGTTATACTATCTATTTTCGCAGTTAACCTGATTGGATAAAGTAAATTTTTAGTATCACCTTTAAATTCAACTCTAGGTATTACTGTAAAGTGTATCGCGCTTGTTCCCATCGCATCTTGGCAAGATGATGCTGAACTACCACTATCTGTATATAAAAATTGAGAATTAAGATGAATTAAAAATAAATTTGCAGCCGTTTGTGCAGAAATAGATTTAACCGCAATGTTATATTCTTTAGGATAAGATTTATTATTTAAATCAAATGTGATCACTTTTAATTTCAAATTTTGTGGCTTATTAATATAAGATTCACCTGGAGAGAAAATAACAGGAGTAGATATATTGTTTTTAGGGCTATAATTTTGTCTTTCCTCTAATTGAATCAAATTATTTTTTTCATCATACAGCTCAAAGTTAATAGCGTGAGGTGTTTCTGATGAACTCCAATTAACAGTAATTTTATTATCTGAGATGTAAACAGGTTGCCAAGATAAATAGTTAGTATTTGAAGCAATCATCTCTCTACCGGCAGACTTAAATTTTAGTGAATCAATCGTAATATAAGGTGCAGGTTTTACCGTAATATTATAACTATTATGGTTATCATGATAATAAACATCATCTTTAATTGATAATGTGAGTGTGGCTTTTCCGATACCTAAGTGGGTGATCGCACCTTTCGAAGTCACTTCTACAGCACTTGGATTACTACTACTCCAAATAGCATTAATACCAGTAGGCAGTGGAGGAATAGGTGCCTGAGCAGTCAATACGCCACTTGACAATGCATCAACAATTAATGTTTCATCTGAATTTTTAAAATGATAATTTATTGTACCTTTATCTTGTGTGTAATTAATGACTGTACTTGATGATTTAAATTGTTCTGTTGCTTGAGATAATACGGTAATGTTTGTATCACCTGGTTTTATTGGTGTAATTTTTCCTTGTTCATCGACTGTTATTATAGCTTGTTTATAATTGACAAATTGTTTAGGTGGTGGGTTGTTTGTAGCGTCTTTATTGGTATATAAAAGCATCACTTGTTGTGTAATATTATCATTCCAAATTGAGCTTAAATGAGATTCTTTGGCGACTAGTCCGACATCCGCTTTCTCAATCACCAAAGGATAACTACTTTGAGCCGGCTGATATTGAGCATTACCTGCTGTTTGTAGTGTAATAATGACCGTACCTGCTTTTTTCATCGAAATATTACCACTAGTTGTATCAATAGAGGCAATAGCGGGATCGGAACTAGACCACATCAGATTAATGTTCTTTGGTAATCCCGTATAACCTAGTGCGTTGATAGGTGCTGAAGCGTAGGTCTCTTGCTGGATTTGTTTATCAAAAATAATATCTGGTTTAGGGATGGTTACTTTAATAGTCAGTGGTTTTGCAATGGTTAATCCTTCTGCTTCAGCCGTTAAAATAATATCTGTTTTAACATTAGAAGTAAGATTGGTTTGATATTTACCTTTGCCTAATGAAGTTAGCGGATTATCACTAAAATTAGGCTTACCACGGGTTGTTTTTATCGAAACAGTTTTACCATCAATAGTATTACTGTATTTATCCATTAAATGCACAGTGAGTAGGGCACTATCTTTATTATCACCACCGATTGATTGACGGCTACTACTAAAGGTTGATTTATTGGCATCAATATCTGCTGGTTTTACGGTGACATCTTGAATTGGCTTATGATTATTTAAATCAAGATACGCACTCATTTTTAATATACCCGCAACAGAGCTGGTGACTTTGGTTCTTGCGATACCGTGAGTATCTGTATAGGTACTAAAGTCATAGTCATCAGCTAAGCCTTGCAACTTCCATGACACAATAACGTTAGGCAGTATATTGTCATTGGCATCAACAATAGTTGCTTGATAATTAACGCCTTTATCACCAGCAATCATGCTTGCTCTATCGACATTGACAGATTTTACTTGCCAGGTTGTTGCATCAGCACGCAGTTGTAAGGTTTTTTGTTTTTTGAAATCAACACCATTAACTTTAACACTTAATTGTGCCGTACCTGATTTTGTACCTGTTGCTTCAATTTCATAATGGCCCGGAGAAGTTTGTTTAGCAGGACTAAACTGAATAGTTGAGTTATTAGCGATCCCTTCAACTTGCTGATCTGGTAAAATATTACCGCCTTTATCTTTAATCGTTAAAGTGAGTAATGTTTTATCTGTGCCATTAGCAATGATTGTTGCAGGTACTAAATTGATTTCTGAACTGTTCTCATCAACATCATCAGCCACAAAATTGATGTCAGGAGCAGGATAACGACCTGAAATTAATACGGCATTAACTTTAGCAATACCTGCAGGATTACGTGTTAATTCAACTTCAGCAATACCTTTACTGTCTGTAAATGTCAGTGGTTTAGCAAGTAAGCTATCTTTATCGGTTGTCCATGTCACGCTAACACCACTATTAAGCGGATTGTCATTTTTATCGCTAAGATAAGCATGATAAGTAATGGTGTCACCTGCATGAGGTTGTGTGTTACTTATCACAAACTTATCGACTTTGGCTGTCTGGTTATTAGGTAGAACCGTCAATAGTGCAGTTTGTTTAAGTGTCACTGAATTTATTTTGGTACTGATTGTTGTTTGACCTGCTTTCAACGCACTAACTTGAGCTTGATAAACCCCCGTTGAAATTTCATTAAATGCCGTTGTAGTTGCGGTTAAATCAGTACTGTAGTTAACGCTGATTTTGTCCTTTAACCCTGTTAATAAATTATCGTATTTATCTTTTAGCGTTAAAGTAATTTGAGAACGGTCCGTTTCAGAAATAATGGTGTTAGGGATAAGTGATAGCTGAGACTTATCGGCAGAAATTACATCAGTGTTAAAGTTTATCAGATGGTCAGCATCAAGGGATTGTTGACTATCTAGCATCGCTGTAACTTGTGCTACGCCCGCTTGTGTACTACTTAAGGTAATTTCTGCAATCCCATTTTTATCTGTTTTGCTGATAGGTAACGAAAGTTTGCCTAATGAGGTTAACCAACCCACAGCAATGCCTTCCATGCTTGGATTGCCTTGTTTATCAACAACTTTTGCGCGAATAATGACTTTATCAGTACCATTGGCGGTGACATCAAAAGGGGCGATAACATTAACCGCATTGATCATGGCATTTTGCTTGTCAGCAATAAAACCAAGGGGCTGAGTTAGCTTAACGTTGTTACCATTATTCACATATTGAACATGAATAAGACTAATACCTTCCTGTTTACCATTGATGGTTGTTTGATAAACGCCAGTATCGATTTCTTTGAGTACGCTAAATTTAATGGTGTTGTTATCACCAGAAAGTGCAATAAATTTATCTTGTCTTGGAACAGGATTACCAAATTTATCTTTTAGAGTAATTGTCCCTGTTGCGAAGGAAGTGCCATTTGCCACGATAGATTGAGGTTCAATCAAAAATGTACTTTGTGGAGTATTCACTTTACCCGCAAGAAAACGAAGGTTTTGTGTGGCACTTTGGCTATTTTCCAGTGTAGCTGTGACCGTTGTAGGTTGTGCTTCAATCCCTTTGATTACAACTTGTACATTACCATTATTATCGGTTTTTGCTATATTCTCACTCAATACATTATGAGTTGAATGCCAGAATACAGATTGTTTTATTAACGGATTATTTTTAGCATCTGTGACATGTGCCATTAAGGTAATCGTATCATTATTATCTGCAATGGCTTCTGTTTTGTTATTGACGGTCGTTAAGGCAATATTGGCACTATTCGGATCGGCAATAGCGGTGAGTGTAACTTGCGCTTTCTCTTTATTTGAAAGCGTGGCAATAATTTCTGTTGGACCCGCTTTTGTGGTTCGAATCTGATTGGTTGTCTGCCCTTGATTATCGGTCACACTCTTTTGTTTATCGAGTGTGGTTGAGGCATTAGATTGCCATTCAACGGTGACGTTAGGTAATTTATTACCAAATTTATCTTTTACTATCGCGGTTATTATTGCTTGCTCTTTATCATTTGCAATCAATTGGGTTTTATTGGACGTTAAGGTAATTAAGCCCTGTTGATTATTGGCAATAAAAGTAATGGGTAATGCGTCGAATGATCCATTACTGATACTTGCAGTAACAATAACCTCTAAGGCTTGAGTGCTAGTCACGGTTGTTTGTGCAACACCTTGCTTATCTGTTGTTGAAATTTCATTAATAGAAACAATGTGTGGATCACGATTAGTAGACCAAATCACTTTTGCATTCGGTAATATATTGTGATTTTTATCTTCAACGACGGCGGTAAATGTTACGGCTGTTTTACCATCAGCAATATAAGGTGGTGTGGATGGTGTTACGGAAATAATTTTACCGTTGGATAGGTCGGCCGTAAAATGCGTGGTCTTTTGTGTCGAAATATTATTGACCTGCGCGATCACAGTGACGGTGCCTGCCATTTTGCTGGTCATGGTGGTTGATGCATTACCTTGATTATCCGTTAATAATTCTGTTTCTTTAAGTTGAGATTGATTATCTGCGGATAATTGAATTTTAGCATTGGGAACAGGATTATTATTTTTATCAATGATATTGAAAGCAATTGTTTTTTCATCTATTCCATTAGCAAATGAACTATTGGGATTAATGGTGAAAGTATTTATTCTTGCTGAGTTAATATCGGCAATAAAATCAACATTAGTTGAATAGGTAATATCTTTAACACTGACATTTATGATGCTTTTACCAATATGCATATTGGTAATTGGAACAATAATTTTACCTTCAGCGTCTGTGTTCGCTTGCGCAATAATCGTTGCACCGTTATCAGCAGTAAAAGAAACGGGATAGTTAGGAATTCTATTAGCATTAATGTCTGTTACGATAACTTGAATTTTATTTTGGCTTTTACCATCGGCTGGTGCGTGATTTTTAATTACGGTTAATCCACCTTTAGCAATAATGGCGGAATGCGTATCAGCCACAAAAGTGATTTTTGCCTGATTAAAGGTGTTATCTCTGAATTTTGGCGTTAATGTCACAATTTCAGGTGTACTTCCAGCCGTGATGGTGACTTGATATTTTCCTGTATCAATTCGACTAAAACTTGAAACCCAACTATTACCAGCAGAAGCATCAGATTGAACATCTAATGAAAGTTCTTTTACATCGATATCAACTGGAAGCTTATCATTATCAAGAATTGATAAAGTCAAATTTTGTGCAGAATGATTATCGGCAGGTAGTTTTGTTGTTTTTGGCGTAAATTGGCTATTTTGTGTATTAATTGCAGACTGATCGACGGTGATTTTACTCTGTACTGGATCAGAACGATTACCTTGTTCATCAATCGCAACGGCGCTTACTGTGTAGCTGTTTTTTTCAGATGAACCCACAATATGGCGAGGAAGAATGATTGAGTAGCTAAGATTATTATTATGTTGGATCTTACCGCCATTAGCGATTAAGCGACTCGCAGACCATTCAATTTGCTTAACGGGATATTTAGAGCGAATTTGCACACCTAAATCTTTTTCTTCTTTTGCGTAGCCATTAATTGTCGGTGTGATAGACAGGAATACTAAGGTTTTCTTCTGATATTCAAGAACAATATCGTTGTTCCTATTTACGAAATCATAGCGATTTCCTGACATTAAACGCGTTGCACGGACATTATCTGGATTAAGTTGTGAAGAGAGGGACTCTCCAAGGCGATATTGGATATTTACATCAAACTTATTATCACTATTATCATTTAAACTAAAACGACGTTCAGCACCGAAGGTAATTAAAGGCACTGGCGTATAAGTGAGTCCTGCGGTATAAGCGTGAGGATTTTCTTGGCGATTATCTTTGCCAAATAAACCGACTTCTTTTCCGTAATATTGTTCAAAAATAAGCTTTGCGCCTAATTGTGGATAAGCGGGCAGGTAGCCTTCTGTTCTGATATCCCAACCATTAGCTGGACGCGCATTATAATCCATGACATCGTCAGAAGTACGCCAGTTAGATAGACGGTGATAGTGGTTTACACTGAATTTAAAATAGTCTCTCCATATTTCAGCACCAACCCCAAAGCGACTATGATATCGACTTAAATCGTAATCATAAAAAGCATTAAGACCCACCATAAACTTATCAGTAAAATGTCGGTAACCAATACCTTGGTTTAATTGGCTACGAGAATCTTTACGGTGATAGCTGGTTTGAGAAAAAACTAAATTCTTTTCACTATCATAGAGTGGGATAAGAAGATCAGCAGAGCTTCCTTCTAAGGTGAATTTTTTATCTGTTGAAAGTGAAACTTGAGCATGACCAAATTGTTTTAACCATTGTTCTATTTGTTGATTGGCTTTGCTTGATATTTGGCTTATTGCATATTGTGTTGCATCAGTATCTTTATTTAACAAAGATGAGTTAGTAACAATAATTTGTGCAAGCTCTTGCTCGTTTGTGGTTGGAATAGAGCTGTCTTGATGGCTATTTAGCCATTTTTTTGTTGGCAAAGGCTCATTAGGTATATTAAGAGTAATACCTTCTTTTATTTTTAATTTACCGACTAAAGAAACATAATCAGGATTAGCCTCAATAAGCCTAAATAATTTTATATTAAATTTTTTCGCAATTGATTCAGGCGTGTCATCTTTTTTAACCTGATAAGTATTTCTTTTTTGTACCAAATTAATAGTTTGTTTTTCTTGGCTATTCTCTTTTGCGAAAACGTTGGCAGGGAGTGTTGCCGAGATAGGAAATGCTAATTGAATAAAGATATTAAACCAAGCAACTTTCTTTGTAATAGAAGAAAGTTGTGGCGTTAGTCCACTTTTAAATTTTGTCATTTTTAAACTCACCGTAACAAATAATGGTGAGATTCTCGTATTTATAGATGTATTAGATATCAGAAAGTGAACGTGAATTAATTAATTTATAGACATATAAAAAATTAAGATCAAAAAAATAAAATTGAGAGTAAAACGAGGGGGGGATATTTTGTTACAGAATGGCCAATAGAAAATAAATTCTATTGGCCATTTTATTGAAACGTAAAAATTAGATATCAACAAAAATGTCAGGATCAGGGCCTAAACGTTTTTTCTGCTCAAGAACGGTAATTTCAGCTACTTCTTCTTTTTCTAATTTAAAATCAAAAATATGGAAGTTTTCTTCAATACGAGAAGGGGTAACTGATTTCGGAATAACCACAAGTCCACTATCTAAATGCCAGCGTAAAACAATTTGTGCTGGAGTTTTATGATATTTTTCAGCCAATTTTTGAATAATAGGTTGATCAAAGACACCTTCGCCACCTTGTGCTAGTGGGCTCCAGGATTCAGTGACAATATTATGTGTTGTGTTCCATGCTCTTAATGGAGCTTGTTGCATCAAAGGATGAATTTCAATCTGATTAATAACAGGTGTTACACCCGTTTCAGTAATGATCCGTTCCAGATGCTCTTCTTTAAAATTACAGACACCTATGCTTTTTACTAATCCTTCTTTTTGCAAAATAATCATTTGCTTCCAAGCTTCAACATAAAGTTCTCGTGAAGGTACTGGCCAATGCATTAAATAAAGATCAATATAATCAAGTTGCAAACGCTGGAGGCTTTCTAATACGGCACCACGGGCATGAGTCTGATCGTTATTCCATAATTTTGTTGTGATAAAAAGTTCATCACGAGGAACTGTGATCTGTTTTAAGGCTTTACCCACACCTTCTTCATTATGATAAATCGCAGCGGTATCAAAAAGGCGATAGCCTGTATCAAGTGCGTGATGAATAGCTTTAACAACTTGATGATTATCTGCTTTCCAAACACCAAGACCAAGTTGTGGTATGGTATTTCCATCAGATAATTTGATCAGTTTAGGTTTATCCATTTCTATCTCCAGAGTCGCAAAAAGTACTTAGAGTGCCGCTGTATAAATACGTTGACTGACTTCTAAGGTGATATCTTGATGCTCACCCAGTGCAATTTGTCCATGCTCTTCCAACTTTCGCACTAATGCAGGAATATCTTCTTCACCAATTTTGAAATCAGCCAGTCGAGTTCTAAGTCCCATTAATTCAAAGAATTTTCGAGTTTCATTAATCGCAGTTTCAATTTTAAAAGCATCTGAACCTTGGTTTATACCCCAAACTTTTTGTGCATATTGGATTAACTTGCCATATTTAGCCTGACGTTTTTCATTTAATAATGCAGGTAAAACGATGGCGAGAGTTTGTGCATGATCAAGTCCGTGTAAAGCAGTGAGTTCGTGACCTAATGCATGCGTAGCCCAATCTTGAGGAACACCAACACCAAGGATACCATTTAGCGCTTGTGATGCTGTCCACATTATATTAGCACGGATATCATAGTCTGTAGGTGACGTCAGCGCTTTTGGCCCTTGATCAATCAAAATACGTAAAAGGCCTTCTGCATATTCATCTTGTACACGAGCATTCACAGGATAAGTGAGATATTGCTCTAATATATGAATAAAAGCATCAACAACACCGTTGGCAGTTTGTCTTGGTGGTAAAGAATAAGTAGTTGTTGGATCTAAAATAGCGCAGTGAGGGTAAACATGAGGGCTGGCAAAGCTTTGTTTATCCATTGTCTGTTTTTTGCTGATAACAGAGAAGCTGTTGGTTTCTGTTCCTGTTGCTGGAAGTGTTAATACACA
The DNA here is from genome assembly GCF_023701425.1 of Proteus sp. FZP2095. Classification (NCBI taxonomy): domain Bacteria; kingdom Pseudomonadati; phylum Pseudomonadota; class Gammaproteobacteria; order Enterobacterales; family Morganellaceae; genus Proteus; species Proteus sp. FZP2095. The sequence continues at coordinate 235,528 of NZ_JAMQBJ010000002.1, forward strand.
GCTTAACGGTATTGCTTTTTCGACCACTTTACCGCGACTGGTTACGATTTCCCAAGGTTCACCATGATAAGGTATCGCAGCTGCAATAAATTTTGTGCCATCAATAACGGAACCGCCACCCACAGCTAATAAATGCGTGATACCGTGATATCTGGCATAAGAAACCGCTTTCATAAGTGTTTCATAAGATGGGTTTGGTTCAATGCCACTAAACTCATGAATTTGATAGCCTGGAAGTGCCGTATAAATCTGGTCTAATACGCCATTGCGCTTAATGCTGCCACCGCCATAAGTCAGTAGAATTCTTTCATTTTTTCCAATTTCAGAACGAAGTTTATCTATTTGTCCTTGACCAAAATGAAGGCGAGTGGGCGAGTAATAAGTAAAGTTTTGCATTTTGTTTCCACCTTAATTCGATGTTCTGAAGTCTGACAATTAATCAGGAGAAAGTTTTCCATTGTGCCTAGACTAGATAGTCTGACATACCTATAACTACAAGGTTGTAGAAATAAGAGATGAATTATTTCTCTTAGTGACTACAGCAATTCAAATTGTAGTTAATTTATAAGGAGTAATATGGAAAGTCATTATTTAACATTAAACCAAGAGCATTGGGATAAACAAGCCGCAATGGAAAATCAGTGGTCTAAGCCTGTGAGTGATGAAGAAATTATCGCTGCAAAGCAAGGTGACTGGAAAGTACATTTAACACCAAGTCCTGTAAAGAACGAATGGTTAGCGGATATTAAAGGTAAAAAAATACTCTGTTTAGCTTCTGCTGGTGGGCAACAAGCGCCTATCTTGGCGGCTGCGGGTGGCATTGTGACCGTGTTTGATTTATCAGAAGGTCAATTAGACAAAGATTGCCAATTGGCACAAAAGCATCAGCTAGATTTGGTAACAGCACAGGGTGATATGGCTGATTTAACCGCATTTGTTGATGAAAGTTTTGATATTATTTTTCACCCTATTTCAAATCTATATGTACCGGATGTAAATCCTGTTTGGCAAGAGTGTTACCGTGTTTTGAAAAAAGGCGGTGTGCTAATGGCGAGCTTTTATAATCCTGTTGTATTTGTTGATGATAGAGATCCGCAATTACGTTCACAGGGATTAATGAGGCCAATTTACCGCTTACCTTATAGCGATCAAGGCTCATTACCTTCGGATATTCTGCAAGAAAAAGTCGCAAGAGGTGATGGACTGGTCTTTGGACACTCTTTGACTGATCTTATTGGCGGGCAATTAAAAGCGGGTTTTTTATTGCAGGATTTTGTAGAAGATTTTGCTCCCCATGCTCGTTTCTTAGTTGATAGTTATATCCCAACGTTTCTTGCGTCAAAAGCCATTAAGCTTTAAAAGCTAGAGCTAGGAAGAATATGATTGTGATTAATATAAATGGGATTTTAGTCAGATATTAATTGATGTGGAGATAAGACAATGAACAACTGAACTTTTATTGCAGTATCAGATAATACATAAAACACGCCATTATTTTTTGATCTAAATAATGGCGTGTTTTTTTAATTACTTACTGCTGGTGCTATTTTTACGATGGCGAATATACATCACAATCGAGCCAATTAAACCTGCACTTAAAAGCAATACCGGTAATGTCATCAAGATATTCATGACAAGTGTTTCATGCTTTTGTACAAATGGAATAAGGTTTAGCACATAACCTAAAGAAACAATAATCCCTACCCATAAGAAGCCACTTAACCAGTTAAATAGTTGAAAGCGACGTTGCTTTAATTCAGATAAACCTGCCAAGGTAGGTAATAATGTACGTACGAATCCAATAAAACGACCCAATAATAGCGCATATAAACCTTGGCGATGGAAGAGATCATTTGCCTTATGGTGATATTGCTCTGGTAATTGAGCCATCCAACGTTTAACTACCTTCGTATCACTTAGCCAGCGACCTTGTAAAAAGCCGAGCCAACTCCCAATACTAGCGGCAGTGCCTAATATAATGATAGTCGGGAAAAAGTGTAAAACACCTTTTGCAATTAAGGCACCGCAAAGAATAAGCAGTGTATCTCCTGGTAAAAATGCGGCGGGTAATACCCCGTTTTCCAGCATAATAATAACAAAAAGAACAATATAGATAACCCACAGCACATTAGGATTAGCCAACACCATATAATCGTGTTGCATGAGTGCGTGAATTATCTCTTTTAATGTACCCATCAGCGAACTCGCATTAAAAAAGGACTTTATGTTCGCTATTCTAACGCAAAATAAAGAGAACAGTTTGATTTAATCCCTGTGGAGCCACAGGGATAGATTTTTTTTAATAAAAAATTCATTCTTTATTAAGAAATACGTAAAAACGCCTGCTCTAGATCTTCAATAAGGTCATCTACATTTTCTAATCCAATATGAATGCGAAATAGTGTTCCGGTAAATGTTGGCTGAGTTTCATATTGGCGCATCGCTTTAATATCATTAGGTTGATAACCTAAAATTAAAGATTCAAATCCTCCCCATGAAAATGCCATCTTAAATAATGAAAAGTTATCTAAGAAATGCGCAAATTCTTCAGGTGTTAAGATTTTCTTTAAACTAAAAGAAAATAAGCCGTTACTACCTGAGAAATCACGTTGAAAATATTCATGTCCTAGACAAGAAGCTAATGCAGGGTGATAAACATTATCAACTAAAGGATGTTGTTTTAACCAGCGAGCGACTTCTAATGCACTTTGTTCGTGTTGCTTCATTCTTACAGGCAGTGTTCTTAATCCTCTTGCTGTCATATAAGCCGTATCAGGATCAACACATTGACCTAATAAATAGGTATTCTCTCGTAACTGCTCCCAACAGCGTTCATTAGCCACAGCAAAACCCAGCATGCCATCAGAGTGACCATTAATATATTTTGTGGCAGATTGAATTGAAATGTCGACACCTAATGTCAGTGGTTTAAGCAGTAGTCCTGCCGCCCAAGTGTTATCAATCATAATAATGATTTCAGGGTTATATTGGCGAACTGAATTGACTATTCCTTGTAGGTCGTGAATTTCCATCGTGATTGATCCTGGAGATTCAAGAAAAACAATTTTTGTTTCAGGACGTAGCAATTGGCTGATCTCTTTGCCGATTAAAGGATCAAAGTAGGTCGTTGTGACTGAGAATTTACGTAAGATCTGATCACAAAAATTTTGTGTTGGATCGTAGGCAGAACCTGTAACAAGAATATGAGAGCCTTGCTCAACAAATGCGAGTATAGATTGCGTAATCGCCGCTGCACCTGAAGGAAATAGTGCGCAGCCAGCACCTTGCTCTAATTCAGTTAATGCTTCTTGTAAGGCAAAATGGGTAGTTGTGCCTCGGCGACCATAAAAAAGCGTACCTTTAGCCCGTTTTTTTGTTGCTTCACGTTTTTGTGCAACGGAATCAAAAATAACAGATGATGTTCGTTGTATAATTGGGTTTACTGCGCCTTGAGAATATTTTTTAGCTCGACCAGAAAGGAGGAGTGAGGTTTCTTGTTTTTTTAGCGTCATCCTTAATACCTTCTTTTAATTGATGGTGTGTTTACCCCCAAGTTAATTCATTTTTTGGATAAGTACAAAAGGCTTACAGGGTAGTTGATAAAATTTCACGTTACGTGAAATAACGATAATTTGTCTTAAAAATCGACAAATGAAAAAAAAATAGCCAAATAGTAATGATAATTACTATCAAAATGCTTCATGTTTGATATCATTTGAGCGTTTTCTCTTTCCTGATGGCAAACAGGATGATTGTAAGCGAACGATTTTGGGTAAGTAGTGGCGCAACGATGCCATTACTGAATAAATAAATAGATAAAAAAGAGAGTAAAAGGCCAACTGATGCGTAATTTGACAGCTTCTATTCTATTGGCAATCGGTCTGACAGGCTCTGCTTTTGCGGATACGACTCCTGCCACACCAACTGAACAGCCAACTACTGCTGCCGTTTCTTCAACAGCTTCTACACAGGGAACAGCCACACCAGCAACTGCTACTTCTACTACAGTCTCAACAGCGGGTAATGAAGTGAAAGCTGTAGGCACTGAAACTGCTAAGCCAGAAGGTGAAAATACACCTGTAACAACGGCTGATAATTCAGAAAATGTCCCTTTAGCGACAGAAAATGCATCATCAGAGGTACAACCTGAAATGGTTGCTGGTGGTGGATTTGCTGAAGATTTATCTGTAATGGGTATGTACCGTAATGCAGACTTAGTCGTTAAGAGTGTCATGATTGGCTTACTGTTAGCCTCTATTGTCACTTGGGCACTATTTTTCGCGAAAGGAAGCTACTTGATTTCACTGCGTCGTCGCTTAAGAAATGAGACTGCTCAGTTAGTTGAAGCTAAATCACTTAATGATGCGTTAGCGATTAGCAAGAAATTTGGTCATAAAAGTGCAACCGCTGATTTTTTTAATGATGCAGAATTAGAGCGTACTTACTCTCAAGAAAGTAAAGTGGCTTCAGGTATTAAAGAGCGTGTTGAAATGCGGATGGAACGTCGCGTTGCAGCCATTATCCGTGAATTAGGTCGCGGTAATGGTTACTTAGCCACAATTGGTGCAATTTCTCCTTTTATCGGTCTTTTCGGTACAGTTTGGGGGATCATGAATAGCTTTATCGGTATTGCTCATTCTCAAACGACAAACCTTGCCGTTGTTGCTCCAGGTATTGCCGAAGCGCTATTAGCAACTGCAATTGGTCTGATTGCGGCAATTCCAGCGGTTATTATCTATAACATTTTTGCTCGTATGATAGCGGGTTATCGTGGTGAAATTGGTGATATCGCAACAGGTGTGGTGACATTAGTCAGCCGTGATTTAGATATCGAAAACAGCAAAGCAAGGTAATGAATTATGGCAATGCGTCTTGGTGATGATTCAGGTGATGATAATGAATTGCATGATATCAATGTGACGCCTTTTATTGATGTCATGTTGGTTCTGCTCATTATCTTTATGGTGGCGGCACCTTTAGCTACTGTTGATATAAAAGTAAATTTACCCGCTTCAAGTGCAAAACCACAACCTCGCCCTGAAAAGCCTGTTTATTTAACAATTAAGTCAGATAAACAAATTTTCATTGGTGAAGAGATGGTCACTCATGAAACGATGGCGAATGTGTTAGATACCATGACACAAGCAAACAAAGAGACAACAATCTTTTTCCAAGCGGATAAAACGGTTGATTACGAAACATTAATGTCGGCCATGGATTCGCTAAGAAAAGCGGGTTATCTCAAAGTTGGACTCGTGGGAATGGAAACGGTCTCTACAGGCGGTTAAAATTTAGCAAATAAGCTATTTATCTAAGTATTATTACGCTATTTTAAAAGCACTTTATTTGTCGTTGTAAAATGATGAATAAAGTGCTTTTTTATTGTATGGAAGAAACAGAGTTTATATTTTTACCATTTTTAGTGGTTATCAATATTATTAATAAAATTGAGTTAGAATAAAATTTAACTTTAGTATTAAATAATATTAATTATAGATAGATTAAGTTACGGAATAAATAATTAACTAAGTTTATTGAGTAATAGTTGGCTGAATCAATTAATGCTAAGTAGATACTATTATTTGAACTCTCTTAACATTAATATTCATTAACTCTCCATTTTTTTTCATTTTTAGATTTGTTGAAATCAACTTTTTAAAGTTAAGTTTTTCTATAACCTTGTGATTTATAATGTCTTTATGTAAATTTCATTTAAGTGTAAAAAAACTTGCGCAAAAAATCTTATTGGATATAATGCATTCACGTTACAAATTGAAATATTCTGTAACGTGTTAAAACGCCTAATTTATTTATTATCTAAGTTATCCGTATTTGGGTACTTATTTTTTTATTGCACCAGGTAGACCGTTGTTTTCAGTCATTCCAATTTCAGGTAAGTAGATTTTATTTACTTATTCAAATCACTTCTTATCCTTGATAAGCAGTGAGTAAAATAAAGCGTGAAAGGCAGAGAACTACACATAGCATTTTATTATTTTAATAAATTTAGAAGCCATAACATTTCGGTGTTATGGCTTTTTTATTTTGATTGTTATATCCGGTATTCTTATTATTTTATCGTTCCTATCGTTCCTATCGTTCCTATCGTTCCTATCGTTCCTATCGTTCCTATCGTTCCTATCGTTCCTAAATCAAGATCTTCAGAGTCTGTGCTTTGTTGTGTACCATTTTTGTGCTTACTCCCACTTTATTGCTTACTATCAGTGGGGGCTTTGTCTGATTAAAAAACACAAATAGTTAACAAAGCATTTTTCAAATTTTTAGATTTCTGACCACTTCTTTTATCTATTCTCACAAAAAAAAAGAAATAGGCTCTATTTGGGGACTATTTATCGATAAATTGTATTTTTTTTATCCACAAAAACAACAGGGATTTAACATTAAATTTTATTTACGTTAATTTCGTTATAAATTCGATATGTTATAAAATAACCTAATGAAATTATTGCCATTATGTACTGATTAGTAATTATTAATGATCTTAGTTTTTGATTGTTGTCACATATCAATATGTATTTAATTTTATAGCGGTTTTATACTAAGGGAACTTCTTATTCCAAAAACGAATATACTTATAACTATATGAAAAATGATAAGAAAAATAGGTTGTTTTTTGGTTATAAAATAAACACTATCATGACGATTAAAAATTAATAACAAAAGAAGAGTTGCTAAATGAGTAATGAAAATAAGCTGAAATTAAATATATTAATGTAATCATTTCTTGTTTATGAAATGCAATTTTTAACATTATTTGTGATGTAATATAAAGGTTGATAATATGAAAAAAAGAGTCATCATTATAATTAAAAAATATATTAGAACTTATTTTTAATAATTTTAATTAGAAATTAGAAATAATGAATTATTAATTTTGTATTATTTTAAATATATTGTCTTATAATTTGTTTGTTTTTTATTCCTTTTGTAAGGTATTGATTTATATTAGTTTAAAATATATCTTTTGTCACACCATCAGGATAATGATAATTATTTCTATTTGCCTTATCATTGTTAAATAGGGTTTTAATAAATTTAAAATGACGAAATATATAAAAAATAGGCATTAAACCTTATATTGCTGAAACGTTTTTACTCACATAAAAGAATAATTTATTTTTTAATGAATTATCGCTTGATAATGATCAAGTCATTATTGTGTCGGAGTGTTAAAAAGGCGGTGTTTTAAAATTATTCCAATTAAAAATCATCATATCAGGAGAGATATATGGCCTTGGGGAATAATGTTTTTTCCCATCATGGTATTAACCGACGCGATTTTATGAAATTGTGTGCTGCGCTGTCAGCTACCATGGGATTAAGCGGCAAAGCTGCCGCAGAAATGTCAGAAGCAATGGCATCACCTGAACGTCCACCCGTTATCTGGATTGGTGCTCAGGAGTGTACAGGGTGTACGGAGTCTTTATTACGAGCAACTCACCCGACTCTGGAAAACCTCGTTCTTGATGTTATCGCACTCGAATATCACGAAGTGCTTTCTGCAGCTTTTGGTGATCAAGCTGAAGAAAATAAACACAATGCGATGGAGAAATATAAAGGTAAGTACGTCCTCGTTGTTGACGGTTCAATCCCAGACAAAGATGGCGGTGTTTACTGTATGGTTGCAGGTAAACCAATTCTTGAGCATATCAAAGAAGCCGCTGAAGGGGCTGCTGCGATTATTGCGATTGGTTCATGTTCTGCATGGGGCGGTGTACCTGCTACTGGGGGTAACCCAACTGGCGCTAAATCACTGGAAGCTATTTTACCGGGTAAAACCGTTATCAATATTCCAGGATGTCCACCAAACCCACATAACTTCTTAGCAACTGTTGCACATATTATTACTTTCAACAAATTGCCTAAGTTAGATAGCAAAAACAGACCGCTTTTTGCTTATGAGCGTTTAATTCACGAAAACTGTGAACGTCGTCCTCATTTCGATGCGGGTCGTTTTGCTAAAGAATTTGGTGATGAAGGTCATCGTCAAGGCTGGTGTTTATACCATTTAGGCTGTAAAGGCCCTGAAACTTATGGTAACTGCCCAACATTAGAATTCTGCGATGTCGGTGGTGGGATCTGGCCTGTCGGTATCGGTCACCCTTGCTATGGTTGTAACGAAGAAGGTATCGGCTTTACTAAAGGTATTTTCCAATTAGCGAACGTTTACCAGCCAACACCAAAAGCACAAGTACCTGATGTTAATGCAAAAGAAGGTGGTGGTGTTTCTTATGGTGCTGCTGGCTTACTGGGTGCTGTCGTGGGTGCAGTTGCGGGTGTCAGTGTGATGGCTGTGCGTCAATTAGGCCGTGACAAGAATGCCACAGGAGCCTCACAGGAGGATAAACGGTGAATAGGCGTCATTTCTTTAAGCTGGCATCAGGTGGGGTTCTCCTTGCGGGAATGGCACCCACTGCGAGTCATGCTGCGGCGCAGAACCGTCCCCCAATTCCTGGGTCTCTCGGTATGCTCTACGACTCTACACTGTGTGTAGGCTGTCAAGCATGTGTCACAAAATGTCAGGAAATTAATCACCCGGAGCCAATGGAGCGTGGTGATACTTACGCTAATGGTGATCCGATTTGGTCAAACAATGACAAATTAAGTCCTTACACAAATAACATTATTCAAATTTGGCGTGATGGTACTGGTGAAAATAAAGACCAACTGGAAAACGGTTATGCCTTTATTAAGAAACAATGTATGCATTGTGTTGATGCAAACTGCGTTTCTGTTTGTCCTGTTTCTGCGTTAACCAAAGATCCAAAAACCGGTATTGTTCATTATCACGCGGATATCTGTACAGGTTGTCGTTACTGTATGGTGGGATGCCCTTATAACATTCCAAAATACGATTATGATGATCCATTTGGTAAGCTCTATAAATGTGAGCTTTGTAACCAAAAAGGTGTTGAGCGTTTAGATAAAGGCTTATTACCAGGCTGTGTTGAAGTTTGTCCTACTGGTGCAGTTATTTTCGGTACACGCGAAGAGTTGCTGGAAGAAGCAAAACGTCGTTTAGCGAAAAAAGCGGGTGAAGAATATCATTACCCACGACAAACCATTAGTGGTGGCGATACTTATCTACATAAAATTCCTGAATATCAAGATCATATCTATGGTGAGTTTGAAGGTGGCGGTACGCAAGTCATGGTACTTTCTGCGGTTCCTTTCGACAATTTAGGAATGCCAGAAGTGGCACCATTATCAACGGGTGCGCGTTCTGAACATATTCAACATACGCTTTATAAAGGCATGGTATTACCAATAGCAGCCCTTGCAGGGATCACCTATTTGGTTAACCGTAATAGTAAAAAACAAGAGCAGGAACACCACAAGGAGGATAACGATGTCGAGTCATGATCCTCGTCCACTTGGCGGTAAGTTATTTACTCTAGCAGTAAGAGTATTTTTACCGCTTGCTGTGCTCGGTTTTATTCTTATTGGTAAGCGTTTGGTATTAGGTCTGGGCGATGTCTCTGACCTGAATGGGGGATATCCTTGGGGTATTTGGATTGCCTTTGACTTATTGATAGGGACAGGCTTTGCATGTGGTGGTTGGGCACTTGCATGGGCTGTTTATGTCTTTAATAAAGGGGAATTTCACCCATTAGTGCGTCCTGCATTGTTAGCGAGCTTGTTCGGCTATTCATTAGGTGGTTTATCCATCGCTATTGATATTGGTCGTTATTGGAACATGCCTCACTTCTTTATGCCGCAATACTTTAACGTTAACTCAGTGTTGTTTGAAACAGCGACCTGTATGACCATCTATATTATGGTGATGGCATTAGAATTCTTACCTGCGTTATTAGAACGTTTAGGTTGGAAAGTGTCGTTGAAACGTCTTAATAAAGCGATGTTCTTTATTATTGGTCTTGGTGCTTTACTGCCAACCATGCACCAATCCTCAATGGGATCATTAATGATTTCAGCGGGTTGGAAAGTACATCCACTGTGGCAATCTTATGAGATGTTACCGCTGTTTTCTCTGTTAACTGCTTTCCTCCTCGGTTTTACTATCGTTATTTTTGAAGGCTCTTTGCTAAAAGCAAGTCGCACCATGAATGATGATGAAACACCACTGTTTACCAAGTTAACACGCGTGATTGAAGTGTTATTGATTGCGTTCTTGGTATGCCGTTGGGGCGAGGTTATTTGGAACGGTAAACTGAGTTATATCGGAAATGGAGATATGTTCTCGTGGTTATTCATTGCTGAAACTGCATTGTTATTGCTTCCTCTTATTTTGATGCATTTAAATAATAACCGCCGTAGTCCAAAAATGCTGTTTGTTTGTGCTGTATTTATCTTAATTGGCGCAGCAATGTGGCGTATGAACTACTCTTTAGTTGCTTACAATCCTGGCAATGGTTACCACTATTTCCCAACAGCAAGCGAATTGCTGATTTCTATTGGTTTCGTTGCATTTGAAGTAACTGCTTACATTCTTATTATCCGTTTATTGCCGGTTTTACCTGCACAAACAGATTCAAATATACAATTAAAAAAGGCTGAGGTTAAATCATGAGCCAACGCATTACTATTGATCCTATTACCCGTATTGAAGGGCATTTACGCGTCGATTGTGAAATTGATAACGGAAAAGTTGTTAAGGCTTGGTCTTCCGGTACCATGTGGCGCGGAATGGAGGAGATCCTAAAAGGAAGCGATCCTCGTGATGCATGGATTATCGTGCAACGTATCTGTGGTGTTTGTACGACAGTTCACGCAATTGCCTCAGTACGTGCTGTTGAAGATGCCTTAGGCATGGATATTCCTGTCAATGCGCAGTATATCCGTAACATTATTTTGGCTTCGCATATTCTTCATGACCATATCGTCCACTTCTATCAGCTTTCTGCGATGGACTGGGTTGATATTACTTCAGCGTTACAAGCCGATCCTGAAAAAGCGTCAGCGATGCTAAAAGGCGTTTCTCAGTGGCAATTAAACTCTGCTGAAGAGTTCAGAAAGGTTCAGAAAAAAATTCAAGGTCTGGTTGACAGCGGTCAGTTAGGTATTTTCGCTAATGGCTACTGGGGTCATTCAGCCATGAAATTACCACCAGAAGTTAACTTGATTGCTGTTGCTCACTATCTGCAAGCACTTGAATGTCAGCGTGATGCCAACCGTATCGTTGCGGTTCTTGGTGGTAAAACACCACATATTCAAAACTTGGCAGTAGGTGGTGTGGCTAACCCAATTAACCTTGATGCACCAAGTGTTCTTAACTTAGAACGTCTAATGTATGTGAAGCACTTTATCGATAATCTTGGCGATTTTATTGAACAAGTTTATAAAGTCGATACTGCTATTTTTGCTGCTTATTACCCTGAATGGCTAAAAATTGGTAAAGGTGCGAACTACTATTTATCTGTACCTGAATTACCTATTAACGGTAATAACACTGAGTTTTTATTGTCTGGTGGTTATATGGAAGGCGTTGATTTCTCAACGTATCGTCCAATTAAAGACTGGAAAGATGAAAACCTGAAAGACGGTATCGAAGAAAGTGGTAAACACGCATGGTATGAAGATGATGAACCATTAAAACCGTGGGAAGGTTTGACTCGTCCTAAATATACAGGTTGGGATGAGAACGAAAAATACTCATGGGTTAAATCACCTACATTCTATGGCAAACCTGTCGAAGTGGGTACGTTAGCATGGTTAGTATGTGGTTTAGCAGGTAAGCATGAAGGGACTGTTAAACACTATAACGAAATCAATGGGATATACACTAAATTAACGGGTGAAACGCTGGTTAATGAGCAGTTAGAGTCAACTTGGGGACGCATAATTGGACGTACTGTTCATGCGTGTGTATTACAAGATTCTCTAAACTTCTTGTGGCAATCACTGGTTGATAATATTGGTCGTGGCGATACAGCTGCCTTTATTAAACCAGAGTTTGAACCAGGTAAAGAGTATCGTGGTGTCGGTTTTGAAGAAGCCTCTCGCGGTATGTTATCTCACTGGATCGTGTTTAAAGACGGTAAAATCACTAACTATCAGGCAGTTGTTCCATCAACATGGAATGCGGGTCCTCGTAACTTTAATGATGAACCGGGTCCTTATGAGTTATCACTTGTTGGTACACCTGTTGCTGATCCGAAAAAACCATTAGAAGTGGTAAGAACAATCCACTCCTTTGACCCATGTATGGCATGTGCTGTGCATATGGTTGATTTAACAGGTAAAGAATTAAGTAAGGTGAAGGTATTATAATGCGAACTCTCGTCTTAGGTATTGGTAATTTATTACTAAGCGATGAAGGCATTGGTGTTCGTATAGTAGAAGCGCTCGAAGAGCGCTTCTCTTTACCAGAGAACGTCGATGTTATTGATGGTGGCACATCAGGTATGGAAATTTTGCAAGATATCGCTGCAAGAGACCTCCTGATTGTTGCCGATGCGGTAAGAAGTAATCATGAACCGGGCAGTATTTTTGTGTTACATGATGATGATGTTCCGGCACTTTTTACACAGAAAATTTCTCCTCATCAGCTAGGTTTATCTGATGTATTAATGGCACTGCGTATGACAGATGAATTTCCACGTAAACTAATTTTAGTGGGAATTGAACCTGCATCGTTAGAGCCAAGCATGTCGCTGTCTGACATTGGTGAGAAATCAATGGAAATTGCACTAGAACATGTGGTGAATATTTTGCGTGAATATGGCATTTCTGTCACACCTAAAGAGGTAACAGCATGAGTGAATTAAGCTGGGATATCATAGGATATGATGAACCGCCTGTTGAGCAACTTGAAACACGTTTTAGTGAAATCGCTGAAAAAGAGATGAAAGGGCTTCCTTTTTATCGCGAAGGTATTCCTGTAAAAGCAGGTGGATTTACCTTATTTGAAAATCAGTGGATTGGTGCTGTTCTTACACCTTGGATGCTAGAACTGGTTGTCTTCCCTGGGCCTTCACAAGAATGGCCACATCGAAAAGTCGGTGATCGCATAGGGTTAGAATTACCTTGTGGTCAGATTAAATTCGTTGTGGGTGAGCTTGCGGGTGGTATGCAGTATCTTGCTTGTTCATTAATGTCGCCACTTGATAGACATTTAGTAGCGGAACATGCTGTTGAGTTGGTTGAAAATAGTGTAAAAATGGCTCTTTCTCTTCCTGTTCAGACACAATCCGTAGCAGAAGTTGATTTAAGTCGTCGTTCTCTCTTCCGTGGTCAGTTAAGATCATAGTGTAGAAATTTTACGCGACACTGAGTCACATTCTTCTTATTGAATAGTACAGGAGTCAGAATATGTGTAGCACTTGCGGTTGTGGCGAAGGCAATGTCAGAATTGAAGGCGTAGAGCCTCATTCACATGAGCACCACCATCATCACTCTCATGACCATGATCATCACGACCACGGTCATCATCATGATCACAGCCATCATGGGCATGATCATCATCATGAACACAATGCTACTCCAGCGAATACTGTTCATAAATATATTGATAAGTCTGAACAAAAGCATAAGCATAACTACGAAACTCATGGTCAGCCTATCATCGTTCATCACCACTATTACCATAACAGCGGTGATGTTCACCTCCATTTTCATAACGATGCACAGCTAAACGAAACTCCTGTTTTCCATGAACATCATCATGGACATGACGATCATCATGAACACGATCATTCACACAGTCATGACCATTCTCACAGTCACGATCACGACCATGCTCATGATCATAGCCATGAGCACTCTCATCATCATTCTCACAGCCACGATCACGAACACGAAGAGCAATTTAGCCCAGTGATTGAAAATCAGAATATGCATTATGGCCAAGGTGAAGCAGGAACACATGCTCCCGGTATTAGCCAAAAGCGTATGCTGAAAATTGAAATGGATGTGCTGGATAAAAATAACCGTATTGCCGTTCATAACCGTGAACATTTTGAACAACAAAATGTGTTGGCATTGAATTTAGTTTCAAGTCCAGGCTCTGGTAAAACGACACTATTAACACAAACATTAAAACAGTTAGCGCAACGAGTGTCTTGTGCTGTGATCGAAGGCGATCAACAAACTACTAATGATGCGGATCGTATCCGTGAAACAGGTGTGCCAGCGATCCAAGTAAATACAGGCAAAGGTTGTCATCTTGATGCACAAATGGTGCATGATGCGACACACCAATTAGGCTTACAGGATAACAGCGTTCTCTTTATTGAAAACGTGGGTAACTTAGTTTGTCCTGCCAGTTTTGATCTGGGTGAAAAGCATAAAGTCGCTATTCTTTCTGTCACTGAAGGTGAAGATAAGCCTCTGAAATACCCGCATATGTTCGCTGCGGCTGATTTAATGATTATCAACAAAATTGATTTAGTGCCACATCTGAATATTGACGTTCAAGCCTGCATTGAATCAGCTCGTCGTGTTAATCCAAATATCGAAATCATTGCGTTATCAGCAACAACGGGTGAAGGCATGGAAGAGTGGTTAGCTTGGTTGGAGAGTCGTTTATGTGCTTAGGTGTTCCAGCTAAGATTGTTGAGGTGGGTGAAGACGTCCACCAACTCGCTTATGCCGAGGTCAGTGGTGTCAAACGTGCTGTTAATATTTCAATGGTATGTGAAGGCGAACCTAGTGAATTATTAGGCAAATGGGTACTTATTCATGTGGGATTTGCCATGAGTATTCTTGATGAGCAAGAAGCGCAAGATACTCTTGATGCATTACAGCATGTTTATGGTGTAACCCTCGAAGAGGCTGATGATGCAGTACGTTGATGAATTTCGTGATCCCGAACTTGCGAAAGCCTTACTAGCCCAAATTCGTGAAACTATTTCACAATGGCCTCACCCTATTAAACGTCCATTACAAATCATGGAAGTGTGCGGTGGGCATACACATGCCATTTTTAAATTTGGTTTAGACCGCTTATTACCAGAAGAAATTGAATTTGTTCACGGGCCGGGTTGTCCTGTTTGTGTATTACCGATGGGACGAATTGATGCATGTTTAGAAATCGCAGCCCGTCCTGACGTCATTTTCTGTACTTTTGGTGATGCAATGCGAGTACCTGGTCGTAATGGCTCAATGCTTGATGCACGTCGTCGTGGTAGTGATATTCGTATTGTCTATTCACCACTCGATTCACTCAAAATTGCACAAGATAATCCAGACAAACAAGTTGTCTTCTTTGGTTTAGGTTTTGAAACGACGATGCCAAGCACAGCAATGACGCTACAACAAGCGAAATTGCGCGGGCTTAAAAACTTTTCTCTGTTTTGTCAGCATATAACTATCGTGCCTACTTTACGTTGCCTACTAGAGCAAGATGATGTTCGCATTGACGGTTTTATTGCACCGGGGCACGTCAGCATGGTGATTGGTTGTACGCCATATCAACCGCTATGTGACGAATTTGAAAAGCCTTTTGTAGTGACAGGATTTGAACCATTAGACTTATTACAAGCTATACTGATGGTCATTAAACAACTTAAAGCAAAAGCAGAAAATACAGATTATGTTTTAAGTATTGAAAACCAATATAGTCGCATTGTACCGAATGAAGGTAATAAGTTGGCTCAAAAAGCACTTAGCGAAGTGTTTATGTTAAAAGAAACCAGTGAATGGCGTGGATTGGGTGAGATCCCAATGTCAGGTATTCAATTAACACCAGCTTATTCTGAGTTTGATGCTGAGTTACGTTTTACACCTGCACCGCAGAAAGTGGCAGATAACCCACAATCTCGCTGTGGCGATGTATTAACAGGACGATGCAAACCTTCCGATTGCCCACTCTTTGGTAAAAGTTGTACACCAGAAACGGCATTGGGTGCTTTAATGGTATCATCCGAAGGTGCATGTGCGGCTTATTATCAGTATCGCCGTGAAGGTAATATATGAAACAACCTGATGAAATCACCTTAGCTCAAGGAAATGGTGGGCAAGGTATGCAACAACTTATCGAAGGACTGTTTTTAAAAGCGTTCGATAATCCATTATTAAATGAAAAAGAAGACCAAGCGCGGATCGCATTAAATGAGTTAACCACTCTTGGCGATCGTCTTGCATTTAGTACCGACAGCTATGTCATCGATCCGATTATTTTTCCCGGTGGAAATATTGGTAAATTATCTGTTTGCGGTACGGCTAACGATCTTTCTGTTGGTGGTGCGGTTCCTCGTTACCTTTCCTGTGGTTTTATTCTTGAAGAAGGGCTTCCATTTGAAACCCTAGAAATCCTTGTTATGGCGATGGCGAAAGCGGCTGCACAAGCAGGAATACAGATTGTCACAGGGGATACGAAAGTGGTTCCTCGTGGTGCTGCGGATAAGATCTTTATTAATACAGCAGGTATTGGCGTTATCCCAACCAAAATTCATTGGGCTGCAAACAATATCAAAGCGGGCGATAAGATCTTAGTGAGTGGTACTATTGGCGATCACGGCGCAACAATCCTTAATCTACGTGAAAATTTAGGATTAGAAGCGGATCTACAAAGTGACTGCGCTGTTCTTGAGCCAATGATCGCACCTTTACGTCAAATCGAAGGTATTCGTGCATTACGTGATGCCACACGAGGTGGTGTGACCGCAATTTTACATGAATTTGCTCAAGCCAGTGGTTGTGGAATGAATGTGCATGAAAGCAAATTACCGATGAAACAATCTGTTCGTGGCGTTTGTGAATTATTAGGGCTTGAAGCGCTAAATTTTGCTAACGAAGGAAAAATTGTTTTAGTGGTATCACCAGAAGCTGAAGCTGAAGTACTTGAAGCGTTACATCAACATACTTTAGGTAAAGACGCTTGTACTATTGGTGAAGTTACTGAGGATAATTATATTCGGTTAACAGGAATTTTCGGGACTAGCCGTATTCTTGACTTACCTTATAACGAACCATTACCCCGTATTTGCTAATAGCTTATTACCCACTTATAGATTGAATGTTCACAAGGTTTATAAGTGGGATAAGTTACCTATCTGTTACAAAAAGTTTGTTATAACGCAAATTTATCTCATTTATCTGAATACTGACTCTTTGATAAAAAAATTATCGGAGTAACATGTTCGGCCAATCCTACTGCGTGGAGAGGGTCTCTCGTAGAGGTAAGCTCTAGGAAAAAACATGTCTTGGTCAGAATTTAAATCTCAATACCTGATCCGTTTTTGGAAGCCTCTTCCAGCTGTTATTGCGGCAGGTATCTTATCAACTTACTACTTTGGTTTAACCGGTACATTCTGGGCTGTCACGGGTGAATTTACTCGTTGGGGCGGTCACGTTATGCAATGGTTTGGTGCTCACCCTGAAGAATGGGGTTATTTTAAAATCATTGGTCTTGAAGGTACGCCATTAACGCGTATTGATGGCGTTATGATTATCGGGATGTTTGGAGGTTGTATTATGGCCGCTCTTTGGGCTAACAACGTCAAACTTCGTCATCCTCAGCATAAAATTCGTATTCTTCAAGCTGTTCTAGGTGGGATCATCGCTGGTTTTGGTGCTCGTTTAGCAATGGGGTGTAACCTTGCCGCTTTCTTTACTGGCATTCCTCAGTTCTCTTTACATGCTTGGTTTTTTGCTGTTGCAACGGCAATCGGCTCTTACTTTGGCGCCAAATTATCATTGATGCCTCTGTTTCGTATTCCGGTAAAACTGCAAAAAGTCAGTCAAGCTTCACCTATCACTCAAGATAAACAACGAGCGAAGCGCCGCTTTAGATTGGGAATGGTGATCTTTTTTGCCATGATTGCGTGGTCTTTAATTATTCTCTTTGATTCACCAAAACTGGGTTTCGCTATGTTAGGCGGTATTGGTTTTGGTATTTTAATTGAACGTGCGCAAATCTGTTTTACTTCTGCTTTCCGTGACTTATGGATAACAGGCAGAACCCATATGGCAAAAGCGATTATCATCGGTATGGCGGTGAGTGCGATTGGGATCTTCAGTTATGTTCAGCTAGGTGCTGCACCTAAAATTATGTGGGCAGGCCCGAATGCCGTCATTGGTGGTTTGCTTTTTGGTTTCGGTATTGTTCTGGCTGGTGGGTGTGAAACGGGGTGGATGTATCGTGCCGTTGAAGGTCAAATCCACTTTTGGTGGGTTGGGCTTGGTAACGTAATCGGTTCAACATTACTGGCTTATTATTGGGATGATTTTGCCTCAGTGATCGCAATGGATTATGACAAGATTAATTTACTTGATACCTTTGGCCCTGTGGGGGGATTAGGTGTGACGTATCTGATGCTTGGTGTGTCATTTGTATTATTACTTTGGTGGGAAAAACACTTTTTCCGTAAAAAAGCCCAACAAGCACAATCTATTTCAACGCAGATTAATAAGGAAATCGCATGAGTCAGAAAGACACCATTATTCCTGATTATCGTTTAGATATGGTCGGTGAACCTTGTCCTTATCCTGCGGTGGCAACGCTTGAAGCTATGCCATCACTGAAAAAAGGTGAAATATTAGAAGTGGTGAGTGATTGTCCTCAATCAATCAACAATATTCCACTTGATGCGAAAAATTACGGTTATACTGTATTAGATATTCAACAAGATGGCCCGACTATCCGTTATTTAATTCAAAAATAAATTTTTATTAGATAAAAAAACAGCCTATTCAGATGAAATGATAGGCTGTTTTCGTTAGTAAGATGGCGTTATTCTGCTTCGCCGCCGAGGACTTCGGTGACGCGTTCAATCAAGGCGCTTAATTCACCGGTCATTAAAACAAAATCGGCATCAAAACGTTGGGCAAAATCGGCTTTATCAATATCGTCATTTTGTTCACGTAAAGTTTCACTGAATTTGATCCGTTTGATAGAACCATCATCGCAAAGCATAAATTGCAGACGATCTTCCCAATCTACAGAAAGTTTGGTGACAAATTTACCCGCTTCAATATGTGTCGCAATTTCGTCAGAAACTAATTCTTGTTTTTTACAACGAATAACACCGCCTTCATCTAGTACAGCTTTTAACTCTGCTTCATCCATTAAGGTAAAGCCAGCAGGGAGTTCTCCAGAGCGTACCCACTCTGTCATTTTTAATTCAACAGACTCATTAAAGTTCAGAGGAACAACTGGTAGTGAACCTAAGGTTTTGCGTAACAAGGCTAAGTTATCTTCGGCGCGTTTTGCACTGCCTGAATCAACAATGACTAGCTGTTTTTCTAAATCTAGCCAAATAAAAGTTTGTGAGAATTTACTAAATGCGCGAGGAAGTAAGGTGTGAACTACTTCATCTTTTAAGGTGGCTTTCTCTGTTTTTTTCAGTTTACGGCCTTGTTCACCTTCAAGTTTTTCAACTTTGTCTTGTAGTGCTTGCTTAATGACAGTTGCAGGTAAGATTTTGTCTTCTTTTCGTGCGCACATCATGACTTGTTTACCGGCTACATGGATAAGCGCTTCACCTCGATCGCCCATTGGAGAAACCCAACCTGTTCGAGTCATATCTTGGCTACTACAAGGTGTGAATGCCAATGAAGCAAGCTGTTGTTCTAACTCATCCATCGACAGTGCTATCTCTTTATTTAAGCGATAGACCAAAATATTTTTAAACCACAGCATCTGACATTCCCCTTAATCATTATTTACCGCAATATGATACTGAATGTTTAAGGTATCTAAAAGGTAATATCCCTTAAAAGAAAATCTATACAGTGTTATTTAATAAAAAGATAAAAAAGCTGAAACGAATAATTAGTAACTCTACTCTATGATAATGAGTTTTATTCTTATTTGGGTCGAATTAATTAAGAATTTTGATAATGAAATAACATGATTTTCAGCATAAATCATTATGTGATAATAATCACATAATTTTATTTTTAGACTCTTTTCGCTTACAAACTGAAATCACTTTCAGATTTATCCCTGCATTAATTTACAAAACAAAAATATTCCTGACACTATCATGTGATAATTATCACAAAATCAGGAAAATATAGAAGGGTGCTTTTCATAATTAACAAAGTGATTTCGATCACAAATTTTGATATTTCTTTTTCAAATATCGATAAAATAGCACTATTGGGCTTTTTATATTAACCATGGTAATAATTTAGATTTCGTAATGTTTCATTAGGTTTTGTTGTTACTTGTACGTATTGATTAGATATTGTGATTGAATGGTATTCTTATGCTCCTCTTTTTGATATTTGCAGATAATTATTCTTTTTATGATAGTGTGCTACTCGTTATCACCAGTTAAATTGTATTTAAATTCGACTTTGCCTTTATTTAAATAAGAAATAAATATAAAGAATAAAAATTATTAATTAGGAATAACAATATTCAAATCTTTAGTGTTATTTATTTAGTGGTTAAAATTAATACTTCCTTTTAAATATATTAAATAGGGGGATAAATTTTTTATTAGCAAAAAAAAGAGTCTTATAAAGAAATGAAATATAAAAGAAAAATCCAAAAGCGCTATTTTTAAAAAGTTGATTAAGTTCAAAAAACACGTATCTTTACCTTTAATTGTGATGCCTATCACTTGGGTATGTAACCATGAAAATGCACATTGGTGTAATTGTGGGCTACATCACGAAAGTAGGGCTTTTTTTTGAGTAACATGCCATCGAAAACTCAACAACCTATTTCTTTTCCTAACAGAAATAAAAGCAATGCCCTTATTTAAATATAATGAGGATATTATTTTTGTGTCTTATTGGTGATTACGTCTGTGTCAAGGAAATTAAAACCTTTAAGAAGATTTTGTAGAGTCATAATTAGTAGCTATAAAAATTATCAATTGTGAGAGCGATTTTCTTTTTCGAAATTCGTGGCAGAGATCTTTTGCCTGAATCTCAGGTCAACTATATACGGCGGTATTATTTTTGACCTTAAAGAAAATCATAAAACTATAGAAAATAGATGGGTATTTTAATCATGAAAAGCTTGAAGCCTCTAGCAGCACTGGTTGGTTTGTTGGTTCTTTCTGGATCTGCAAACGCAGTAAACGTGTATAACGATAAAGGTACACGTTTTGATGTAAACGGTCAGTTCCGTTTAAAAACACAAGTGACTAGCCAAAATCATGAAATGAAAATGACGGATGACGGTAGCCGTATCGGTTTCTTCGGTTCACACGAACTGACTAACGATATCAAAGTATTTGGTAAATTAGAGTGGGGTTCAGACACTCAAAAAACTAACAGTGACAACCCTAAATCAAACTTTGAAATGTACAACCGTGTGGGTTATGTGGGTTTCTCTCACCGTGATTATGGTCAAATCCAATTTGGTCGTACCTATATTCCGATCGACTGGGTTAAAAAATCAAGCTATGGCTACGGTAACACTGGTGTATTCTACTTTAGCGATGTATTGGGTCGTTCAGTCGGTTATTCCGGTGGTGAAACGAGCGTTAATGGTAAATATGTAAATACTAACGGTGTTGGTAAAAACAACTTTATGACCCGTTTACCACAAACTATCTTTATTGAAACTAATCGTTACGAAGGTTTCAAATTAGCGGGTACAGTGACGGGTAAAACAGGTGATGATGGTCGTCGTGTTGCAGGTGATATTACACGAGCTTATTCATTAGTTGGTTTCTATAAATCAACATTCGGCTTAGAATTTGATGCAGGTTATTCTGCTGCTAAAGGTGAAGCAAACAATTCAGGTCCAAATAAAGATAAAACACCTGAAAACAGTATTTTAGCTTTTGGTGCAGAATACTTCTTCCCAGGCCGTGAATTTTCTATTGGTTTAGACTATGGTCAATCTCGTGGTAAAAACCCAGGTTTAGCCCTCTATGAAAATCAATTTAAAAACCCACGTGGTTGGAACTCAGTTAAAGGCGATTGGAAAGCAGATTTATATGGTGTTGGTGTGAAATGGCACTGGGATCGTATCGAAAGTGGTATGTATGCGGGTTACTACCTGCGTGATGGTGATGCAAACACGTTCAACTACAAAAAAGAAACCTATACTGTGGGTGTAGATAAACGTTTTGCAGTATCTAAATATAACAACTTACGTTTATTCGCTGAAATGGCATACGATGATGCTCGCAGTGATAACGTGAAGTATGAAGATAAAAAACAATATATCTTCGAAACAGGTATGCGTCTGTACTTCTAGTCCTTTCAAAGTGACTGTTTGACAGAAGTAACGAAAGGAGAGCCATTTTGCTCTCCTGTTAACCAATATATAAGGGGGGTGTAATGGTTAAGAATGTGTTGAAAATTTCAACATTAGCAATGTTTGTCGCATTCAACGTAAATGCTGCGACAGTCGATCTTCGTATTATGGAGACGTCTGATGTTCACAGTAACTTAATCGACTTTGACTACTTCAAAGACAAACCAACAGAACAGTTTGGTTATGTCCGTACTGCTAATTTAATTAAAGCAGCAAAAGCTGAAGCAACCAATGCGATTTTAGTTGATAACGGCGACTTGATCCAAGGTAGCCCACTGGCTGACTATCAAGCAGCTAAAGGCTTAGAAAAAGGCGAATCTCATCCAGCTCACCAGCTGATGAACACCATGGGCTACACAGTAGGTAACTTTGGTAACCATGAATTTAACTATGGTTTAGATTACCTGAAAAAAGCCATCGCCGGTGCTAAATTCCCTTACATCAACGCCAACGTGATGGATGCGAAAACAGGCAAAAACTATTTCACACCTTATATCATTGTTGATACACCAGTAAAAGATCGTGATGGTAAAGAACACACTATCAAGATTGGTTATATCGGCTTCGTACCACCACAGATCTTAATCTGGGATAAAGCCAATCTGGATGGTAAGGTCGTTGTAAACGATATTACAGAAACAGCGAAAAAATTCGTCCCTCAAATGAAAAAAGAGGGTGCTGACCTGATTGTGGCCATTCCTCACTCTGGTTTCGCGTCAGAGCCGTACAAGGCAATGGCGGAAAACTCTGTTTATTATTTAAGCGAAGTTGAAGGTATCAATGCAATCATGTTTGGTCACGCTCATGGCGTATTCCCAAGCAAAGAATTTGAAGGCATTAAAGGCGTAGATACAGCGAAAGGTACCGTAAATGGTGTTCCTGCTGTTATGCCAGGCCAATGGGGTGATCACTTAGGTGTCGTTGATATGGTTATCAATAACGACAGCGGTAAATGGGTGATGACCGAAGCAACAGGTGAAGCGCGTCCTATCTTTGATAAAGCAAACAAAAAAGCATTAGTTGAACGTGATGCTGAATTAGCTCAAATCATCGAAAAAGCACACCAAGGTACCCGTGATTTCGTGGGTAAACACATTGGTAAAGCTTCTGCCAACATGTACAGCTTCTTAGCTTTAGTACAAAGTGATCCAACTGTACAAATCGTTAATGATGCACAAGTTGATTACACCAAACACTTTATTCAAGGTGATCCGAACTTAGACGGTTTACCAGTATTAGGTGCAGCTGCGCCATTTAAAGCGGGCGGTCGTAAAAACGCACCAGCAGACTTCGTAGAAGTTGAAAAAGGTGACCTAACATTCCGTAATGCAGCAGACTTATATCTGTATCCAAACACATTAGTAGTTGTTAAAGCGACCGGTGCTGATGTTGTTGAGTGGTTAGAATGTTCAGCAGGTATGTGGAACCAAGTTGATCCTAATTCAACTAAACCACAAGAACTGATCAACTGGGATGGTTTCCGTACTTATAACTTCGACACCATTAGTGGTGTGAACTATAAAGTTGACTTAACTCAACCAGCTAAATATGACGTTGATTGCCAAGTAGTTAACAAAGATGCGAATCGTATCAAAGAAGTGACTTACGAAGGCAAACCAATCGATCCTAAAGCAACATTCCTGATCGCAACAAATAACTACCGTGGATACGGCGGTAAATTTGCGGGTACTGGTGAAGCGAATATTGCGTTTGCATCTCCAGATGAAAACCGTGCAATTTTAGCTTCTTACATTGCTAAACAAACTAAAGAAAAAGGTGAAGTAGTAACAAAAGCTGCTAACAACTGGTCATTCTTACCTATTAAGACTGATAAAGTGTTAGATGTGCGTTTTGAAACTTCTCCAAGTGAAAAAGCGGCTGCATTTATTAAAGATTTTGCTCAGTATCCAATGACCTTCGTGGAAAATGACGAAATCGGTTTTGCAATTTACAAAATCGATTTAACTGAGAAGAAATAAGCAATTAAACCTGTCCGTTCAGGGCAGGTTTTTCTTACCTTTTTTGAACCAAGAGAGTAGATTTTTATTGCTCTTTAAGGGGATTTTATGCGCTTTATGAAGCTATTACCTGCTGCTTTTGCTTTAGTGCTAGCGGGATGTGCAACGCAAGCACCTGAAATTACAGAACCATTAAAACCTCAAGCTAAATTAGTTGAAGGCGTATCTTGTATTTTACCTGATGCTCCAACGGCACCTTACGACTACATTGCTTCTAATGATCGCTATGGTCAAAACAGCACTGCATCAACAGATTACTTTAAGTTAGCGATTAACTATTCACCGGCTTTTTGTGATTATAAAAGTAATAATATTAAACGTTTAAATAACGATAATGAAAAAGATCGTGCAAAACGTGAATACGATAAATTTGAAATCCAATGTTTCTCAGATAATAAATTTGGTTGGATTGTTCATGGGCTGTGGGCTGAAACCTGTGATGGTAAATCATGGGAAGAGTGCCGCGATTGGAAAGACATACGCAAGCATCCTCGTTTATGTAAAGGCGATTTACCACCTTTAGAATACTCTGCTATTAAACCTTATCTGTGTGATTCTCCAGGTATCGATCTGTTACAAGGTGAATGGGAAAAACACGGTGTGTGTGCGTTTGATACACCAGAGGCATTCTTTGGTAAACAAAAAGAGTTGTATGAAGCGTTAGTATTACCAGAAGGCCGTCCTTCAAACAGTGCATTGATTAAGTTCTTAAAAGAACACAATCCATCACTGAAGGACAAAGAAATTCAAATTAATCGAGATGAATTCTATATCTGTTATAGCAAAGATTTCGAAGTAATTGATTGTCCGAAACGTGAATTTTGATCTTAGGGATAAATTTTAAATGAACCATAAATATAAACTCGTTGCACTTGCTGTAAGCTCAGTCTTATTAGCAGGTTGTGCAAAGAACTACGACGAAGCTAATGTTGTTGATGTGCGTGTTATCGCAATGAACGACTTCCATGGTGCGCTAAAAGCGCCAGGTCCAAACAAACCTGGTGGTATTGAGCATATGGCTACGTTAATTAAAGAAATGAAGAAAGATAACCCAAACAACATCGTTGTTGCTGCGGGTGATATGGTTGGTGCAAGCCCACTGTTATCTTCAATGTTCCATGATGAGCCTTCAATCGAAGCATTATCATTAGCAGGCTTAGAAGCAACTTCAGTGGGTAACCACGAATTTGATAAAGGCATGGGCGAGTTACTGCGTAAACAAAACGGTGGTTGCCACCCAGTAACGGGTTGCCAAGGCCCAACTGAGTTTAAAGGCGCAGATTTCCAATACTTAGCGGCTAACGTTATTGTTAACGAAACTGGCAAAACATTATTCCCAGAATACGTTATTAAAGAATTCAACGGTATTCCTGTTGCATTCATCGGTTTAACTTTAGAAGGTACTGCGGCTATCGTAACTCCTAAAGGAACCGAAGGCTTAAGCTTCCACAATGAAGCAAAAACAATTAACGCATTAGTGCCTCAGTTAAAAGCAAAAGGCGTTCAAGCAATTGGTGTTCTGATCCACGAAGGTGCTGCACAGCGTCGTGATGGTGGTCCAGTTAATATCAACGCATGTAATGGTATTACAGGTAAAGTACTGGGTGTTGTTGAACAATTAGATCCAGCTATCGACTTCGTTGTGACTGGTCATACTCACCAAGCTTACAACTGTACTATCAACGGTAAATCAGTGACATCGGCACAGTCTAATGGTGCAATGTTAACGCGTATCGACCTGAAATTAGATAAAACAACGAAAGATGTTGTTGATATCGAAGCTCGTAATATTTGGGTTGATAACCGTAAATATGAAAAAGATCCTGCAGTGACTAAACTGTTAGAAGCTTACGAAAAAATTGCTACCCCATTAGCTAACCGTATTATCGGTAAGTTAGAAGGCAACCTGAATAAGCAAACGAATGACGCGGGTGAATCTGCACTAGGCCAAGTGATTGCTGATGCGCATTTATATACTGCAAAACCAAAAGATATGGGTGGCGCACAAATCGCATTTATGAACAGCGGTGGTATTCGTGCTGATATGACTGGTGGTGACGTTTCTTATAACGCAATCTACACTGTACAGCCATTCTCTAACGTACTGTTAACTCAAACGTTAACTGGTGAACAAATCAAACGCCTGTTAGAACAACAATGGGATCGTTCACGTCCACAAGTGTTAGCGGTTTCAGGTAACTTCCAGTACACATGGGATAGCAAAGCCTCTAATGGTAACCGTGTTATCGTTGAATCAATGAAAATTGATGGCAAACCAGTGGATATGAAAGCATCTTACCGTGTTGTTGCTAACGAATACTTAGCAACAGGTGGTAGTAACTTCTCTGTACTGAAAGAAGGTAAAGATCCAGTTTACAGCGTGCCAGATGTTGATGCCGTGGTGAAATATTTTGCTGAGCAGTCTCCAATTGCTCAACCAAAAGCGAATAACATCACACGTAAATAACGTATTTTCATACGCCTTGTGAAAATCGCACCTTTTACTTTGTAAGAGGTGCGTAAATAAATAAAGAGAGCAAAGTGTTGAACACAAAGGGTCCATCCCTACCTTTGTATTCATTGCGCACTTTGCTCTTTTTTTATTAAAAATAACTGTGAATGACTTAAATGAGAGATAAAAAAAAGCCCACAGTGGCTGTGGGCAAGGAATGAAAGTAAAAAAGAGGGTATTATTTAGGGTCTTTTGTCAGATGTCTGTTCTAACACTTATTTGAAGATTTTAAAGCGTGAATCATCTTCCATATAATTCTTCTCGCCAGCCTCTTGTTCGATAGAACCAAAGACCATTTGAGCTCTTAATTTCCATGTTTTTGGCAGATCCCAAGTTGCATGAACTTCATCATCAATAATTGGGTTGTAGTGTTGTAATGAAGCACCTACATTCTCTGCTGCTAATGCAGTCCAAACAGAAAGTTGTGCCATACCACTTGCTTGCTCTGACCATACAGGGAAGTTCTCAGCGTACAGTGGGAACTGCTCTTGTAGACCTTTTACGATGTCAGTATCTTCAAAATACAGAATTGAACCAGCGCCTGCGGCGAAGCTATTAATTTTTGCTTCAGTTGCACTAAATGCTTCTGCGGGTACTAATTTTTTCAAGGTATTTTTAACGATATCCCACAGTTTTTGATGTTGTTCACCAAACAGAATAACAACACGAGATGTCTGTGAGTTAAATGCTGTTGGGCTCTCTTTAACCGCTTCTTTGATAATCGCAGTGACTCTGTCTTCGCTAATTGGAAGTTGATTACCTAAATGATAAATTGTTCTACGTTTTTTCATTAAATCAGTAAATGCGTTAGACATGATTGTCTCCTTGATAAATTTAAGCGCTTAAAGCGTGTCTTAGCTTGAGCTAATCTATGGACATACTATAGGGCTTAGATGTGATTTATTGATATATAAAAAATTTAATCAGTTACGTCAAAATATTCGACCTAGTTTTTAACTGATTGATTTAGAATCTGTTTATCTACATATCTAAACTCGGGCGCGAGTTGGCTAATACCTAAGCCCCCAGCTTTCTTCACTTTAATTTGTACAGGAATACGCTCTTTCATGGCTTCTACGTGACTAATTACGCCAATAATTTTGCCGGATGCATTAAGGCTGTCGAGTGCATCTAATGCAATATCTAAGGTATCAGGATCTAATGTGCCAAAGCCTTCATCTAAAAATAGTGATTCGATTTGAGTCTTATTACTGACCAAATCAGAAAGCGCTAAAGCGAGTGATAAACTGACTAAGAAACTTTCGCCACCAGAAAGCGTACGAGTATCTCGCAGTGCATCTGCTTGCCATGTATCTGCAATCTGTAGTTCAAGGCTTGCTGGTGTTTTACGCTGTAAGAAATAACGCCCATGAAGTTTTTCTAAACGACGGTTAGCTAAATAAATCAGATGATCAAGCGTTAATCCTTGGGCGAAACGGCTGAATTTATCTCCTGATGCAGAGCCCACTAATTCATTTAAATAACTCCAATCATCAAACTGAGATTGTTGTTTGGCAATATGAGTCAGTAGATCCTGTTGCTCTTTACGCTTTTCTTCGTCAGTACGCAGTTGTTCTTGAATGCGAAATTTCGTTTCTTGTAATTGAGTAAACTGTGTTTCTAACACCAATAATTGAGCGGTAATTTGTTCGAGACCCTGTTGTGTTGCCAATATTGGCTGTTGTGATAAGTGCTGTTGATATACATTTTCTTGTGTATCCAAACGCGTTTTTTCTTGCAGAAGTTTATCAAGTCGTTGTTTTTGTTGTTCTTGTAAACGATTTCTTTCTTCAACTGATAGTAATGAGGCTAAAAACGCGTTTTCATCATCAAATGGACTGTTTTTTAGCCTATCTTGATACTGTTCAAGGGTGGCTTGTGAGTGAACATAAAGCCGTTGTAGTGATTTTTCGTTTTCCTGATATTGGCCAATAAGCTGATTTAAACGGATTT
This sequence comes from Proteus sp. FZP2095, assembly GCF_023701425.1. NCBI lineage: Bacteria > Pseudomonadati > Pseudomonadota > Gammaproteobacteria > Enterobacterales > Morganellaceae > Proteus > Proteus sp. FZP2095. The sequence goes on from NZ_JAMQBJ010000002.1 coordinate 264,161, forward strand.
CGAGTCGGTTTTTTTCTTCGCTATATTGCTCAATTTGTTTTTGTAACAACTGACTTTGTTTATCCAACTCATTGCGAGCATCTTCGGTGGTTTGTGTGCCGAATAAAGCTTGGCGTTGTGTTTTTAGTTGTTCTTGTTGTTGATGTAGTTGTTGTAAATGAACTAAAACTGCATCAAGTTCTTTTTTATTTGCAGATAAATAACGTTTTCTTTCTTCCTGCGTTAATAACAATTCGCGGATTGTTTGCTGTAATTCGTGATGTGTTTTTAATATCGATTGATATTGTTGGCTTTCTTTTTTACGCGCAATAAGCCATTGAATTTTATCTTCAGATGCCTGCAAATCATAACCTTGTTGTTTGACAAGAGATTGAATATCTTGCGCTAATTGGGTTTGTTGTTGAAGATATTGCGCTGTTTGTTGTTGTTTATTAGAAGCTTCTTTTTGTTGCTGAGCTAATTGATTTTGTTGATGAAGAATAGCTTGCTGTTGTTGATGAAATTGTTCTTTGTTATCAGATAACAGCTTGTATTCTTGCTGAATTTTGGCTTCTAATGCTTGGTAATTTACTCGTTTTTGCGTCAGTAAATTATCTTCTTTTTCAAGTGCTGTATCTAATTGAGTTAAAGCAGTTTCTTCGCAGTCAACATCTGGTAATGCGTGAGCTTGAGCTAAGACTCGCCATTGCTGTTTTAATGACGCAATATCTTGTGTTAGTTGCTCAAGGTCGCTACTTAATTTTTTGTTTTGAGTTTGATAGTTAGCACACTGTGTTTTTTGTTCTACTAACTCTATGGTTAATGTATGAACTTGTTGCGTTAAAATATCTAATCGTGTTTTTGTTTCGTCTGGTTTTATTTCTTTATATTTTTCAACATAAGGATGTTCAGTTGAACCGCAAACAGGACATGGGTTGTCTTTAACTAAACGTTGTCTCTCTTCTTCGTATTCCGCTAATTTCCGAATCAAAAGATAATTGTCATTTAAATCTTTAAGGTGTTGCTCTTTCTCTTTTAAAACAATGCTATTTTTGCTGATATTTTCAGTCAGTACAGCTATTTTTTGCTGGTTTTCTGAATGGCTTTTTTGGTACAGATGTTCAGTTTTTAGAGTGCGCTGTAATTGAACTTGTAATCCCATTATTTTTGCAAGCGCATTTCTTTGCTGAGAAATTTGTTGCAAACGATGAGGAATATCTGCAATTGCATCTACTTTTTTTTGTTGCTCAAGTTGCGTTTGTAATTCACTTAATTGTTGTTGCTGTAAATTAAGAGCGTGTTGTTGTGCTTCTAGTGTGCGTGTTGTTTTTTCGAGAGCAAGTTTTAGTAACTGCTCTTTTTCTTGTTCTGCTTTTTCACTTTTCTGACTAATTAGATATTTCTCTGCAATTTCATCATATTGTTCAAAATAGCGTTGCCACAAAGGTAAATTCTCAGCAAGTTGAGCATAAGCTGTATGCTGATTTAAATATTCACTTAGTTCATTGAATTGTTTTTGCGATCCAGCTAATTGGATTTCTGTTAATTGTATTTTTTCCAGATATTCCGACTGTGTTTTTTCCAGTGTGTTTTTTTGCTGTTTTTTTGCTGAAATATCTTGTTGTAGCAAGACTAACTGGTTATCTAATGGCGTCACTTCTTCACGAATAAGCTGTAATATTTGCTGTTTTTTCTCATCGTGTCGTTTAAATGTGTCACGAGCCTCCACTAGGTGCTGGTTAATAGGTTGGCTTTGTTGTTCAATAAGCTGTTTTTCTGCTTTCAAGGTTGAGAGTTGTGACTCAATATAGATTTGTTCTTTTAATAGACGATTTTTTTCATCATAAATCGGGCGGATCTTTTCCGCGGGTTCGCTATTTTCAAGACGTTGAATATCGGGCTTGGCAGCAACTAATGCTTCTTGCGCTAAGTTAACTTCTTTTTGTGCTAATAGCTTGTTTTTATTGATTTCAATGTCTTGTTCTTGCCACTGCTTTGCTGCTTGATATTCCTGTTGTTCTTTTTGTAATAATCTCTCTTTGGCAAAAAGATCAGTTTGCTCAGTTAATAAAGCTTGGCGAGCATTTTCATCTAATAACGCCATCATTTCGGCTTGTTGTTTTAGTGCTTTTAAGGCTTGTTCTTCTTCACGCCAATGTTTAAAGATCGATTGGGAAATATGGCGATAAATATCTGTGCCAGTCAGTTCTTCGAGTAATTCAGCGCGAGATTTATCATCTGCATTTAAAAAGGCCGCAAATTGTCCCTGAGAAAGCAACATAGACTTAGTGAAACGATCAAAATCGAGCCCTGTAATATTAATGATCATCTCTTTTACTTGGCTTATTTTGCTGGCTAAGATTTTATCTTCACCGCCCGTTGTATTTATTTTAACGAGTTCAGCCTGTGGTGCTTGAAGATTGCCATCTTCTTTATAATTGGCACGGCGTTGTTCCCAAAATGCACGATAAGCCACACCTTTGACTTCAAATTCAACTTCGGTTAAGCACTCTGCGGTATGACGTGTCATTAATTCATTTTGTGATTGTGTGACTTTGTCTAATCGTGGAGTTCGATGATAAAGCGCTAAGCTAATCGCATCTAATAGTGTGGTTTTTCCTGCCCCGGTAGGACCCGTAATCGCAAATAATCCGTTGCTAACAAAAGGCTCTTGATCAAAGTTGATTTTCCACTCACCTTTTAAAGAGTTAATATTTTTAAATCGCAGACTTAAGATTTTCATTATGCTTCGTTATCCTCTTGTTCTGCCATTTCAACAGCTTGTTTAAACAATGTTGTTAACCGTGTTTTAGTTTCTTTTGAATCAAATTCATGCTGTTCTAAGCGCCTTTCAAAAACATCATAAACCGTTAATTCGGTCAGTGTTTCGTTCTCATTTTGCGTGAATACTTGGCGCTGTTTTCTGGCTCTTCTTAATAAGATCACATCAAAAAGTGGATCGTTAGTTAGCTCTTGAACACGAGTTTGTATATCACTGAGATAATCTTGTGTTGAAACTTCGATATCCAACCAAATAGTGGTATCTGTTTCACTGTATTGTTTTTTTAAATCGTCAAGTTGTATGGCTATCTCTTTTAATGAGCCACTGATAGTGCGTAGCAACTGAAATTCAGGAATAGGTAATAGTGTGAGGTGAGTTAATTTGTCTTGCTCAAAATCGATAAGGCAGACGCTTTTTTGTTGTCCGCTTTCATCAAAACTTAAAGGAATAGGGGAGCCACTATAACGAATATGGCCTGATTTATTCACTACTTGAGGGCGATGAATATGACCAAGAGCAATATAGTCAAATTCAGGAAATAGTGTTGCAGAAAAAGCCTCTAAAGTACCGATATAAATTTCACGTACAGAGTCGGTTACACTTGCCCCAATGGTTGTAAGGTGACCTGTTGCAATAATAGGAATATTGACGTTCAGTTGCTTACGTAAATCAAGAGCCTCTTGATATTGAGCTTGGTAATAATCAGCAATCGCTTCTTTTAGGGCATTTTGTTTTTCAGCACCTGATTGCCCACTTTTACTACTTACCATATCTCTAGGACGTAGATAAGGGATCGCACAAAGTAATGCTCCCGGAGTATTATCTTTTTGAGGAAGAATAAGCGGGGCTTGCGGTGTTTCAGTATGAACATTGGCAATAACCGTTGTATTTAAACATGCTAATAATGATTTAGATTCATTTAGTGTCGCTACAGAATCGTGATTACCACCAAGAATAACAAGCTGGCATTGTGTATCTCGGATAGCAACAACAAAGCGGTTATAAAGCTCTCGGGCATAACTTGGAGGAGAGCCTGTATCAAAAATATCTCCTGCAACAATCAATGCATCAACTTGATAATGCTTAATTTGAGCTAACAACCAATCAAGAAACTGTTGATGCTCTTGTGCTCGAGTTTTTGTAAAAAAATATTGCCCTAAATGCCAGTCTGATGTGTGAATAATCCGCATTGCTATTCCTCTTTTTTATCTGATGAAGAGTATAGCGCACCTTACTTTTTTAGTGAAAACTCAACAACAAGCCTTCTTTTGAGTGATATTTCACCAAAAAATGATTTATTTACCTTAACAACAGGGATCTATTTCAGTAATGTTAAGGTTAGTCATAAATCTGTCATAAAACTGCATCATAATCATTTTGACCCTCTATATACATTACACAGGATAGAGTATGGCAAGGCGTATTCTTGTTGTTGAAGATGAAACCGCAATTCGAGAGATGATCTGTTTTGTTTTGGAACAAAATGATTTTCAACCTATTGAAGCAGAAGATTATGATTCTGCATTGAGCTTTCTTATTGATCCTTACCCTGATCTGGTTTTATTAGATTGGATGATCCCCGGTGGATCAGGCTTGCAGGTAATAAAACAGATGAAGCGGGAAAGTAACACCCGTGATATTCCAATTATTATGCTAACGGCAAAAGGGGAAGAAGAAGATAAAGTTCAAGGGCTAGAAACGGGGGCTGATGATTACGTTATTAAGCCTTTCTCACCTAAAGAGCTTGTGGCTCGAGTGAAAGCAATTTTACGACGATTATCACCAATGTCTGCGGAAGATGTTATTGAATTCAATGGCTTAGGGCTTGATCCCGTTTCTCATCGAGTAACGAGTCAAGATAAACCGATTGATATGGGACCTACCGAATTTAAACTCCTGCACTTTTTTATGACACATCCTGAACGCGTGTATAGCAGAGAACAACTGCTAAACTATGTTTGGGGAACAAATGTTTATGTCGAAGACCGTACTGTTGATGTGCATATTCGTCGTTTACGTAAAGCCATCGAAGAAGATGGTCATGACAGAATGATACAGACAGTACGTGGAACGGGATATCGTTTCTCTGCCCGTTTCTAAGTCAATATGGGAGTAATCGTCAGGTGTTAGAACGACTATCGTGGAAAGCCCTCGTTTGGGGGCTATGTCTATTTTGCTTACCTGCTTTTATATTATCGCTTTTTATCGGGCATCTTCCTTGGTTGCTGGTGGCATCGCTACTCAGTGCACTTGTGTGGCATGCCTATAACTTGCTGAAATTATCTAAATGGTTATGGTTAGATCGCTCAGTACTGCCTCCGGAAGGAAGAGGGGGATGGGAGCCTATTTTTTATGGTATTCGACAAACCCAACAGCGTAATCGTAAACGACGCAGAGAATTAGGCGACTTAATTAAACGTTTTAGAAGTGGCGCTGAAAGTTTGCCCGATGCCGTTGTGATGATGACAAATGAAGGGAATATTTTTTGGTGTAATAGCCTAGCTCAACACTTACTCGGCTTTCGCTGGCCGGAAGATAACGGACAAAATATTTTTAACTTATTACGTTATCCTGATTTCTTACACTATTTTACTGCAGGCGATTTTAGTCGCTCTTTAATTATTTCACTTAATAATGGTTCTATTGTTGAGTTTCGAGTGATGCCATACAGCGAAGATCAGCGCCTAATGGTGGCGCGAGATGTGACAGAAAAAAATAAACTAGAAAATGCACGACGTGACTTTTTTGCTAACGTTAGCCATGAATTAAGAACACCACTCACCGTTATTCAAGGCTATCTTGAAATGATGGAAGAAAATAGTGTCACGAAACCCGCAGAGCATAAGGCGATAGTGACGATGCAAGAGCAAGCTAAGCGCATGGATACGCTTGTTCAACAACTCTTACAACTTTCTCGTATCGAATCTGCTCCTCATATTGATTTAAATAAAATTGTTGATATTCCTGCTGTTTTGGCTTTATTACAACAAGAAGCAGAATCATTGAGTCAAGGTCAACGCCATATTATTTTTGATGTTGATGAGCAGTGGGCTGTTCGAGGTAATGAAGAGCAATTACGTAGTGCGGTTTCTAACTTAGTGTATAACGCTATTAATCACACTGAAGAAGGTACAACAATCAAAGTCAGTTGGAAGAAAGTTCCCCAAGGTATGTTATTTAGTGTTTCAGATAATGGATCGGGGATTAGTGCAGAACACTTAACTCGTTTAACAGAGCGCTTTTATCGTGTTGATAAAGCTCGCTCTCGTCATTCTGGCGGTACTGGGTTAGGTTTGGCTATTGTAAAAAAATCACTGCTTCATCATCACTCTCAATTAAATATTGAAAGTAAAGTAGGTGTCGGGAGTACGTTCTCTTTTATCCTTCCTCAAACATTACTTACCGCTAAAAAAACACACGAGTAGTCTGTCTTTTTTTAAAGCCTTTATCACTTGTCTTTAATCTGTGATAAAGGCTTTTTTGTTCCTTTCTTGAACTTTTTAATATCAATAAAAACTAATATCGTAGCGTTAAATTTTAATATTATTAATTAATGCTAACTTTAAATGATGCCAACACTCAATATTATTGGTGATAAAATGCACAAATCATATCATGTATATTCGATGATATATGACAGTTATAACTAGTGCCGAAAAATAGTTTAGATGATTATTCTGGTTTTAGGATTGGCTATTGCCTTTTTTCATTATAAAAGTTTTACTTGTGAGCAGTTATCGGCAATTTTTTCTATTTAGTACCTAATTGCTCTGCATGAAATGATTATATTTGGATATTATCCTGAATAATGACGGTCTGAGCTTAAATAGATATTGTTGATTTTATGTTGCGCTACCTTGGCGTAATTTAACCATTATTGTAACTACATATTAACAAAACTTATGGCACATAGATTAACTTCCAGAGATGTTCTGGCATTAGGGTTTATGACATTCGCCCTATTTGTTGGCGCTGGCAACATTATTTTTCCTCCAATGGTGGGGTTACAATCAGGCGAATTTGTTTGGACTGCTGCGATTGGCTTTTTGATCACTGGTGTGGGTTTACCTGTTTTAACGGTTGTTGCACTGGCAAAGGTCGGTGGTGGTATTGAGGCATTAAGCACGCCTATTGGTAAATCAATGGGATTGCTATTAGCCATTGTTGCTTATCTTGCTGTGGGACCACTTTTTGCAACCCCTCGTACTGCAACAGTTTCTTTTAAAGTGGGTATTGCTCCTTTAGTGGGTGATACAGAAATGTCATTGCTGATTTACAGCATTGTCTATTTCTTAATTGTTATTGGTATTTCGCTTTATCCGGGGAAATTGCTAGACAGTGTTGGTCATATTCTTGCACCGATTAAAATTCTGGCATTAGCGATATTAGGAGTAGCTGCGGTATTTTGGCCTGCTGGTGGCGCTATTCCTGCAACTGAAGCCTATCGTGATATGGCGTTGACTCAGGGGTTTATTAACGGTTACCTCACCATGGATACATTGGGCGCTATGGTTTTTGGTATTGTTATTGTTAATGCAGCCCGCTCTCGAGGGATTGATAATTCATCACTGTTAACACGTTATACCATGTGGGCAGGAATTATTGCGGGTGTATTATTAACTGCGATTTATTTGAGTTTATTTAAATTAGGCTCTAGCAGTGGCAGTATCATTCCGGGTGCTCAAGACGGTGCTGATATTTTACATGCCTATGTTCAGTACACTTTTGGTAATTTTGGTAGCTTCTTCTTAGCTGTACTGATTTTCTTAGCCTGTATGGTGACTGCTGTTGGTTTAACCTGTGCCTGTGCAGAGTTTTTTAGCCGTTATCTGCCTATCTCTTATCGTGTATTAGTGTTGATTTTAGCGATATTTTCAGCCGTTGTTTCAAACTTAGGTTTGAGCAAACTGATCGAGTTTTCTATTCCTGTACTGATAATGATTTATCCACCTTGTATTGTGATTATTTTAATGAGTTTCACATTACGTCTGTGGAATAACCCAAGCCGTATTATCGCGCCAGCAATGGCTGTTAGCTTATTTTTCGGTATTTTTGATGCAATAAAAGCATCTGATTATCTAAAACATTTATTACCAGAATGGGCAACAAAACTGCCGCTAAGTGAGCAAGGTTTAGCGTGGTTGATCCCAGTATTAGTGACTATTGTTGTGTGTGGTATTTACGATAGAGTCGCAGGCTCAACGAGTAAAAAAGTGATCCATACTGAAGCCATCAATAAGCCATAAAATACATTGATTGTAAAAGTAAAAAGGGAAACGAAAGTTTCCCTTTTTTAATAATATATATTTGAGGTATTAATTAACAGAAGTCGAGTTCTGTTTTATATGTGCAACAGGATGCTGATTTTCATCTAAATAATAATGAACTCCGGCGACGATACCATCCTCACCTTCATAGAAAATTTTAAAGCGGGTACGATTGCCGTCATGGTAAGCAATAACTGCACTACCGCCTTTTCCTAAGCAGAACTGATGGAGATCACCTGTTGAGATACAAATGCTGTCGTTGCCAGATACCGTGACTTTACAGTTATCACCTGTATTAATTGCCACAGAATTATTTCCAGTAACATTGATTTGTGCTAAATCACCTGTGTTGGTGACTTTTGCGCGATCTTGAGAAGCTGTAATGAAATTACGCATACCACTGTTTGCGATATGAACACCATTACCTGACGCATAAATTTTAACATCATTGCCACTATTACAAATGCGAGAGCGTCCACCTAAGCTACCAATACGACACTGATTACCCGTATTACACACTTTTCCTGCGAAACCAGTATTCATTAATTGGTTGCTATAACCAGTGTTGGAAATACTATTTTCATCACCAGAAAAAGCCACGATGTTATTACTGCCACATAAAGCGAGGTCAGTGCTTAATTGCTGACTTTTTAAGATCAATTGATGCCATTCAGTAGAAAATTGAATATTTTCAGAGGTTGGCAAAGTGTTGTGATAGGGCAGACGTTGTAATGTCACGCCTTGTTGTTCATTGCCGAGCAGGAACAAGATGTTTTCCATGACTTCTTGTTCCTGTTTGGCAAAGGATGCTTCACTAAAATGACGTAAATAAATATATTGAATAAAGCTTTCTATCCACTGTGTACGGCGCTGTTTTATTAACTCACTATGAATAGCACTGTAAGTGCCTCCATCAGGAAAATAACGTAAAAACCAACGATAAAGCGAAGTTGAAACATGCAGTTGTCGTAAGTCTTCTTTTGTTAATCTAATATTTTCCTTTGAAGGGACTGACATATAAGCTCCTTAATCCATGTATTAATTAGTGTCTATGGTAACCGTCAACCATACTGCGAAATGTTTGGAATGGCGTTTTTCCTGTTGTACACAGATAAAGGTGACCAATGATAAAAAAGACACTACATACAGCTAATATTTGGTGTGCGATTAATAACCAAGCTTTAAATATTACGGCATCAGCAGGAATGAATGCTGGATTTTGAAGTAAAACACCAGTTATCAAAAGCAGTGGGACTAACGCATACATCACACCTAAATAAGCCATTTGTTGTAGTGGATTAAACTTAACATTGGGTGTTGCTGGGAATGGATGACCTTCTCCTTTGATAATACCGTAGAGATAAAAACGAGTTTGCATAAAGGCGCGTTGAAACCAGTTTTTGCCATCAATGCGGTAAAACTTGCCATTACCACCAACAAGATTAATAAGAACAAAGGACAACCAGCAAACCAAGAGCAGATAACCACAGATTTCATGCACACTAACTAATAACGCGGTATCGTGGGCTGAAAGTAGGGCGAAATGGTTGATGCCACCACTTAGAAGTAACAGAATAAATAAAGAGGCATTACTCCAGTGCCACAAACGAACAGCTTTAGAGTAAAGATAGAGTTTTTCTTCTTTATGCGATTCATCATGTGGTGTGGCAAAGCGATAACGTAAAAAGCCATGTAGTGCGAGCACAAGTAGCATGCCAATAAATAATACGCCTGCAACAATTAGCCAAAGAGGTAAATAGTCGGGAGTATAGATTAAAACATACTCTTTTAGTGCGGCTTGGAACTGAGCACTGTCTGGCATTGTATTGACGATACTCATACTTTACCCTCCTCTTGAACATGAGGCCCTACACGACGGTAGAGATGCGGTTTTCCTACACCATCAAGTTGATAAATATAGTAATCGTGTGTTTTGAGCCATTCTTGAATTTGAGGGCTGTCTTCTCTACCAAATAACAAGGCACTTTGTGGACAAGCACTCACACAAATCGGTGGGAAACCTTTTTGTAATCGAGATTCAAGACAAAAGTCACATTTATCAGCAACATGTGTCACAGGGTTAAGATAACGGACTTGGTATGGACATGCCGATATACAATAGCTACAACCAATACATTTCTCTTTATTAACACGAACGATGCCATTGGTTTCATCACGCCAAGAAGCACCTGTAGGGCAAACCGGAATACAAGGGGCATCTTCACATTGTTGGCAAGAGTGTCTAAAGAAATGATATTTATCGTTGTCTTCTTTGAGACTTAATGGAATATGGGCAATATCCATTCGTGCCATACCATTAGGTACTTTATTTAATCGACGACATGCAGTGGTGCAGATATTACAGCCATTACAGAGCGTCTCATCGTGGATCATGGCATAGCGGATAGGTTTTTTTTCTGCAGTTGACGCAAGCGCACTTCCTAGTGGCGCACTGAAAAAAATGACCGATCCCATACCTGCTACAAATTTACGGCGAGAAACACGCATTATTTTTGCTCCTCAGTCTGATGATGTTGTAATACCCACATCGAATTTCGTTGATAAGGCAGAACATTACGGATTTTCATGTTGTTCTACCTCGATCCATTCAGTTAAGCCTCGTGCTTTGCCATAACTCATTAACGTATTGCTAAAGAGATAAGGGGCATCGTTGGATGCTAAAACTTGCTGAATATCCTGAAAATCAGGGTGAGTTTTCATCAGTGTCAGTGCATCTTCAATCTCTGAAGCCGTGTATTTAAAGGGTTCAGACATCAACATGCTTTGTTTCAATGGTCGAGGATAGGTTTCGCATTCAAAACGAACTACACCTGCAATTGCTGTACAAATATCCGCATGGCGGTTTAATAATTGCAGTTGTGCGAAGTTATCTGACATAAATTCATCAGAGTAATAATAATCCTCGCCATTGAGACTTAAATGGGCGATATCAATAAACTCGTCGCTCTTTAACGCGGTTTCTAACTGCGCAATGTCCTCTTCAGTCAGAGAATAGGGCGCATCATACAGCGTTGAAATTGCTAATAGTTCACCTTCTTTTGAACATTGACGTATCGCATTCGCTAGATGTTGTTCGGCAGATAATTCTGCTACTTCCGCAACGGGTTCTTCTGCGATATCTGTTGAGGCGTTAGCACTACGTCCAACACCTGTTTCTGATAATGGCAGTAACCAACGGCGACGAGAGATATCTGGTTGCTCTAAAGCAATATCTGCATCATCAGCGATATCTTGTGGTATAGAAGCCGATGCATTTTGTTCTATCATCATGATCTCCTTCTTTTACCTATTAACTTGGCAATAAACCACGAGACGCTAAATCGTCTGCAACATCTTGTAATCCAAGGCGAACTAAAGTTTCTTTTGTTGGGCAACCTAACTGCGGATCCCAGCCCATCTCTTGATAGAACATGGTGAGAGAAAGCTGCATATCGACTCTGTCCATTTTGTCTGTACCTTCAGTAAAGACTGGAATATCAGGATCTTTATCGAATACCCATGAACAGATTTGGTCATGCTCATTACGCATATCCATGGTGTTCATTAATTTAACGGTATAAGCGCGGTGTAAAGTGAAGATACGCTCTGAGGCTAAATCCAGATCTTTAGACGTGGTTGGTTCACCGGTGATAGCGGTAAAGAACTTGGCTTCCATTTCTAAGTCACCACGATAATTACGGCTCTTATGAGGAGAAACCGTCATCGGCCATACCCAGTTACATAAAGTGACCGCATCGTGTAAGCAACTACGTAAAATTGTCCACTTGGTATAAGCAATTTTGGCTTTATTGATTGGTGTATAGTTTTTGGTTTCATCAAACGCATCACCAGAGCCAAATAGCTCACCTGCAATCTCTTTTTGTAGTTTTAGAGGTAAACCACTACCGATATAGTTGATATGTGTATGTGTCATCGCATCGCGGTTAAACATACAGTTAACGATAGAACCCACTTGAGCTGATGCTTCATTTGCGTGGTGAATTGGGAAGCCCATTGGTGACCAGAGTTTATTTTTCTTATCAGCCCAATACTCTTCACCTAAATTCCAACGTTGTGCAATGAGATAAGAGCCATCAGCAAGGTGGCTAAATTCACCTTTACGATGCGCTAAACGGTAGTAAAAATCTTTAATAAATTCAGGATTGCCTTCTTCCAGTTTATCCCAAGGAATATCGTTATATTCTTCTTCAGAAAGTACACGCTTAAATACACCGTGGGTATAACAATAAGTGAAGTCACGATGAAGCTGACCGTAGTTACACCAAAGTCCCATATCATCAAAAATATTAAGACCGACTAAGTTACCTACAACGTTGCCATCCCCTTTTTTCTCAACATCTTTAGGGCCATTAGGGAAAATGGTTGTGTGAACGAAGTTAGCGACGCAAGTGTTACCACCTGTTTGTGGTACTCCAAATTTTTTCGCTTGTGGAACATTGAGTTGGGCCATACAACGGATAGGGCAGGAGTGACAACCCCCCATTTTCACTGTGTATTCTTCAGCTTCTGGACCTAAGTCAAAGGTTGATTTCATGGTTCTGAAACCAACAGTATTGATATCGCCAGGAGGAATTTCGCCTGTTTCAATTGGGCCGCCTTCTGCTGCTCCCCAATACAGACCTTTACGTGCAGTCCAACGAGAACCTGGGTGTGAATATTCAGCCCATGATTGTGGCGTACTTGGTACAACGTGGTTGTTATTAGAGCCAATCAGTTGTGTCATCATATAGTCGTTAAGTTCTTTTAACGCTTTACGGTCAGCAACGTTAACTCCACGGCTACCTTCGACGACAATAGCTTTTAATTTTTTAGAACCTAAGACTGCACCAACACCAGCACCACCACTGTGGTTACGGCTATTAATAATGCCAGATAAAGGTACAAGGTTTTCACCCGCAGGACCAATGGTCGCGACACAAGCTTCTGGGCTTGTTTGGGCGCATAGTTCTTCTGTGGTTTGACGAACACCTTTACCCCATAAGAAAGAGGCATCTTCAATAGAAACTTGGTCATCATCAATATGGATCCAAACAGGTTTATCTGATTTACCTTCAATAATCAGAGAGTCATATCCTGCAAATTTCATCCATGCGGCAAAAAATCCCCCCATATGAGCATCAACGACAAGATTGCCACGAGTAAAAGTGGAAAGAGAGGTGATATTGACGCGGGAGCTACAAGGCGCACCAGATCCAGTTAGAGGTCCTACAGCGAAAACAACTTTATTTTCTTCATCAAAAGGTTTAACGCCGGGAGCAACCTCTTCGTACATAATCTTGTAACCAAAGCCCATGCCTCCAATTAAGGATTTATATTTGCTTGAGCTTTCACGAGTGATGGCACCGGTAGTTAAATTGATTCTTAGAATGTTTCCAGTCCAGCCGTTAATCATAATATTGCTTCCTAATCTAAATGTGGTTCAGTGATGTGATTGTCTGGATTATTAAACAGTAATTTCTTTCCATTCAATGATTTGCAGAGCGCCTGTTGGGCACGCTGATGCACACTCACCACATAAATTACATTTGCCGGATTTTTTAGTTTGTGGGTTGACGGTTGCCATCATCCACGGACAGGCTGTTGTACAGGCGGCACAACCAATACAACGACGTGTATCAACGACAATACAGCCGAACTCTTCTTGGTAACGGATTGCTTTTACTGGGCAAACCTTCATACATTCAGGATCTTTACATTGGCGACATGTATCTGTTGTAAAGTTTAAATCACCATAAAGTCCACCACCGGAACCAATACCTTTATCACCAAAATAAAAATGACGATGGATTTTTGTGCGTGAGAAGAATGAACCTACGCTTCCATCATTCCATGTTGTACATGCCGTTTCGCAACGATGGCATCCAGTGCAACGCGCTCTATTTGTGACTAAAACACCTTTAGGCGTTGTAGTTAATTGAATTATTCCGCTATCTATTTCTTCTTGCTTACAACCTAAAAGAGAAAGCAATGCGGGTGCTATAGTGATCCCTGCAAGCCCTTTACCGGATATTCGCAGAAACTCTAGTCTTGATAGTCCAATATCTAATATTGGACGATGATGTGTATCAGACATTAATATTTATCTCCGCTTAACTAATTTAATAAGAAATAAGTTGTGATGATAAATTATTTATTTATCCGCTTGCTTTACCGTTATATAAAAAATATAATAACGATATCTTTAAGGGATATATTATAAAATTCAACTCTTTTTTATGATAAAAATACATTGTGATGAAATGTTAAATATTTGTATTTACAATGTGTTATCTCCACTTTTTGCGTATTTTTATTATCCTCTTTGATAGTGTGGTTATTAAAAAATTAATACTGTGATTGTTATCATAGAAATAAAAAAATGGAGTGTTATAAATTTAATTTAATTAAATGATTATTGTTTTTATCTGTAATTACGAAAGAGAATAACTACTATTTATATATATTCTATTGTCGAAATTAAATTAAAAGTGATTTGCTCTTATATTCTATCTAATATTATTGTTTTAATAATAATTTGATATTCAATATTAAATATATATCTAATCAAAAATAGATATTGATTATTATTAATAGAATAATATATGAATAAATTGTAAAACCATGACTAGATCATTTTTATAAAAAAAGAAACCTTATCTAATCAAGAGAAGGTTTCTTTTGTTTGTTTTATTCGATGACTTTATTGCTAGTAACCGACTGCTTTACCTGCTGGGCGACGAACATCATTTGATCCATAAAGATAACCTTCACGTACTGCACCAGAAACAGCGGAATCATTACCTGATGATGCTGGGATCACTCCTTCTTCTCCTGGGAGTCCGACCATAATAAGTTCAGCCGCTCCCCATGGCGTCTGTTCTACCATTTTATATCCCATGGCAGAGAGTTTTTCTAAAGTGTCTTTTGATAATCCTCGTTGCTCATAATAAACTTCATCCGGCAACCATTGATGGTGAATACGAGGGCTATTAACGGCTTCTTGTGGCGGCATACCAAATTCAATGATATTCAGTGCCGTTTGTAAGGTAATCGAGATAATGCGAGAACCTCCCGGTGATCCTAAAATAAGGAAAGGTTTACCTTCCTTAGTCACAATCGTTGGGCTCATTGATGATAATGGGCGTTTTAATGGTGCAATGCTATTACGCTCACCTTGTACTAAACCATAGAGATTTTTTTCGCCGACTTTGGTTGTAAAATCATCCATCTCGTTGTTGAGGAAAAATCCAGTTCCCGGTGCGATGACTACGGCACCGAAACGACCATTTATAGTATAAGTGGTTGAAACAGCGTTACCATTTTTATCTATAACTGAGTAGTGTGTTGTTTCAGGGCTTTCATGAGGAGCGATACCGGGTTGTACATTTTCTGATGGCGTGGCTTTATTCGGTTTGATTTGTTGGCGTATTTCTGTGGCATAAGCTTTATTTAATAACTTTTCTGTAGGGTTTTTAATAAATTGAGGGTCACCAAGAAAAGTATTTCTGTCCATATAAGCATGACGCATTGCTTCTGTTAAAGTATGAACATATTCAGCTGAATTAAAGCCCATCGATTTGAGATCATAACCTTCCAAAATATTTAGCGTTTGGCAGATAGTAACTCCGCCTGAACTTGGTGGCGGTGCAGAAATAAATTCATAGCCTCGGTAAGTACAGGTGATAGGTTTGGTTTCTGTGATAGTAAAATTAGCAAAATCTTCTTGAGTTAACAGGCCATTATGTTGTTTCGACGCTTCTTCAACTTTTTTAGGGATCTCTCCTTGGTAAAATGCATCAGAACCTTGGTTTGCGATGAGTTCTAATGTATTAGCTAAATCAGTTTGAATTAGGCGATCACCGGGTTGCCACGGTGTTCCATCTGGTTTTAAGAAAATTTTTGCAGACTCAGGATCTTGTTTAAAACGTTCTGTTGTTGTTTCTAACACATCAGTATCTGCGCGGGTTAAAATATATCCTTCTCTTGCAAGCTTAATGGCAGGCGCCATAACCTCTTGACGTGAAAGCGTACCATATTTCTCTAATGCTGAATTCAATCCTTTTACTGTGCCGGGTACTCCTGAAGCGAGATAACCATATAGGCTGGCATCTTTAATCAAATTTCCATCTTTATCTAAATACATATTTTTAGAAGCAGAAGAGGGTGCTGTTTCCCTAAAATTGATAAAAGTATTTGTACCATCAGCAAGGTGTATTGTCATAAAACCACCGCCACCAATATTACCACAGCAAGCATTTACGACAGCTTGTGCATAACCGACGGCAACGGCAGCATCAATCGCGTTACCCCCTTTTTGTAAAATATCATTCCCGACTTGTGATGCGAGGTGTTGAGAGGAGACAACCATGCCATGTTGTGCTTCAACAGCGGGTTCATAGGCTGCATAAAGTGAATGTGAAAAAAGGGTAGTAAGTAATAGCAGGTGCGTTTTTTTTATAGTAATCATTATTATCTCCATTAATAACAGGGAGTTATTTTGAATAGATACAAATATAGAGTTTTACGCTGTTATTAATATGAATTAACAATTGCGTAACAATAAGTATAGAGAGAGGTTATTGGTGATGAGAATTTTTTTTGATGTGATGATCACAAAATTATCTTTAAGCAGATAAACAATAAGCTTATTTATAACTAATAACAGTAATAAATAGAGTTGATAAGAAATAAAAAGATAAGTACGGAATAAATAAAAAAAGCCTGTTTTTACAGGCTTTAAAAATACGTTAGCTTACTGAACTATTACAGTTTGCCAGAGTTCGCTTTCAGGTATTTAGCAACGCCGTCTGGAGATGCGCCCATACCTTCTTGACCTTTTTCCCACTGTGCAGGGCAAACATCACCGTGCTCTTCGTGGAATTGCAGTGCATCGACCATACGGATCATTTCGTCGATATTACGGCCTAATGGCAGATCGTTAACGACCTGATGACGAACAACACCTTCTTTGTCGATCAGGAATGAACCACGCAGTGCAACGCCTGCTTCTGGATGTTCGATACCGTAAGCTTTGATGATGTCGTGTTTGATATCAGCAACCATTGGGTATTTAACTTCACCAATACCACCGTCATCAATAGGAGTTTTACGCCATGCGTTATGAACGAATTCTGAGTCCATAGAAACGCCGATGATTTCAACACCACGTTTTTGGAACTCTTCGAAACGGTGATCAAATGCAATCAGCTCTGAAGGGCAAACGAAAGTGAAATCCATTGGCCAGAAGAAAATAACGGCAGGTTTGCCTTTGATAAATGAATGCAAGTTGAAATCATTAACAATCTCACCATTACCTAAAACGGCAGCAGCTGTGAAATCAGGGGCTTTGCGAGTAACCAGAACCATAATGTACTCCTGTAAATTGAAAGAGTTTATACTCGTCATATTTCAAGTTGTAGCGTTGTTGACTGCGTTCATTCGCACTAGTCACATACTTTTGTATGCTCCTAGTAGCTCATTCACTTGTCGCCTAGCTACACCTCAGTAAATTCAGGGTGCATACCCTGTTTTAAATGATGCATACAGCATAAATAATCAATCGCTATTGATAAAGTTAAACAGAACAATCTATTTGATAGATTATAACTATTAGTTTAATACAATAAAGTAGGATTATTTATGACTCCTTGTATAACGATTCATTCTAATCAACTTTGGAAATGAATACTATGCTTGTTAACAATTCGTTACGAATAATATGATAAATTGACTCAGCATCTCTTTGATATATCAAATGTAATTCGACAATATGACAAAAAGATGAAACTCAAAATGGTAGTTAAATGTATCAGTCATCAAGTTGGTGTTGCTGTGCTCTTTCTAGCAATTGTGGATAAAACTGCCAAAAAATCTCACTTAATTCATCGTAATGTGTTTCTAGTACGATATAAGAGCCCGCAAGTGCGCTTAATCGCGGTCTTCTTCTCGCCATTCCTTTTAATGTTTGAGCAATATAGGCCTTGTCCGCATAACGAATTAACCAAGATTGTGACCATAAATATTCGTTGAGCTCTTGGAATTTTTCAGGTGTTTGCCATAAATCTGGTTCAATAATATTTCGAGTCTTGGTGACAAATTCAGTCAATGGTATATTCGGTTCAAATTTTGACCAATTTAAAGAAAGAAAATGATCCCAAAAAACATCTAAGGTAATCGGTGAAACTCGGCGATATTCATCAGGAAATAAAAGGCGAGCTTGTTTGACTAATGGGTGAGTATCAGTGAGTACATCAATACGTCTATGCATACGAATACCCTCAATAACAGTTTGGCTGTAATCAGAGCTAGGCGCGCCTTTGACGTAATCTGCCATCATATTGCCTAATAGAGAGCTTTTTGCCCTAAAGGCCAGATGTAAGTGAGCAAGATAATTCATCTCATCATCATAGCGCTTTTTGAATAAAAAAGGGCTTCTTTGTTGCACTGATAAGCTGGCAGCACTAGACTAGTCCGCCTGTTTTTTATGAAAGTAGTCGTTTAATTATGCGTGTATCAGACTTTACATTTGAATTGCCAGAAGCCTTGATTGCTCACTATCCTCAAACTCAACGCAGTGGTTGTCGTTTGCTCTCTTTAGAAGGTGAGACTGGTGCTTTATCACACGGTATTTTTACCGATGTGTTAGATAAAATAAATGCTGGTGATCTACTGGTTTTTAATAATACTCGCGTGATCCCTGCGCGTATTTATGGCCGTAAAGCGTCAGGCGGTAAAATCGAAGTGTTAGTTGAGCGTATGCTTGATGAACATCGTGTGCTTGCCCATGTTAGAGCCTCTAAATCACCCAAAGAAGGCGCGGCGCTTGTGCTAGGTGAAGATGAAAGTGTACAAGCAACTATGGTTGCGCGTCATGATACACTTTTTGAAATTCGTTTTGATGATGAAAGAGATGTTCTCACCATCCTAAATAGCATTGGGCATATGCCTTTACCCCCTTATATTGATCGCCCAGATGAAGAATCTGATAAAGAGCTTTATCAAACGGTCTATAATGAACGTCCAGGTGCTGTCGCTGCACCGACTGCGGGATTACACTTTGATGAACCATTACTTCAAGCCTTAAAAGAAAAAGGTGTGGAGATGGCATTTGTCACACTGCATGTTGGTGCGGGGACTTTCCAACCAGTGCGTGTTGATAACATCGAAGAACACACAATGCATTCTGAATATGCAGAAGTACCACAAGATGTGGTTGATGCTGTATTAGCATGTAAAGCGCGTGGTAATCGAGTGATTGCAGTGGGTACAACTTCTGTTCGTTCTTTAGAAAGTGCTGCGAAAGCAACAAAAGATGCGTTAATCGCGCCTTTCTTCGATGATACCCAAATCTTTATTTATCCGGGTTACCAATATCAAATTATTGATGCATTGATTACGAATTTCCATTTGCCTGAATCAACTTTAATCATGCTGGTTTCTGCTTTTGCAGGGTATAAAAATACCATGAATGCATATAAAGAAGCTGTTGAGCAAGAGTATCGTTTTTTCAGTTATGGTGATGCGATGTTTATTACTCGTAATCCTTTAGCTATTAATGAAAAAGTAGGACAAGAATAAAGATTTATTATTCTTTTTAACGTTTTTCTTCGTTTTATGAATTGTTATTTCAACTTTATTGCTTAATCCCTTTGACTAAGCACGGATTTTTGTTGAAGTAACATATACAGCTGTCTAACAAATGATTAGAATGTGCTGTTTTTTATTGCGCATTGGACTGTTTTTCTGATGCTTGGAGGATGAGTGAAATACGAATTAGACAAAACCGACGGTAATGCTCGTCGCGGTCGCCTTATTTTTGAACGTGGTGTTGTTGAAACACCTGCATTTATGCCAGTGGGTACTTACGGCACAGTAAAAGGAATGACACCTGAAGAAGTAAAAGCAACAGGTGCACAAATTCTTTTAGGCAACACCTTCCACTTATGGTTACGTCCTGGTCAAGAAATCATGAAATTACATGGTGATTTACATGATTTTATGCAATGGCAAGGTCCTATTTTAACGGATTCAGGTGGTTTCCAAGTCTTTAGTTTAGGCGCAATGCGTAAAATTAAAGAAGAGGGTGTTCACTTCCGTAACCCTATTAATGGCGAAAAGATTTTCTTAAGCCCAGAAAAATCAATGGAAATCCAATACGATTTGGGTTCTGACATTGTGATGATTTTTGATGAGTGTACGCCATATCCTTCAGATTGGGATTATGCGAAAAACTCAATGGAGATGTCATTACGTTGGGCTAAACGTAGTCGTGCGCGCTTCGATGAACTTAATAACAAAAATTCATTATTCGGTATTATTCAAGGCGGTGTTTACGAAGATTTACGTGATATCTCTGTAAAAGGGCTAGTCGAAATTGGTTTTGACGGTTACGCTGTCGGCGGCCTTGCGGTCGGTGAGCCTAAAGAAGATATGCACCGTATTTTAGAGCATGTCTGCCCTCAAATTCCTGCGAATAAACCGCGTTATTTAATGGGGGTCGGTAAACCAGAAGATTTAGTTGAAGGTGTTCGTCGTGGTATTGATATGTTTGACTGTGTCATGCCAACACGAAATGCACGAAATGGCCATCTGTTTGTAACCGATGGTGTCATTAAAATTCGTAATGCGAAACATCGCTCTGATACATCAACACTTGATGAACATTGTGACTGCTATACCTGTAAAAATTATAGCCGTGCTTATTTACATCATCTTGATCGTTGTAACGAAATTTTAGGTGCAAGGCTGAACACTATTCACAACTTACGTTATTATCAACGTTTGATGGCTGAGATTCGTCAGTCTATTGAAGATTCACGCTTTGAAGAATTTGTACACGAATTCTACGAACGTATCGGAAAACCTGTTCCACCGCTAAATGGCAGTGCGACTAAGTGTGAATAATGTATACGAGAAAGCCCAATTCTGTGTATGATATTGGGCTTATAACTTGAATATCGTCGATATCGACAACAATGAGGAAAAGTGAATGAGTTTTTTCATTTCTGATGCTGTAGCTTCTGCTGGACAAGCAGCACCTGAAGCTAGCTTTATGTCTATTTTACCGATGTTAGTGATCTTTATTCTGATTTTCTATTTCATGATCCTACGTCCACAGCAAAAACGTACTAAAGAACATCGTAAACTGATGGATTCTATCGGTAAAGGTGATGAAGTTTTAACGACTGGTGGTTTAATTGGTCGTGTTGTTAAGGTTTCAGATAACGGCTATATCGTTGTTGCTCTGAATGAAACAACTGAAGTAACTATCAAACGTGACTTTGTTGCCGCTGTATTACCTAAAGGCACAATGAAAGCTATTTAATAACATTTCCCCAAAGGGAAAAGGGAACTGCCGTGCTAAACCGTTATCCTTTGTGGAAGTACCTGATGTTGATAGCCGCTATCCTCATCGGTCTGCTTTACGCACTTCCTAACCTATATGGTGAGGATCCGGCTGTTCAAATCACTGGCGCGCGGGGAACCGCCGCCAATGAGCAAACACTGGATCAAGTTCGATCTTTATTAGATAAAGAAAAAATTGAAGCGAAATCTATTGCACTTGAAAATGGTGCGATTTTGGCTCGTTTCGGTAACCCTGATATTCAGTTACGTGCCCGTGAAGTGTTGTTGCCTGCATTAGGCGACCAGTTCATTGTTGCACTTAACCTTGCACCAGCAACACCAAAATGGTTAGAAGCCATTGGTGGTGAGCCGATGAAACTGGGGTTAGACTTACGTGGTGGTGTTCACTTCCTGATGGAAGTTGATATGGAAACTGCGTTAGGTAAACTTCAGGAACAAAATGTTGAAAGTCTGCGTACATTATTACGTGACGAAGGCATTCCGTATTCCTCTATCCGTAAAACGGATAACTATGGTGTTGAAATCCGTTTCCGTAATTCGGATGATCGCTCTAAAGCTTCAGATTACCTAACTCGTCGTAATCAAGATCTTATTTTTAGAGATGGCGCAAATAACTCATTAAGAGCTATTTTTACTGACGAACGTTTACGTGATGCACGTACTTATGCGGTACAGCAAAATATCACTATCTTACGTAATCGTGTTAACCAGTTAGGTGTTGCAGAGCCATTAGTACAACGCCAAGGTGCTGACCGAATTGTTGTTGAATTACCAGGTATCCAAGATACCGCTCGTGCTAAAGAAATCTTAGGTGCGACAGCAACATTAGAATTTCGTTTAGTCAATACTACCGTTGATCCTTCTGCTTTAGAAACAGGTCGTATTCCGGGCGACTCAGAAGTGAAATATACCCGTGAAGGTAGACCAACTATTCTTTATAAACGCGTTATTTTAACGGGTGACCACATTACTGACTCAACCTCTCAGGCTGATGAATATGGTCAACCACAAGTGAATATTTCACTTGATAGCGCTGGTGGTTCTATCATGTCTAACTTTACGAAAGACAACGTCGGTAAACCGATGGCAACACTGTTCGTAGAGTATAAAGACAGCGGTAAACGCGATGAGAATGACCGAGCTGTATTGGTTAAAAGCGAAGAAGTCATCAACGTTGCGAATATTCAGAGTCGTTTAGGAAATAGTTTCCGTATTACGGGTATTTCAAATGCGAATGAAGCACGTCAATTATCTCTATTATTACGTGCTGGTGCGTTGATTGCACCTATTCAAATCGTTGAAGAAAGAACGATTGGTCCAACTTTGGGTCTGCAAAATATTACCCAAGGTTTAGAAGCGTGTTTATGGGGTCTGATTGCGTCAGTTGCCTTTATGATAATTTATTATCGTAAATTTGGTGTGATTGCGAGTACTGCATTAATGGCAAACTTAGTGTTAATCGTTGGGGTAATGTCACTATTACCGGGCGCAACACTAACCATGCCGGGTATTGCGGGTATCGTATTAACACTTGCCGTCGCCGTCGATGCCAACGTACTGATAAACGAACGTATCAAAGAAGAGTTACGTAATGGTCGATCAGTACAACAAGCAATCCATGAAGGTTATAAAGGTGCCTTCTCCAGTATTATTGATGCGAACTTAACCACATTAATTACAGCTGTGATCCTTTATGCTGTCGGTACCGGCTCAATCAAAGGCTTTGCTATCACAACTGCAATCGGGGTTGCAACATCCATGTTTACCGCTATCGTCGGTACTCGTGCGATTGTAAACCTGTTGTATGGTGGTAAACGCGTTAAGAAACTGTCTATTTAAGGAGCACGTTGTGGCACAGGATTATACTGTTGAACAATTAAACCATGGTCGTAGAGTCATTGACTTTATGCGTTGGGACAACGTCGCCTTTAGTATTTCGTTTCTGCTTTTGATAGCGTCAATTGCTATCATTTCCGTGAAAGGATTTAACTGGGGACTGGATTTTACAGGTGGTACAGTAATTGAGATCAATCTCAGTCAACCAGCCGACCTTGATAAAATGCGTGATAGCCTAGATGCAGCGGGCTTTAAAGATCCTCTGTTACAAAACTTTGGTAGCAGCCGCGATATTATGGTGCGTATGCCTCCTGTTGAAGGGCAGGCAGGTCAAGAATTAGGTAAGAAAGTTATCGATGTTATTAATGCTGAAGTTGATAACGATGCTGTGGTAAAACGTATTGAATTTGTTGGGCCAAGTGTGGGTAGTGAATTGGCTCAAACAGGTGCAATGGCGTTATTATCTGCACTTATCTGTATTCTTATCTATGTTGGATTCCGTTTTGAATGGCGTTTGGCGTTAGGTGCTGTTATCGCACTTGCGCATGACGTGATTATTACGCTGGGTGTGCTTTCACTATTCCACATAGAGGTTGACTTAACCATTGTGGCATCATTGATGTCTGTTATCGGTTACTCACTAAACGATAGTATTGTCGTATCAGACCGTATTCGTGAGAATTTCCGTAAAATTCGTCGAGGTACTTCATATGAAATTATGAACGTTTCTCTGACACAGACATTAAGCCGTACCATCATGACATCAGCAACAACATTATTGGTTGTATTAATGCTATATATCTTTGGTGGTTCAATGCTTCAAGGCTTCTCTTTAGTTATGTTAATCGGTGTTTCAATTGGTACTATTTCTTCTATTTATGTGGCTTCTGCATTAGCACTGAAAATGGGAATGAAACGTGAACACTTGATTGTACAAAAAGTGGAAAAAGAGGGTGCAGATCAGACAACACTCTTACCATAATAGAGCGTTTTTCTGATAAAACATTGCAAACACCCTGCCAGTGTATACTGACAGGGTGTTTTTTGTTCACTGAACAGGTACACTGTTTATGAGTATTGTCAAAAGTAGGAATAACTATGCATTGCCCATTTTGTGGAGCCGTAGATACCAAGGTAATTGATTCCAGACTTGTTGGTGATGGTTCACAAGTGCGCCGTCGTCGCCAATGTCTTGTTTGTCATGAACGTTTTACTACCTTTGAAGTAGCAGAACTAGTGATGCCTCGTGTTGTGAAAAGTGATGAAATACGTGAGCCTTTTGATGAAGAGAAACTTCGTCGAGGTATGCTTAAAGCATTAGAAAAACGTCCAGTGAGTTCAGATGATGTTGAAGCTGCGATAAGCCATATCAAGTCACAACTAAGAGCGACGGGTGAAAGAGAAATACCTTCAAAAGAAATTGGCAATTTTGTTATGGAACAACTAAAGAAACTCGATAAAGTGGCTTATATTCGCTTTGCTTCGGTTTATCGTAGTTTTGAAGATATCCGTGATTTTGGTGAAGAAATCGCAAAATTACAGGATTAATATGCTAATACTGTAATTTATTTAATGATTTGATAAATAACGATAAATAATAAAATTATATGTAATTATTATGACAAATAACAACAGCAACAATCCAAGTAAAAATGAAAGCCTGCATGATGAACACTATATGCGTCGAGCTATTGAGCTTGCAGCATTAGGCCGCTTTACAACATCACCTAACCCTAATGTGGGGTGTGTGATCGTAAAAGAGGGTGAGATTATCGGTGAAGGTTATCATCATCACGCAGGTGGCCCTCATGCTGAAGTTAATGCATTAAAAATGGCAGGGGATAGAGCAAAAGGGGCGACAGCTTATGTCACACTTGAACCTTGTAGTCATTTTGGTAAAACACCACCTTGTGCGGATGCCTTGATTAATGCAGGGATAAAACGAGTTGTTGCTGCGATGCAAGATCCTAATCCTCAAGTTGCAGGCCGTGGTTTGCACAAATTATTATCAGCGGGGATTGATGTTTCACATGGCGTTTTAATGCAAGAAGCTGAAAAACTTAACGTTGGTTTTTTTAAACGAATGAGAACAGGCTTCCCTTATATCCAGCTAAAATTAGGTGCATCTTTAGATGGTAAAACGGCATTAGCATCAGGTGAAAGCCAATGGATAACCTCTAAAGCATCTCGTCGAGATGTGCAAAATTTCCGGGCTCAAGCTAGTGCTATTTTAACGACCAGTGCAACAGTAATTGCTGACAACCCTTCTATGAATGTTCGTTGGAATGAGCTTTCAGATGAAATCAAAGCTATCTATCCTGAAGAAACGCTACGTCAACCTATTCGTATTGTTACTGATAGCCAAAATAGAGTGAGTGAAAATCATAAAATCACTCAAATTGAAGGCGAATGCTGGTTGGCGCGTACAAAATCACAGCCAAGTAGCTGGCAAGGCAATGTATCAGAAATCCTATTACCAACAAATGGCAAAAGCAGTGGTGTGGATTTAGTTTTATTAATGATGCAATTGGGTAAACGCAATATCAATACCGTATGGGTTGAGAGTGGCGCTCATTTTGCTGGCGCATTATTAGAGGCAGGGCTTGTTGATGAACTTATTATTTATATAGCGCCTAAAGTTTTAGGGAATGATGCTCGAGGATTATTTGCACTTTCTCCACTTTCATCATTATCCGAAGCACCTGAATTTACAGTAGATTCTCTCCAACAAATTGGCTCTGATATCAGAGTTTGTTTAAAACCTCGTTATTAATAGACGCAAATAAGTGTGTCTACGGCGCTATTTGTAGTAAAATAGCACCGTGTGTGTTATTTCCTGTCGTTACGACATCGTTATCAGCCAACTAAATGCCTTGATTTATCAAGGGTTTTTGGCTCCTTTGCTGTGTAATAATAAAACAGAGCGCAGTAAAGGAAAGAATATGATAAAATCCGCGCCCCGCGGATAGGAGAAAAAGGTAACCTATGAACGTAATCAAAGGTGTTGTCGCGGCGCCAAACGCACGCGTAGCAATTGCAATTGCCCGTTTTAATAATTTCATCAACGACAGCTTATTAGAAGGTGCGGTTGATGCATTAGAACGTATTGGACAAGTTTCCTCTGAAAATATTACCGTCGTTTGGGTTCCAGGTGCTTACGAGCTACCGTTAACAGTTAAAGCTTTAGCTGAAAGCGACAAATACGATGCAGTTATCGCATTAGGTACTGTTATCCGTGGTGGAACCGCACATTTTGAATACGTTGCTGGCGAATGTAGTTCTGGCCTATCTCAAGTTGCAATGCAAAGCGAGATCCCTGTGACTTTTGGTGTATTAACAACTGAAAGCATTGAACAGGCCATTGAACGAGCTGGAACTAAAGCGGGCAACAAAGGTGCTGAAGCGGCAATGACAGCACTTGAAATGAT
The DNA here is from genome assembly GCF_023701425.1 of Proteus sp. FZP2095. NCBI lineage: Bacteria > Pseudomonadati > Pseudomonadota > Gammaproteobacteria > Enterobacterales > Morganellaceae > Proteus > Proteus sp. FZP2095. The sequence continues at coordinate 290,818 of NZ_JAMQBJ010000002.1, forward strand.
CAATGTACTTAAAGCCATAAAAGGCTAATCATCTGTTTTAACTTAAGGGGAATTTTGTGAAACCTGCTGCTCGTCGTCGTGCTCGTGAGTGTGCTGTTCAAGCTATCTACTCATGGCAATTATCCGGAAATGACATCGCGGATGTGGAATTGGAGTTTTTATCCGAGCAGGATACCCAAGGTGTAGATATTGCTTATTTTCGTGAGCTTTTAGTGGGTGTTGCCATTAATGCAACACGTTTAGATAAGGCAATGGAACCTTATTTATCCCGCCAGCTTGAAGAATTAGGTCAAGTTGAAAAAGCAATTTTACGTTTAGCAATGTTTGAACTTAGCTTCCGTGAAGATGTTCCTTACAAAGTTGCGATTAACGAAGCGATTGAACTGGCTAAGGTATTTGGTGCTGACGATAGCCATAAATTTGTTAATGGCGTGCTTGATAAAGCTGCACCAACTGTACGTAAAAAATAACGTTTTTCACGTTTCCTCTATGGTAAATAATTCAAGGCCGGTATTTTCCGGCCTTTTGTTTAATAAAGCTAGTATGCATAGCTCAATAGGAAATAGATAATGCCTTGTGGTGAATTTTCCCTTATTAAGCAATATTTCACTTCACAACCTGTAAAACGAAAAGATGTGAGTACAGGAATTGGGGATGACTGCGCAATATTGACGGTACCTGAAAAGCAACAAGTGGCGATTAGTACCGACACTTTAGTGAGTGGTATTCACTTCCTTCCTTCTATCTCACCTGAAGATTTAGCCTATAAAGCACTTGCTGTAAATATTAGCGACTTAGCTGCCGTTGGTGCAGATCCTTCTTGGGCTTCATTAGCTTTAACGCTACCGGATACAAACAGTGAATGGCTTGAGGCATTTAGCCGTTCTTTCTTTGCGTTAGCTGATTATTATGCAATCCAGTTAATCGGTGGTGATACTACTCGCGGCCCTTTAAGTTTAACAATCACAATACAAGGGCTTGTTCCACAAGGAACCGCATTACTTCGTTCTGGCGCTAAAATTGGTGATTGGATCTATGTTACGGGGTTTTTAGGCGATAGCGCAGCGGGACTTGCTGTATTACAAAATAGATTACAGCCGACAGAAAAAGAACATAGTGATTATTTTATCGCAAGACATTTGCGCCCTCAGCCTCGTTTACTACAAGGTCAAGCATTACGCCATTTAGCGACCTCTGCGATTGATATTTCTGATGGACTTATTTCAGACTTGAACCATATTCTTACAGCAAGTGGTTGTGGGGCTCGCTTAAATTTAGATGCATTGCCTTACTCGCCAGCGATGAAAGCGGAAGTGAGTGAAGAACAAGCGGAGATTTGGGCATTAAGTGGTGGTGAAGATTATGAGTTATGCTTTACGGTGCCTGAAATCAATCGTGGCGCTTTAGAGATTGCATTAGCGCATACTGGGGCAGATTTTCATTGTATAGGACAAATTATGCCGATTGCTGAAGGCATTCGTTATTTACGTGATGGCAAAGACGTTTACCCTAATCTCAAGGGGTTTGATCATTTTAGTGAGTCTAACGAGTAACCTTGCTTTAATTTTAAAGGCGCTTTATTAGCGCCTTTAATGATATTGATAATATCTAAATTTATATTTAAAGAGATTATCAATAATCTCTTATCTTAGTTCTTTTTTACAAATTCAGATTTCAACTTCATTTGTCCAAAGCCATCAATTTTACAATCAATGTTATGGTCACCTTCGACTAAACGGATCCCTTTAACTTTTGTACCGATTTTTAGTGGAGTTGAGCTACCTTTAACTTTGAGATCTTTAATTACGGTGACGGAGTCACCATCAGCTAATAAATTGCCGTTAGCATCTTTAACCACTAACTCATCGTTATCAACAGTTGGTTCTGTATCGTTCCACTCGTGTGCGCATTCAGGGCAAACATACATTGCACCATCTTCATAGGTGTATTCAGAATTGCACTTAGGACAAGAAGGTAATGACATAATAATACTCTCAAATTTTATCAAAATGGGAAGTGATTAATCGTCACAATGAGGATAACACTTGCCCCATAAATTAAAGGACACATTATCATTTAAGAGTGAAAGTTCTAAGCAATCCCCTAAATGGTCCTGCCTCTGATAATGCGAAAGGGCAATAGTATAATGGATTTGATGTAAATTTGCATCTTTCACAGGTTATGATGTGAAGGTTGAGGAAAAGTAGGCTAAATATAGGGTATTAAATAGAAAATAAAGATATATAAAAGTAGTTTTAAATATTTAATAACTCAATGATATTAAAGTGATAATTTTATAAATATAACTAAAAATAAATGCCCTCATCTTAAAAGAGAGCATCATCAATAATAGTGTTAATCTTCTTATTATGGTTTTATAAAATGACTCACCGAACCACGCTCTATAAGTTTGGGTGTAAGCACCAAAACATTGTCATCAGCATCGATATTTTCCATACGATGTAATAATTGGCTGACAGCAAGTTTACCCAATTCATCTTTGGGTTGGTGAATGGTAGAAAGAGGAGGGATCATATAAGAAGCTAGGTCGATATCGTCATAACCCATGACTGAAATATCATCAGGTACACGCAAACCTTTTTGATAAATAGCTTGATAAGCACCAACAGCCATTGCGTCATTACAGGTGAAAACTGCTTGTGGTAAGACAGAATGTGAGAGTAACTTTTGCATTGCGCTAAACCCGCCTGCAAATTCAAAATCACTGGTTAACACAAACTCTTCTCGAATAGTGAGCCCTGCTTTTTGCATCGCATTGTAATAGCCTTGCAAACGATGTTTTGCTGGGAGTTTATCTTGTGGACCGGCAATACAGGCAATTTCAGTAAAGCCTTTTTCAATCAGATAATTGGTGGCGATTTCTCCCCCCAACAGGGAGTTATCTTGAATAATATCTCCGCCGTATTCAAACGGAGACCAATCCATCATGACCATAGGTAAACGAGGATAACGATTTAGCACTTCATGAGAGGGCGCTCGGGCTTCTGTTGACATCAATAATAAGCCATCGACACGTTTTTGTAGCAGCGTTTCAAGGCTACTATCCATACGCTCGTAATCCCCTTCGGTATTACATAAAATTAGGCTATAGCCTTTTTCGTAGCAACTGCGTTCAACACCACGTACAACTTCTGCATAGAAAGGGTTGCTACTAGCTGTCACTAACATACCAATAGTGTGAGTACAGTTCATTTTTAAACTGCGTGCTAAAGCTGAAGGCGCGTAATTTAAGGTTTCGATAGCATCGTTAACCTTTTTACGAATACCTTCGCTCACATAACGATTGTTATTGATAACGTGAGAAACTGTTGATGTCGAAACGCCCGCCAAACGGGCGACATCTTTCATTGTTGCCAAAGTACTATGCTCGCTCTGCTAAAAATGATTCGATTTCATGACGCCAAGGAACAGATGATTGTGCACCATGACGTGTAACTGCAATGGCAGCTGCTGCGTGAGCAAAACGGATAGCCTCAACGGAAGGTTTCCCTTCTAATATTGCAGTGACAAATGCACCGTTAAATGTATCACCTGCGGCAATGGTATCAACAGCATCGACGCGAAATCCAGGAATTATCATGCCTTTCCCTTGTTCACTAAACCATACACCACGGCTACCCAAAGTGATAAGCACTTGTTTGATACCTTTTTGATGTAAAATTTCGGCAGCTTTTGCCGCACCCGCTTCATCATGCACAGAAACGCCTGTTAATATTTCGGCTTCCGTCTCATTTGGAGTAATAACATCAATAAAACTCAGAAATTCATCAGATAAAGGTTGTGCTGGTGCTGGGTTTAAAATGACTTTAGTTTGGTGTGATTTTGCCAGTTTTGCAGCTTCAAAAACAGTCTCTAACGGTGATTCTAATTGCATCAGCAAGGCATCAGCATGCTCAACAACATGATGATATTGCTGAAAATGTGTAGGTTTTAGTGCGCCATTAGCACCTGCAACAATACTAATTACGTTTTCACCTTGTTCATTAACAAGGATCATCGCAACACCTGTTGGTGTTTGCGGAATAATACTAATTGCATCGATATGAATATTATCTGTTTTAAGCTGTGAAATTATCTCACTACCAATCGCATCATCCCCGACACAAGCAATAAAGGTAATATCGGCGCCACTGCGACCACAAGCAACAGCCTGATTTGCACCTTTACCACCAAAGGCTATTTTGTATTGATGACCAATAATGGTTTCACCCGGCTTTGGAAATTGTGAAATATTCATGATGTGGTCAACGTTAATGCTACCTAGAACAGCAAGGCGAGGTGTTGTCATAGCCTTTATCCTTGTGAAAACGTGTTTTAATGATTAAAGCTACCACGGAGCAATATTACCCCGTGGTATTTATTGTTGTTATTTTTTAATAACTAACTCAAGTTCGACAGGGATTGTTGCATCCACTTTTTCGCCTTTGAGAATTTTATCTGCGGTTTGAATGCCGATAATACCAATTTGGTCTGGGCGTTGAGCAATGGTTGCACCTAACATGCCACGGTTTACCGCTTTGATCCCATCATCTGTACCATCGAAACCAATCACTAATACATCGGTACGACCGGCAGTTTGTAATGCACGTAATGCACCTAGTGCCATTTCATCATTCTGTGCAAAAACAGCTTGAACCGCAGGATAAGCAGTTAATAGATTTTGCATCACGTTAAGGCCTTTTGTACGGTCAAAATCAGCAGGTTGGCTGGCAAGTACATTTAGTTTATGAGCATCAACCGCTTGTTTAAAGCCTTCTCCACGTTCACGAGATGCAGAAGTTCCTGTGATCCCTTCTAGTTGGATAACTTTGGCATCACTAGCCACTTTATCTGCAATATAATCACCCGCCATTTTACCGCCAAGACGGTTATCTGAAGCGACGTGACTGACGACTTCACCTTTGTTTGCAACGCGGTCTAAAGTGATAACGGGGATTTTGGCTTTATTGGCTAAAATAACAGCGTTACCTACTGCATCAGAATCTGTCGGGTTAATGAGCATTAAGCGTGTGCCTTTTACTGTCAGATCTTGCACGTTAGCAAGCTCTTTAGCTGGATTGTCCATCGAGTCAAGCACAACTAAATCGTAACCTAATCGATTAGCTTCTTTCTGCGCACTGTCTTTCATGGTGACAAAGAAAGGGTTGTTAAGTGTTGAGATAACTAGTGCTATCGACTCTTTTGCAAATGCGTTGGCGCTGATTGTGGCGCTTAATGCAACAACAGAAAGAAGTGTCGCCATTTTTTTGAGTTTCATAATATAAGTTCCTGTCGGGATTCGGATTAAGAGAATAGAGAGTTATTTTTTGTTATCTACCAAAACAGCAAGTAAGATGACCACCGCTTTTACTATCATTTGATAGTTTGATGATATTCCTAATAAATTCAGTGCATTATTTAAGAAACCTAGAATAAGCGCACCAATTAATGTACCGATAATACGACCTTTACCACCAGCAAGACTGGTCCCACCCAAAACAACTGCGGCAATAGCATCTAGCTCATAACCATTACCTGCCATGGGTTGTGCTGATGAAAGACGAGCAACTTCAATGATACTGGCAAGTGCTGCTAATAAACCGCACAGTGCATAAACAATGATTTTGATTTTATCGACACTAATACCCGATAAACGTGTTGCTGATTCATTACCCCCAAGCGCATAAATATAACGGCCTAAACGGGTATGATGTAATAAATACCATGCGCTCAAAAAGACGATCATCATGAGCCAGATTGGGGTTGGAATACCAAATGGGCGACCAATACCAAACCAGCTAAACAGATCGGCATTATCGCTAAAGCCTGTATTAATTGGGCTACCGTCGGTATAGACGCGGGTAACGCCACGCAGTAATAACATCATGACTAGCGTAGCAATAAAGGCTTGAACTTTACCTTTAGCAACGATAATTCCTGTTACACCACCAATAGCTGCACCTAAGGCCAATGCTCCAACAACAGCAACAAGTGCATTAACATCAGCACCTACCATAGAAGCAGCAACAGCACCGGTTAATGCAAGCAATGAACCTACAGAGAGGTCGATGCCGGATGTCAAAATAACTAGAGTCATCCCAACTGCCATAATGGCGTTAACCGATGTTTGTTGGAGAATGTTGAAAATATTATTTAAGGTAAAAAAATTAGGACTGAGTGTGGAAACGACGACAATCAGGATAAGCAGAGCAATCAGTGATTTTTGCTCTAATAGCCATGCTTTTGAGAACCAACGTTTTGACGCTGGAATTGAATTCGTGCTCATATCAAACTCCTACTTTAGCGTCATATTGTTTACCAACAGCCGCCGCCATTAGCATTTCTTGTGTGACATTGTGAGCGGAGAACTCACCACTAATACGACCTTCATGCATAACCAAAATACGGTCACTCATTCCCATTACCTCAGGCATTTCAGAAGAAATTAAGATGATGCTTAATCCTTCTTGTTTAAATTTATTAATTAGCTGATAAATTTCTTTTTTAGCGCCCACATCAACGCCTCGAGTGGGTTCATCAAGAATAAGTACTTTAGGGCGAGTCATTAGGCCTCTTGCGATAGCCACTTTTTGTTGATTTCCCCCTGATAAGAAACCAATGGTTTGATCCATTGAAGGGGTTTTTATATTGAATAATTTAATAAAATCGCCAACAGTGAGTTGTTCTTCTTTATGATTAAGCACACCCATACCGCGGCTAAAATAGCGTAGCGCAGTTAGCGACATATTTTCTTTCACTGACATACCGAGCACTAAACCATCACGCTTTCTATCTTCAGAGATGTAAACAATGCCTTGTTCTAAACCTTCAGCAGGTTTTTTGATTTGGCAGGGTTTACCATCTAACTCAACGGTACCATTGGTCTTGGGTAATGCGCCGTAGATAATTTTCATTAATTCAGTACGACCAGCACCCATTAAGCCTGAAATACCAAGAATTTCGCTTTCATGTAATGAGAAACTGACATCATGAACATCTTCGCCACTGAGGTTTATGACGTTGAGTTTGGTTTTACCTTGAGGGATATTAATACGAGGGTATTGGTCTTCTAACTTACGACCAACCATCATTTCAATCAGAGTGTCTTCTTTTAATGAGGCGACAGTTTTTTCACCAATAAACTGTCCGTCTCGCAGTACAGTCACGTCATCGCAAATTTCAAAGATCTCTTTTAAACGATGTGAGATATAAACAATACCGCAACCTTGATCTCTTAGTTCACGAATAACACTAAATAGCGATTCAGTTTCAGTGTCAGTTAATGCGTCTGTTGGTTCATCCATAATAATGACTTTGGAACCAAAACTAAGCACCTTGGCAATTTCTACCATTTGCTGATCACCAATCGATAATTCAGACACTAAACGGTGACTGCTGTAAGCGAGATTTAATCGAGCTAATAACTTATCAGCCTCTGCATACATTTTCTTCCAGTCGATAGCGCCAAAAGCACGGGTAAACTCACGACCTAAGAAAATATTCTCTGCGATGGTTAATTCAGGAATAAGGTTAAGCTCTTGGTGAATAATACCTATCCCTGCTTCTTGAGAAGATTTAGGGCCATTAAAAGTATAACTTTCACCTTGATAAATCACTTCGCCGGCATCTTTTTTATAGATCCCTGTGAGTACTTTCATCAGTGTTGATTTTCCTGCACCATTTTCACCGACTAAAGCCATCACTCGACCTGGATAAATTCGTAACGTCGCGCCTGATAGTGCTTTTACTCCGGGGAATGACTTATCAATATCTTTAAGTTCAAGTAAAGGTTCCATATTGTCCTCAAAAAGTCACGCCAGAAAACAACACAATATTGGCATAAGGCGTACATTCACCGGTTCTAATAACAGCTTTATTTTCAGTAAGTTGCTTTTTTAATCCTTCATGTGAAACATACATTATTTGAATAGACTTCTTCTGCTCTTGCTCTAATAAATAAAGATAAGAAAGGATTTCATTAAAAAGAGAGGGATTGATGGTTTTAATTTCTTCCGCCAGCATCACGGCTTCAACTTGCATCTCATGAGTGATTGTTTGCAACACGGACATAAAGTCCGGAATCCCCTGAGTGAGCGCAAGATCAATACGTTCAACAGAGGAGGGAATAGGTAATCCGGCATCTGCAATAGTGATTTTGTCAGTGTGTCCTAAACGTGAAATTACACTCGAAATAGGACTATTAAGTAATACACCTTTTTTCATGTTTCCTCCTCAGCGAAACGTTTCGCTGTCTACATAGTAGAAAAGAAAGGCGGGAAAACAAGTTTGATTTATTCATATTGTGAGCATGATCGAAACGTTTCGTTGGCAAACAAAAAGAAAGAAAAATCTAACTGATTGAATAAATTAACGCTGAATGGATTCAATGAGGAAAGTGGTTGTTTTCAATGAGTTTCATAAAAATGTGATAACAGACAAGATTATAATGGATGGGAAAATATGAGGTGTGAAAGTGTAAACCAGTATATAAAAGTAGGTAAACTTCGGTCTGAAAAATACATTAACCTCTCCTATAGTTAATTAGGAGAGGTTTTTTAATTATTTAAATTCAATCAGTTAGCTTGATAGGCTTTAATTGATTTTTCAATACCTTCAGCATCTAATCCTAAGTCAGTTCTGATTTCTTCTTGTCCACCTTGTGGTACAAATAGATCAGGTATACCTAAGTTTAAGACAGGTACTAAGCAACGCTCTTGCATCAATAACTCATTAACACCGCTGCCTGCGCCACCCATAATGGCATTCTCTTCTAGTGTTACCAACATATTATGCTGTTCTGCCAGAGAAAGGATAAGGGATTTATCAAGAGGTTTGATAAAACGCATATCAGCCACAGTTGCATCAAGTTTTTCAGCTACTTCTAACGCTTCAGGTAGTAATGTACCAAAGTTTAGAATAGCAATGCCTTTACCTTGGCGACGAATAATACCTTTACCTATAGGCAGTGGGCTGAGTGGCTGTAATTGCGCACCAATACTCGAGCCCCTTGGGTAACGTACTGCAACAGGGCCATCTTGATAGTGATAACCGGTGTGAAGCATTTGGCGACACTCATTTTCATCACTTGGTGCCATAATGACCATATTAGGAATACAGCGTAAGAATGAGAGATCAAAAGCACCTTGGTGAGTTTGACCATCTGCTCCCACAATACCACCACGATCAATAGCAAATAAAACAGGCAATTTTTGAATGGCAATATCGTGGATCACTTGGTCATAAGCACGTTGTAAGAATGTTGAGTAGATAGCAACGATAGGCTTATAACCACCAATTGCTAAACCCGCAGCAAAGGTAACAGCGTGTTGTTCTGCGATCGCAACATCAAAGTATTGTGATGGGTATTCTTTTGAGAAACGTACCATACCAGAGCCTTCACGCATAGCAGGGGTAATTGCCATGAGTTTTGGATCGGTTGAGGCTTCTTCACATAACCAGTCACCAAAAATTTTAGAAAATGTAGGTCGTGCATTAGGGCTTTTAGGTAATGTACCTGCTTGTGGATCAAACTTAGGTACAGCGTGCCAGCTAATAGGGTCACGTTCAGCAGGTGCATATCCACGACCTTTCTTAGTCATAATATGCAGAAGTTGAGGGCCTTTTAGATCACGCATATTGGCGAGAGTTTGCACTAACGCAATAACATCATGACCATCAACTGGACCGATATAATTAAAGCCTAACTCTTCAAACATGGTGCCGGGAACAACCATGCCTTTGATATGTTCTTCTGTCTTTTTCAGTAATTCTTTAATTGGTGGAATACCAGAAAAGACCTTTTTTCCACCTTCACGTAAGGTGGTATACAGTTTGCCTGATAGCAATTGAGCAAGATGATTATTCAATGCACCAACGTTTTCGGAGATTGACATCTCGTTGTCATTAAGTACAACGAGCATATCTGGCTCAATGTCACCTGCGTGGTTCATTGCTTCAAAAGCCATACCCGCAGTAATTGCACCATCACCAATTACACAAACTGTTTTTCTGTTCAGCTTTTCTTGTTCAGCTGCAACAGCCATACCTAAACCTGCACTGATAGAGGTTGAAGAGTGACCGACACAAAGTTTGTCGTATTCACTCTCTTCTCGCCAAGGGAAGGGATGTAACCCATTTTTTTGACGGATAGTATCAATGCGGTCACGGCGACCTGTTAAGATCTTATGGGGATAGGCTTGATGACCAACATCCCAAATAAGATTATCAAAAGGGGTTTTATAGACGTAATGAAGAGCAACCGTTAACTCAATAGCACCTAAACCTGAGGCGAAGTGACCACTTGAGCGGCTGACACTGTTAAGAAGAAATAGCCTTAGCTCATCACAGAGTTTAGGTAAACTCTCTTTTGGTAACAGGCGCAAATCTTCTGGTGTTTCAACCAACGCCAATGTGGGATATTTTTCGATATCAATGCTCATGTGATGCCTATTAATTAATCACTTGTAATAGGGAAAGAACAGGTAAGCTGCTCTCTTTATTTTTTATTAGTTTTTCCGTTCGACGATAAAACTCGCTAATTGTTTAAGCGTGATCGTATCGTACTCGTATTGCTCAAGAAACGCTAAGGCATCCAGTGCTTCGTTATACAGTTCCTGTGCTTTCTTTTGAGCTTGCTCTAACCCAAGAAGTGCAGGATATGTGCTTTTTCCTGATTCTTGGTCACTACCTTGGCGTTTTCCTGTTTCTTCAGTGCTGCCAATAACATCTAAAATGTCATCTTGTACCTGAAATGCAAGGCCAATAGAGTGGGCATATTTATCTAGTGCGGGTAATACATCATGGCCTTTTGAGCCAGCACTAAATGCGCCTAAGCGAACAGCTGCACGAATTAATGCACCTGTCTTGTGTAAATGGATTTTTTCAAGAGATGCGAGATCAATTGATTTATCTTCGGCTTCAAGATCAAGAGCTTGACCGCCACACATACCGGCAAGTCCGCTGGCCGTTGCTAATTCAGCAATCATTGCAACACGATCACTCATTGCAACATCAGGCATTGGATTTTTCGCTAAGATCTCAAAGGCAAGTGTTTGTAATGCATCGCCTGCTAAAATTGCGTTGGCTTCACCAAACTCAATATGACATGTAGGTTTACCACGACGTAAATCATCATCATCCATCGCAGGCAGATCATCATGAATAAGAGAATAGGCGTGGATACATTCTATTGCGGCGGCGGGTGCATCAAGGTTAAGAGCAGGGATTTTAAACATTTCACCCACTGCATAAACAAGGAAAGGACGTAAACGCTTTCCACCTAAAAGAGCACCATAATGCATGGCTTTACCTAGAGGCATGTCAGTGAATGGTAAAGCGGATAGCGCTTGGTTTAATGCATCGTCAACACGCTGGTGGGCGGAATCTAATTTATGACGGAACGCATCCGTACTTGAAGTTGCGTTACTCAATTATTCTGCCTCTTGGATAAAATCATCAGGAGTTGCGTTATCATCCTCTTTAAGAAGAATACGAACACGCTGTTCAGCGTCTTGTAATGTTTTTTGTCCAACACGGGCTAGACGAACGCCATGTTCAAACTCATTAAGCGCTTCTTCTAAAGGGAGTTCACCGGATTCTAAACGGTTTACGATTTGCTCAAGTTCTTGCATAGATGCTTCGAAACTTGGTGCTTGTGCGATGTCTTCGTTAATTGGTGTCGTTTTCTTAGCCATAATATTTTTGATAATAAAGCATGTTAGCGCTGAATAATAGCGATCATCTTACTACAATTAAGAAGAAAATTTCTTATTCAGTCGATGATTTTTGCGGGTGAGCCCTAAATATTGGTGATATACTTTGTGACTTTTATAAACTCCAGTCAATTTACATCACTGTAGTTTATGTTTCTACTTAATAACCTATGACCATTGACTATGAAGTTTATTATTAAATTATTCCCTGAAATTACGATCAAAAGCCAATCAGTTCGTATACGTTTTATCAAGATCCTCACTAGCAATATTCGTAATGTACTTAATACATTAGGTGATGAAATCACGGTTGTCCGCAATTGGGATAACATTGTTGTTGTCAGCAAGGATGAAAGCAAAAGTGAAGCGGTATGTGATGCATTAACGCGCATTCCTGGTATTCATCACTTTCTACAAGTAGAAGAACATCCTTATACCGATTTACATAATATCTTTGAGCAAACTTTTGCAGCATTTAAGCATTTAGTTGAAAACAAAACATTTTGTGTTCGTGCCAAACGTCGCGGTAAACACAGTTTTACTTCAAATGAAGTTGAGCGCTATGTTGGTGGTGGTTTTAACCAACACGTTGAAAGCGCTAAAGTAAAATTAACACGTCCAGATGTCACCATTAATTTGGAAATTGAAGATGACAAACTTATTCTGGTGAATGCGCGTTATGAAGGCATTGGTGGTTTCCCAATTGGTACACAAGAAGATGTTTTATCACTGATCTCTGGTGGTTATGACTCAGGTGTATCGAGCTATATGTTAATGCGTCGTGGTAGCCGAGTTCACTATTGTTTCTTTAATTTAGGTGGTTCTGCTCACGAAATTGGCGTTAAACAAGTTGCGCATTATTTATGGAACCGTTTTGGTCGTTCACATAAAGTGCATTTCGTTGCTGTTGATTTTGAGCCTGTTGTCGCAGAAATCTTAGAAAAAGTCGATGATGGTCAAATGGGTGTTGTATTAAAACGTATGATGGTACGTGCAGCATCAAAAGTAGCGGAGCGTTATGGCGTTCAAGCTATTGTTACAGGCGAAGCATTAGGTCAGGTTTCTAGCCAAACATTAACTAACTTGCGTTTAATTGATAATGCGACAGATACGTTAATTTTACGTCCTCTTATCACTCATGATAAAGAGAACATTATCAATATTGCACGTCAAATTGGCACAGAAGATTTTGCTCGTACAATGCCTGAATTCTGTGGCGTCATTTCAAAAAGCCCAACAGTGAAAGCAGTCAAAGCGAAGATCGAAGCGGAAGAAGAGAAGTTTGATTTTTCTATTCTTGATAGCGTTGTTGAAAATGCTAAGAATATGGATATTCGTCGTATTGCAGAAGAAACCGTACAGCAAGTTACTGAGGTTGAAATGGTCTCTGAATTTGGTGCTAACGACGTTATTCTGGATATTCGCTCACCAGAAGAGCAAGAGACTTCACCATTAAAGGTAGAAGGTGTAGATGTTAAAGAGCTACCTTTCTATAAACTAAGTACTCAGTTTGGTGATTTAGATAAAGCAAAAACCTATTTACTCTATTGTGATCGTGGAATGATGAGCCGTTTACAGGCGCTTTATTTACGTGAGCAAGGTTTTGAGAACGTTAAAGTCTATCGTAAAAAATAATATATAACGTTTATTTTGTTGATAAAAAAGCCACTATAAAGTGGCTTTTTTTAATTATACAACTTTTATGTTGGGGAATGTCGCTGCCATTCTCCAGATGATTACTTTGCTCTTATTGCTTGACCATCATCATGGTGCTTGCGCGAGCCCACATTTTTTACAAAATGCTTCATATTTATAGAGCCAAGGGCGTATGTTGGCTCTTAAGCTAGAAATATTATCTAGAACTAAGAAATATATATTAATCTTAAGAAGAGATCAAATTCAAAGATTACTTAAAAGGCAGATTGCAGTAGAACATGTTAATCCTGATCTATTTAATTCTATAGTTGCTGTATTTAATGTTGTTCCTGTTGAGAGTAAGTCATCAATTAAAATAATATTATAATGATTTAATCTATTAATATCGAAATTTGGGTTTATTTTCCAAGGGGAAAAGTAGTGTCTAATTTTATTGGGAATTTTCTTCATTGTAAAAATAGTATTAGGTGGTAATTTTTGTAATTCAGATAATGTTCTTTTTATTGGTTTTATATGAAGTTCTTTTTTATTTACTTCTTCATTAAAATAATTATTAATTACTTCTTCCACAGTACATTTAATAAATACATCATTGTAAAAAGTCGATCTGAAATGGCGAGAGATCCTTCTTGCTAAGAAGTATGGTACTGCTGTAGATGACGGCATGACGATAAATATAATATTTTGATCTATTATTTTAGATCTTATTTTATTCAAAATAGCTAAGAAGGAAGGTTTGAATTTATATAGCTCATCTTTTGTTATTTTATAGTTATAGATACCTTTTAAGGAATATATTAAAGGGTTACCATCTCTATCACTATCACCAAATTTAGTTCGTTGATAAATACTGAATATAGTTAACTTGTTTTTCTTACCTATTATGCTAATTTTAGGGTTTTTATTAGTGCTTGTTATTACTCGACGCTCATGCTGAGTATTTAAAGTAATTATTTTATTTTCAGAAATATCTATACCCAGAAGATTGTATCCTTATGTATTAGTCGAGTAACTAAATTCATTTCTCACAATACTAACATGTTGAAAATAGCTTAAATATAAAGAATATCTGAAATAAAAATAGAACCGCTTTAATAATATTATATATTTGCGGTTCTAACTATCTACTTACCTATCCCCAAAACCTGTAAATTCATCTTGGTAATTATAAATACCAGGTGGTAATACAAGTTGTTTGGCAACATCAGCAGCGACTTCTTTGCCTTTTAAGCGTTCGATAATTTTTAGCGCAAAATCAATAGATGTTGCAGGTGCTTGGCTAGTAATTAAGTTTACTCTTTCATCAAAATAGACTCGATAATCTACCCATTTTTTTTGTGATATTTTATCTTTTAATGTAGGAAAACCCGTCATGTTGCCAATGGGGAAAATATTGTGAGACTCAAGAATAATTGCCGGTGCTGCACAGATAGCTGCGACAAGTTTATTCTCACTGTGCATACGGCGCACTTTCTCAACCACTAAAGGACTATCTCTCATGGTTTCAGTACCTTGTAACCCACCAGGTAGAATAATAACATCGTAGTGATGATCAACGACACGAACTAAAGGTGCATCAGCTATAATTTTAATACCACGAGAACAAGTGATAACAAGATCATCAACATCATCTTCTGCACTTGCAAGTACAACATTAATACCCGCTCTTACCAGTAAATCTGCGGTAGTAACGACTTCGGTTTCTTCACTTCCATTAGCTAGGCAGATGAGCGCTGATATGGTCATAATTGCCTTCCTGTTGTTTAATAAATTGAAAAAGGCGGTTATTTTCGGGTAATACAAGCCCTTGTTCTGAAGCTCGACGTAATAAATAACCAGTAATATAGTCAATCTCTGTATGGCGTTGATATTTCACATCTTGATACATAGACGAATAATTATTTGCTGTTTGTTCTATCGTATCAATAATATAACCATGAAGATGGGCTTGAGACGTTGGTACAACACCTTCGCGCTCCATTACTAAATAAACTTCATCGCATATCTTTTGAATATGTTCAGGATAACGCAATAAATCTCCATTACGACATTGATAATAAACGGTAAGAGGGTTGATAACACAATTAACTGCAAGTTTTAGCCAACTAATCGTATGGATATCATTATGCCAAGCGACATCAGGCAAAGCATGATGCAAGATTTCTGCTAAATAACTGTATTGTTGAGCTGCATGATTTAATGGACCGATATGTGTTATTCCAGTTGCTGTATGAATAACATCTTGGCCTTGTTGGTAAGCACCATGAGTAATAATGCCTTGTAAAATAGGCCTAATAACGGAGTTTTTTGTTGCGGTTAATTCATCAGCAGTACCCATACCATTATGAATTAGTAAAATAGGACACTGTGCAGAAAGATAAGGTAATAGTGCATTAACAGCATCTGACACTTGCCAAGATTTTAAGCAAACAATTAATAATTCGCTTTGTTTTAACCAGTCAAGTTGATTGGCAGTAATACGCTGATAAAAGGGGTTACCATTAATATTATCGACACACACATCCAAAAAAGGTTGAGGCACTCTTAGCCAGCCTTGTACTTCATGAGATTGAAGTGTTAATGCGGCGATCCAAAGTTTACCTATTGAACCGCATCCTAAAACGGTAATTTTCATTGTGCCTCTTCTTTCGAAAATCATAATAGAGTAAGGCGGTGATTTTCTATCACTAGACTAACTTTCTGAAATTATAACATTGATTGTACTCCTCTGTTTAAAGTATGTTTGCGCTTTACTGTAAGAGGAAATTAACAGTTTCTCCGTAAATTCTCGCCCAATGTGAAGTGACTCCATAAATTTGTTATTGAATGTGCAATGCTTTTTTGCAACCCTAAAAGAAGCTATTATTCGGGTTGTATTTATTTATTGAGGAAGAAAGAATGCCATCTTTTGATATCGTATCTGAAGTTGACTTACATGAAGTGCGTAATGCTGTAGAAAACGCACAACGTGAACTGACTACTCGCTGGGATTTTCGTAACGTTGAAGCAAGTTTTGAATTAAACGAAAAAGCAGAGTCAGTGAAAACGACCAGTGTATCTGAATTTCAGGTTCAACAATTACTAGATATTCTGCGTGAGAAAATGGCAAAAAGAGGGATTGATGGTGCAGTATTAAATATCCCTGAAGAGATGACTCACAGCGGAAAAATGTACAGCGTAGAAGCCACTTTAAAACAAGGTATTGATACAGCTTTAGCGAAAAAAATTGTTAAGCTGATCAAAGACAGTAAGTTGAAAGTTCAGGCCCAAATTCAAGGTGAACAAGTGCGTGTTACAGGTAAATCGCGCGATGACTTACAAGCCGTGATGAAATTAGTAAGAGAAGGCGAGTTAGGGCAGCCCTTCCAATTTAACAATTTCCGTGACTAATTGTTCATCTATTTAGTCATACAAAAATGCGCTGTTGAATCAGCGCATTTTTATTTCATCTAATAAGCTTACTGCTCTTCAAACTAAAGGGATCAGAGCCTCTAATGTTGCTCTTGGCGTCTTTTTAGTATCAACCTTGATATAGGCACTTTGTTCATCCGCCATAATCACAACTTCATTAACACCGGGTTGTTGCTTAAATAATTGTTGTAGTTGCTGTTGTTGGCTTGAAGATAAACTTTCAGGTAATTCAACACGTAAGCTACTGACATAAGAAGGTTGGCGTAATGTTAGGCTAATAAAAAACCAAATAAGACCAATTACTAAACAGCCTAAAAATACAGTCTGCGCACTATAATGCTGGTAAAGCCATCCTCCTAAAATTCCACCTAATGCCACACCTAAAAATTGGCTAGTGGAATAAATTCCCATTGCTGTGCCTTTATAACCTGCTGGTGCTTCTTTACTGATTAATGAAGGAAGAAGTGCTTCCATAATATTAAATCCAATAAAGAAAACTTGAATACCTGCAATAATTAACCACAAGCTAGAGCCTGAAATAATCAAAATAACTTGAGCAAGAATAAGTAAGAAAATGCAGAATAAGAAAACTTGTTTCATTTTTCGTTTCTTTTCTGCATAGATAATAAAAGGAAGTACAGTAATAAAGGCGATAAGCATGGTAACTAGATAAACAATCCAATGTTTCTCTTTCGCTAAACCTGCGCTACTCATAACCAGAGGAAGTGCAACAAATGCGGCCATTAATAAAGTATGTAGTGAAAAAATACCTGTATTCAATTTAAGAAGTTGTGCATCAAATAAAACCTTTTTTACGCTACCACGAACAAAGCCTGACTCTCGATTAAGTATATGGTGTTCGCTATTCGGCACAGTAAAAAGCGTAATAATAATGCCACCAAAGGCGAGTAGGGCTATTCCCCAAAATAGGCCATGTAAACCAAAAATATGCGTTAAAATCGGCCCTAAAACTAAGGCTAAAGCGAACGTTATCCCGAAGCTAATCCCAATAAAAGCCATTGCTTTTGTTCTATTTTGTTCTCGTGTTAAATCTGATAATAAAGCCATTACTGCAGCTGAGATAGCGCCAGCACCTTGTAATGCTCGACCAATAATAATGCCGTAGATATTGTCACTGAGAGCCGCAATCAGACTACCAATAATAAAAATAATTAAGCCAAAAACAATCATAGGTTTTCGACCAAATTTATCAGAGAAAATACCAAAAGGAATTTGGAATATAGCTTGTGTTAATCCATAAATACCGATGGCTAATCCAATCAGAGATTCTGTTGCGTGTTGTAGTTGAAGCCCGTAGGTGGTTAAAACTGGGAGTACCATAAACATGCCAAGCATGCGAAGAGAAAAAACAGTACCTAGTCCCCATGTTGCTTTGCGCTCTAATGGGGTCATTTTATTATCATTCATGGATTACCTCGTATTACTGATCCCCTCATTGTAATGACATTTTCTAGTGAGGTTAATCAATAAATGGGATACAAAAAAGACAAAACTGTACTGATATCATGCGAAGTCGTAAAAGAGATAAAAAAATACCAGTCAGAAGACTGACTGGTATTTAGGTTATTTTAATAAATACATTATCTTAGATACGCAAGAACCGCTTCTGTTGAGCTTGTTGGATCAACAGACATCATTACGCTTAACGACGTGATTGCGACAATTGAGAAAATAAATAATTTTCTTGCCCACACAATATCATTGGTTGCTTTGTAACCAGATAATGCCATGCCTAACCACCAAATACTGACAGCTGAAGCCACAATCAGGTATTTATAGCCTGCATAACCGACTAATGTCAGCATTAAGGTTGCGATCATAAACGCCAGAATATAGAGAATGATATGACGTTTAGCGACTGAGATCCCTTTAATTACAGGTAATACAGGGATATTTGCAGCTTGGTAGTCTTTAAAACGGAAAATAGCAATGGCATAAGAGTGAGGCATTTGCCACAAACTAAAGATAAGTAATAGGATTGCCGCGCCTGCATCAAATTCACCGCTAACGGCACAATAACCGATAACAGGAGGTGCAGAGCCAGATAAACTTCCAATCAGTGTGCCATAAACAGATTTACGCTTCATGTAGAGGCTATAAACCCCAACATAAATAATAAAACCGAATACAGCGATAAACATTGCAAGTGGGTTGGCTGCTACATAGAGCAGCACAACACCTGCAATACCTAATACTGAGGCATAAATCAGGCTAATTCGAGGGTCAATTAATCCTTTAACTAATGGACGATTCTTCGTTCTTTCCATGATACGGTCAATATCACGGTCAATATAGTTGTTAAAAACACAACCAGAAGCAACGACCAGAGACACCCCAAGTAGAGTCGCGAAAAATAGGGAGTAATCAATCTCACCTTTAGAAGCGAGCAGAAAACCACCTATTACAGAAATTAAATTTCCGAAAATAATTCCTGGTTTGGTGACTTGTAGGTATTGCTTAATCATAGCGACAACTCTTAATCCATCATCATATTGATGTTCAGGTTGTACATAATCCACAACGAGCCTACGACAACAATGCCGATAATAAGCAGTGTGAACAGGAATGCGACGACGTTCCAGCGCTCTTCTGATGACGTGTTCATATGCAAGAAGCAGACTAAGTGAACCACAATTTGCACAACTGCCATACCGACAACAGTCCATAGAATTGTTGCTGGTGTCGCTGTTCCTTCCATCACCATCCAAAATGGAATAACGGTGAGGATAACAGACAGAATAAAGCCAATCAGATAAGACTTCATGCTGCCGTGGCTTGCGCCTGAAGGAGAAGTATTTGGATGACTCATTACATCGCTCCCATCAGATAAACTACGGTGAACACACAGATCCAGACAACGTCAAGGAAGTGCCAGAACAGACTTAAACAGCTTAAACGAGTACGGTTAACTTCAGTTAAACCACGGCGAGATACTTGGATCATCATAATCACAATCCAAATTAAGCCAGCCGTTACGTGAAGACCGTGTGTTGAAACTAATGCAAAGAATGCAGATAAGAATGCACTGCGATCTGGGCCATAACCCTCTGCGATTAGCTCATGGAATTCGTAAACTTCCATGATGACGAAGCCTAGGCCGAATAAGAAAGTAACAAATAACCACAGATTAACTTGGCTAACGCTACCTTTGTTCATGCTCAGCATAGCGAAACCAAAAGTGATACTACTAAATAGCAGTAAGAAGGTTTCAACTAAAACAAACGGTAAGCTAAAAATTTCTTTACCTGAAGGGCCATCCGCAATCCCGTTAACAAGCACCGCATAAGTGGCGAATAAGCTGGCAAACAGGATAAGGTCGCTCATTAGGTAGATCCAGAAGCCGAAAACTTTCGTCGCTCCTGCATCGTGGTGCCCATGATGCTCATGGGCGTTTGTGTTATTTACAGTTTGAGTAGACATTATTTCACACCTGCTTTTTTCAGTTCTTCATAATGCTTATTCTCGAGAGCTTCAATTTCAGGTACTTGGACATAGTAATCCACATCTGTATCAAAGCTTTTCACGATCCAAGTGACAATCATGCCAGCGAAACCAACGATAGCTAACCACCAGATATGCCAGATCATGGCAAAACCAAGTACTAAGCTGAATGCTGAAATAATCACACCAGCGCCTGTATTTTTAGGCATATGGATTGGTTCGTATTTAGTTGGACGCTGATAAGCGGTGCCTTTTTCTTTTTGATCCCACCATTCATCACGCGTTTGAACATTAGGTTCAACGGCAAAGTTATAGAAAGGAGCAGGTGAAGAAATTGACCATTCCAGAGTACGTCCTCCCCACGGATCTCCCGTTAAATCACGGTTTTGATCACGGTCACGGATACTGACGTAAATCTGGACAACTTGGCAAGCGATACCGATAGCAATTAGTGCAGCACCACCCGCAGCAACCATCAGCATTGGATGGAACTCTGGGTTGATGTTTTGGCTGATACGACGAGTCATACCCATAAAGCCAAGAATGTACAGTGGCATAAAGGCCATAAAGAAGCCGATAAACCAGAACCAGAATGCACGGATACCCCATTTTTCATTCAGTGTGAAACCAAATGCTTTAGGGAACCAGTAAGTCATACCAGCGAAACAGCCGAATACCACACCACCGATAATAACGTTATGGAAGTGAGCAATTAAGAATAAGCTGTTATGTAGAACGAAGTTTGCACCCGGAACGGCTAACAGAACCCCAGTCATCCCCCCAACAGAGAAGGTGATAAGGAAACCGATAGTCCACAACATTGGGCTTTTATATTCGATACGGCCTTGATACATCGTAAACAGCCAGTTAAAGATTTTAACCCCTGTTGGTATAGCGATGATCATCGTGGCGATACCGAAGAAGGCATTGACATTGGCGCCAGAGCCCATAGTAAAGAAGTGGTGTAACCAAACGATAAATGACAACACGGTAATAACGACAGTTGCACCAACTAATGAGGTATAACCGAATAACCGTTTTTTAGAGAATGTTGCTGTAACTTCAGAGAACACACCAAATACAGGCAGAACAAGGATATAAACTTCTGGATGACCCCAAGCCCATACAAGGTTGATGTACATCATCATGTTACCGCCCATATCATTGGTAAAGAAGTGCGTACCAAGATAGCGGTCTAAAGTTAGTAACGTAATAGTGACTGTTAAAATTGGGAATGCAGCGATAATCAGGACGTTAGTACATAAAGCAGCCCAAGAGAATACTGGCATTTTCATCATGCTCATACCCGGCGCACGCATACGCAGGATAGTGGCGAAGAAGTTAACCCCAGTTAGAAGCGTACCAATACCAGATATCTGTAAACTCCATATCCAATAATCGACCCCGACTCCTGGGTTATATTCCAGACCAGAAAGTGGTGGATAAGCTAACCAACCTGTTTGAGCAAATTCACCGATACCCAAAGAGATGTTGATTAATAACACACCAACAACAAAGAACCAGAAGCTCAGTGAGTTAAGGAAAGGAAAGGCAACATCACGAGCACCAATTTGTAAAGGTACAACGAGGTTCATCAAACCCACAACAAAAGGGGTTGCCATGAAGAAAATCATGATAACGCCGTGTGCGGTAAAAATCTGATCATAGTGATGAGGTGGTAAGAAACCGGCTTCACCAGCAGAGGCGAGCGCTTGTTGGCTTCTCATCATAATCGCATCGGCAAAGCCACGGAACATCATGACCATTGCAACGATGATATACATAATACCAATTTTTTTATGGTCAACGCTGGTTAACCATTCACTCCATAACCATTTCCATTTACGAAAATAAGTTAGTGCACCAACAACAGCAAGCCCACCAAGAACAATACCGAGTAAAGTGACTACGATAATTGGTTCATGTAGCGGGATTGCATCAAGAGTTAATTTTCCGAACATGCCTTTATTCCTCTGCTCCTGCATGCGCCACATGGCTCATGTTCATATTCATTGTTGCATCAGCATGTGCTGTCTGATTGCCACTGGTGTGAGCGCCATGACCTGTGTGACCAAATTTAGAAATGGTCTCTTGGAATAACATTGGCTTCACGCTTGAATAGTAGGTCACTGGATTTTTCTGGCTTGGTTTAGCAAGTTCATTAAATGCAGCGGTCGTATTTAACGTATCTGACGATTGTTTGACTTTTTCAACCCACGCATCGAAACCGGCACGATCAGGTGTCGCAATCGCTGTAAATTTCATATCAGAGAAACCGTGTCCACTATAACTTGCTGACATTCCTGGATATTCACCAGGCTCATTAGCAATTAAGTGCAGTTTAGTTTGCATTCCTGCCATCGCATAGATTTGTCCACCTAAGCGAGGGATAAAGAATGAGTTCATGACTGAGTCAGAAGTGATTTTGAAATTAACAGGAACATTAGTAGGGAAAGCCAGTTCATTTACTGTTGCAATACCTTGTTCAGGATAGATAAATAACCATTTCCAATCCATTGAAACAACTTCAATGGTGACAGGTTTTTCTGTGGACTCTAATGGTTTGTAAGGATCAAGTTCATGGGTTGTTTTCCATGTGATGCTTGCCAAAATCACAATAATGATAATTGGCACAGTCCAAACGACGAGTTCAATTTTATTTGAGTGAGCCCAGTTTGGGCGATAGGTGGCTTTAGTATTGGATTCACGGTAGCGAAAAGCGAAAACAATCACCATCAGTATTACCGGTATCACAACAATTAACATTAAACCAAGCGCAATGAGGATTAATGTTTTTTGCTCAGCGCCGATAGCGCCTTTGGGATTCATTAACGCCATATCACAGCCACTCAATAGAAGAGCTGCTGCTAATAGCGAGAGTGTCCCAATACTTTTTATGTATTTCATAAGTCTCATCCAACGACCCAAATGACAAAGGTTCTATTGTTGTTTCATCAGTATCAGTAAGGACATTTTACGGTAAGGTTGCGACAGTGTAAACAATTGTAATGGTAAGTAAGTGGTTGGTTAGTCTTTTGTGTTAATGTGATCACAAGTAATTAAAATATTAAATAAATGTTAATTTAATTATTGCGTATTAACTATAATTTCATAAAGTATCATGTTTTTAAAATAAATACATATTTTTACAAATAAAAATGCAATAAAAAGTGTAAGAAAACGTATTCTGATTAAAAAAGTAACAAATTAGAGGTCGGAGGAGAGTTGATGGGGAAAATCCTTTTTATATTGATGTTTAATATCCATATTTGATGCTTGTATGATTTTTAATATGGATAATTAGTGATTTGATGAATGTTTATATCCAATGAGAAATATTTTCATTAAGTGATAAAAAGAGGTTACAGCGGATAAAAATCGATCCGCTGTAATAAAAATTAACAATTTCCTATCAGAAGTTATATTTCAAGCTATATACAATGCCATCTTGCAGAAAACTCTCTCCTAACTTTTTATAAGCATAACGATACTGAATTCCAGTAGTGATAGATGTTGTCGGATGCCACCAAATGGCTAAAGCGCCATTAATGCCATTTTTACCTCCATTGCCATAACGTTTGTGTCGTTGGAATTCCATTTCATGCCAGTTTGTTAGGCTAAATTTTTGATTTTTTATATTAAAATCATATCCAGCAACCCAACCAGCCACATAACCGTTGTTACCTGAATATTTAGATTGATCGACATAATGAAGGGCAATAAAAGGTTTAAACCATAAATTAGCAATTTGTGTGTTATAGCCAAAGCCGTAAAGTGTATTTACTTCATGGAAGTTACCACCATATTTTTTACCAGGGAGTGACCATGTACCGTAAACATGTCCGTATAGATTGAAATGACTTTCACCTAAATAAATGCGGCTTGTTGCTTTAACGGTATAACGTTGATTATCACCCGGTTGCGCTTTTCGAGGATTAAATGGATTTTCAAGATCAAAAAAGCCGTAAAACTCACCCCATGAAAAGTTAGCGCCACCTTCAAGTTCTAAATAGGCAAAATCATCTTTATGAGAAGATTGCCCTGTTTTGTGTGTTGTATGTGTTGTCCAATCCAAGTAGTTAATACTAGCGCTTGCAAATCCTCCTAAATAGCTTGCCTGAGAAGGTAAAGAGAATGTTGTTGCGATGACAAATAAAAATGATTTTTTGATCATAAATTATCCCGATGGCTTATGGCCAATTATGGTTGCGGTGAATGTTCAGTTTTTCTTTTTTATTAGAATAATAAACTATAAAAATCCTTTTTATAGAAATTTGAATTTAAAATGAGATCTATTTCTAGAATTTTGATATTAGTTTAAAAAATGAGAAATTTTG
The DNA here is from genome assembly GCF_023701425.1 of Proteus sp. FZP2095. Taxonomy (NCBI): domain Bacteria; kingdom Pseudomonadati; phylum Pseudomonadota; class Gammaproteobacteria; order Enterobacterales; family Morganellaceae; genus Proteus; species Proteus sp. FZP2095. The sequence goes on from NZ_JAMQBJ010000002.1 coordinate 315,395, forward strand.
TATTTTTTTATTTTATTTTTTGAATTAATAGCAAAAATAAAAAAGGAGTTTTTGATAAGAAGAGGAAATTTAAGGAGATAATGATAGAAAATGGCTCTTAGATGAAAAAGTAATATGAACAGCGTAAAAATACCTCACGACACGGGAATAAAGGGATAGTATCATTAACCCATATTCGTTTTTATCTTACTTGGAATTTTCATTGTGACCTCATTTGCTGAACTTAACGCACTTCCTACAGAACAACTCGCTAACCTTAATGAATTGGGTTATCTCACTATGACTCCAGTTCAAGAAGCTGCTTTGCCCGCCATTCTTGAAGGAAAAGACGTTCGAGCTCAAGCAAAAACAGGTAGTGGTAAAACAGCTGCTTTTGGTTTGGGTGTTTTGCAACATATTGATGCAAAACAATTTAATACCCAATCACTTATTTTATGCCCAACGCGAGAACTTGCTGATCAAGTTGCAAATGAATTACGTCGCCTTGCTCGTTATCTTCCCAATATCAAAGTACTGACACTGTGTGGTGGTGTTCCATTTAGCATCCAGCGTGATTCATTAATTCATGCTGCACATATTATTGTTGCAACGCCGGGTAGATTACTTGATCACATAAGAAAAGAGACTGTTACTTTAGATGATGTGAAAACATTGGTATTGGATGAAGCAGACAGAATGTTGGATATGGGATTTTTTGATGATATCAACGACATTATTTCTCGTATACCAACTGCACGTCAAACATTGCTCTTTTCTGCAACTTGGCCAAATGAGATCGCAGCAATTAGCCGTAAAATCCAGAAAGATCCAGTCACTATTGAGATAAACTCTGTTGATGAACTTCCGGCGGTTGAACAGCAGTTTTATGAAATATCTCGTCATGGAAAAATAGGATTACTGCAAAAACTTTTAAGTCGTGAGCAACCAGCTTCTTGTGTGGTGTTTTGTAACACGAAACGAGATTGCCAAGATGTGTATGAAACACTGACAGAAAGCAACCAAAGTGTACTTGCTTTACACGGCGATATGGAACAAAGAGAGCGTGACCAAACGCTTATTCGCTTTGCTAATGGGAGTTGTCGTGTATTAGTAGCAACAGATGTTGCGGCTCGAGGACTAGATATTAAAGCGTTAGAAATGGTGATTAACTACGAATTATCGTGGGATCCTGAAGTGCATGTTCACCGGATCGGTCGTACAGCTAGAGCGGGCGAAAGTGGATTGGCTATTAGCTTTTGCGCACCAGAAGAAATTCAGCGAGCTAATGCGCTAGAAGAGATGCTTCATATGAAGATAAATTGGTTACCAGTACCAACTGGGCTACAAATTACGCCTCTTGAAGCAACAATGGCAACATTATGTATTGATGGTGGTAAAAAAGCCAAAATGCGTCCGGGTGATATTTTAGGCGCATTAACGGGCGATATGGGTTTCAATGGTGCCGACATTGGTAAAATTATGATTAACCCAACACATGCTTACGTTGCCGTAAAACAATCTATCGCCAAACAAGTTTGGAAACAGCTACAACAAGGTAAAATCAAAGGTAAAGCGGTAAAAGTAAGATTGTTTAGATAAATTCTCTTTACAAGAATGCAAAAGGACAGCTTAAGCTGTCCTTTTTTATGGCGCATATTTTAAGAGGGTAATAAAATTAATATGTTGTTTTCTTAAGGGCTAAATAATCTAAGATTGTGCCAAAGACAAGGCTTATCGCACCAATAATAACACCGTATAAAAAGAGTGTTGAAGCCCAAGAACTTAATCTATTAGTATCTATTGACTGAATAAAATCAACAGATTGGAATATTTCTAAAGTCGGTAGTGAATTTGTAATAACAAGAATTAAACTACAAATAAAGAAGAAAACAGTCAGCATCAAACCATAAATAGCAAAACGGTACTGTTTAATAAATAAAGTTCTTCTAAGGAATTCACCTGTTTTTTGTGTATAAATAAGTGTATTTTTCGAAATTAACAACAAGATAAGACCAGGTACAGCAGCAATAATAGAAAAAAGATAAAATGCTTCCCAACCGTGGCTTTCAACATACCAGCCTGCAACGGGGCCTACATAAACACGACCAATGGCAGAGAGAGCTGAGAGTAACGCAAATTGTGTTGCTGAAAAGGAAAGATGACAAAGAGTCATTAAGAGGGCAACAAACGCAGCTGTTCCCATTCCCCCACAAATATTTTCAAATGCAACTACCGCACCCATGCTATAAATACTTTGCTCAGAAACAGCTAAATACCAATAACCAATATTTGAACCACCTTGCAAAATACCAAAAATCATCAGCGCTTTAAATAAACTCCAACGGCGCATTAATAAGCCACCTAGTAATGCCCCAACAATAGTGGCTGCAAGTCCAAGTGTTTTATTCACTAATCCTACTTCACCGGCATCAAATCCAGCACCGCGAATAAGAAAGGTGGTACTTAAACTTAGGGCAAAGGCATCACCCATTTTATACAGCACAATAAGCAGTAAAATTAGCCAAGCATTATTGCGAGAGAAGAATTCATATAAAGGCTCAATAACAGCTTCATAGAGTGTACGTGGTGGCTTTACGGCGGTTTCTGGCTCTTGAGCAAGTAATGTGGCGATAATACCAATCCCCATTAAGGCAGCCATTAACCAGTACATGTTTTGCCAGCCAATATATTTATCAGCTAACCAAAGCGCCATTCCTCCTGAAACAAGCATTGCTATGCGATAGCCTAATACAGAAACGGCAGCACCAGTACCACGCTCATCTGCTTTTAATATATCTGTTTTATAGGCATCAAAAACAATGTCTTGTGAAGCAGAACAAAAGGCAACGATGACTGCTAGAGAAGCAAGCCACCATAAATGCTCATTAGGATTTAGAAATCCCATCCCTGCAATACCAATCACTAACCCTATTTGAGTGAGCAACATCCATCCTCGGCGACGGCCAAGAAAAGAAGGGGTATAGCGATCCATAAAAGGTGACCAAAGGAATTTAAAAACATAGGCTTGTCCCACCAATGAGAAAAAACCAATGGTTTTTAAATCGATATCTTCTACTGTCATCCATGCTTGTAATGTACCCGCGGTTAACGCCAGAGGTAATCCAGAAGTAAAGCCAAGTAATAGAAGAATAAATGATTTATACCAAGTGGTTTGTTTGAAGGCGGGCTGAACCATGCAAAAATTCCTTTCAACGACCTGTTTGAAACAACAGGTCGTTTATTCTAATAAAATTAACGGGCGTTAGATTTGATAAATTGACTGACTGAAGCGTCTTTTGCCATATCGTTAACGAGTTCACTTAAGACATTGTTAATCGCAGCGGCAATTTTCTCATTAGTTGCACCAAATGGACCTTGAACATTGTAGCTAGTACGGAATGTTTTGGTATTAGAACTGCCATTCGGTAAGGTGACGATAATTGAAATATCCGCTTTTGCACTGATATTATGACGAACACTTCCTTCACCTACATCTGCATTGAGTTTATTGATAACAATAATCACATCAGCAGAAGCCGGGGAACCTATCATAAAACCACGGGCTGTCATTTGTTTTTGTAAAACTTCTTGCATTAAAAATGCAATATCACGAGTTGGAACAAGGGCTTCTAATTTACCGTTACGGTTGATTTCCGCTAAGTTTTTTGATGCACGTTTGTCTTGGCTTGAAATGTTCAGTGAAATAGGGCGCATTGTTGGATCCGCGGCAGGAACTGACATCACAGGCTCAATAGATAATTTGTTACTAGGAGTTGCACAACCTGAAAGCAGAGTTAATGCAAAAACAGCACAGAGTAAATTTTTAATCATGAGGTAATCTCGGTTAAATATGTCTGTTGTGTTAACAAGTAGAATAGGCTTCAAACTTTAGCCTATCATACCACTGCTGATAGGTTGCTAATATCCCCTTAGCGAACGAAATTATCTGATTTTATCAATTGATTTTATTTCAAATTACTCTCGTTTTTACTCATGTATTTGACAATATTCGGTCAATAGTTTTACTCAAGATGAAAAATAAGCGATTATCATCAGCAAAATTAAAAAGAATAAGCTCATCATTTCGTATTGATAAAGACTAAATCAATATAGTCTGGTTGACTTATTTTTTATTCGCCATGGTATAAAGGCTAGAGTATTAGGGGCAGAGATGATCCGTGATGATATTGAGAATAAGCTGATTTCACGCTTTTCACCGCATTTTTTACAAGTAATAAACGAAAGCCATCGCCATAATGTGCCCGAAGGCTCTGAAAGCCACTTTAAAGTCATTATCGTTAGTGATGATTTTAATGAAAAACGTAGTGTTTCGCGCCATCGTGATGTGTACCAAACATTAGCTCATGAAATGGAAAATGGTGTTCATGCATTAGCATTACACACATTTACTTTGAGCGAATGGAATGAACAACAGGATAAAGCATTACGCTCTCCTGGGTGTCGTGGCGGAAGCCAAGAAGATTAACAACCTTATCGTTAATCGTGAGTAAATAGATCCTAAGATGCGTATTTTTTGTTCTTTATAGAGGAAAAAAGGGGCGAGTTGCTCGATTTTATGAAAAAATTGAGGAATAAAACGGCTCTTTCTCGACTCAACCCCTCTAGATCGTTATAATGTCGCGTCTAATTTTCAGTAAGGTTTCGGGATGCTTCTGATATCAGGGATCCTCGTTTTTTTAAATGTGGCGGCCCCGGTTCTGAAAGGAAAATAAACCTAAACATGTCAATATCATGTTAGTTTCCTTTAAAGTAGACCGAGCACTAAAACTTATTTTGAGGTAACAAGATGCAAGTTTCTGTTGAAACGACTCAAGGCCTAGGGCGTCGTGTCACAATCACCGTACCAGCCGCTGATATCCAAACTGCTGTAGACAGTGAACTGAAAAAAGCTGCTAAAACTGTTCGCATTGATGGTTTCCGTAAAGGTCACGTTCCAATGTCAATGGTTAAACAGCGTTATGGTATGTCAGTACTGAATGATGTTCTGGGTGACCTGATGCAGCGTAATTTCATTAACGCTATTATCGAAAACAAAGTAAACCCAGTTGGCGCACCTGACTACAAACCAGAGCAATACAAAGAAGGTGAAGACTTTGTTTACTCTGTAGAATTCGAAGTTTTCCCAGAAATCGAACTGAAAGATCTGGAAAGCATTGAAGTTGTAAAACCTGTTGTTACTGTTAAAGACGAAGACGTTGATAACATGTTAGAAACACTGCGTAAGCAACAAGCAGAGTGGAAAGACAAAGACGGCGAAGTTGCAGCAGAAGATCGCGTAACTGTTGATTTCAACGGTTCTATTGACGGTGAAGAATTTGAAGGCGGAAAAGCTGAAGATTTCGTACTGGCAATGGGTCAAGGTCGTATGATCCCAGGTTTCGAAGAAGGCGTTATTGGTCATAAAGCTGGAGAAGAATTCACAATTGATGTGACTTTCCCAGAAGATTACCACGCTGAGAACCTGAAAGGTAAAAAAGCACAATTCGCTATCAACCTGAAAAAAGTTGAAGAGCGTGAACTGCCAGAATTAACTGAAGAGTTCATCAAGCGTTTTGGTATTGCTGATGGTTCTGTTGATGGTTTACGTGCTGAAGTACGTAAAAACATGGAGCGTGAACTGAAAAATGCAATCCGTACTCGTGTTAAATCACAAGTTATTGATGGCTTAGTTAAAGCAAACGAAGTTGACGTACCAGCAGCCGCTGTTGACAGCGAAATCGAAGTTCTGCAACGTCAAGCTGCTCAACGTTTTGGTGGCGACGAGAAACAAGCTCTGCAATTACCACGTGAATTGTTCGAAGAACAAGCTAAACGTCGTGTAATCGTTGGATTACTGTTAGGTGAAGTGATCAATAGTAATGAACTGAAAGCAGAAGACGATCGTGTTAATGCACTGATCGACGAAATGGCTTCAGCTTACGAAGATCCATCAGAAGTTGTTGAGTTCTACAACAAGAATGAACAACTGATGAACAACATCCGTAATCTTGCGTTAGAAGAGCAAGCGGTAGAAAAAATCTTAGCAAATGCTAAAGTAACTGAAAAAGAAACTAACTTCACTGAACTGATGAACGAAGTTCAAATGGGTTAATTCTTAACCGCGAATATCGGTTTTAAGCAAAAACCCGTGGTTTTTACCACGGGTTTTTTTCAGTTTGTATATATTTATCAAATTTTGCCTTGAAATTTGAGCGATTATCTCCAGATAATTCTATATTCTCTTTATCACTCCTCGCGAGGCGCCTTGAATGTCTTGTGAGAGATTAGATCATTAGAAATGGTCATGATCAATTATCTCAAGTAAAATTGTTGTCATTGGCACCAATAAGAATGCAATAGGAGACAGACATGTCATTTAACGACACACAGGAACAATTCGCACCTAATATGGCTCTGGTGCCGATGGTTATAGAGCAAACTTCGCGAGGAGAGCGTTCTTACGACATTTACTCACGTTTATTAAAAGAACGTATTATTTTCCTGACTGGCCAAGTTGAAGATCACATGGCTAATCTTATCGTTGCTCAAATGCTATTTTTAGAAGCAGAAAACCCAGAGAAAGACATCAACCTGTATATCAACTCACCAGGTGGTGTAATTACTGCGGGTATGTCTATCTATGACACCATGCAGTATATCAAAGCAGATGTTAGTACAATTTGTATGGGTCAAGCGTGTTCAATGGGCGCTTTCTTACTATCTGCTGGTGCGAAAGGTAAACGTATTTGCTTACCTAACTCTCGTGTGATGATCCACCAACCGTTAGGTGGTTACCAAGGTCAAGCAACAGATATTCAAATTCATGCTCAAGAAATTTTGAAAGTAAAATCCCGTATGAATGAGCTAATGGCTCAACATACAGGTAAATCTATTGAAGAAATAGAAAGAGACACTGAGCGTGATCGTTTCTTATCCGCTAACGAAGCGTTAGAATACGGATTAGTGGATAAAGTCTATACTCAACGTAGCTAATCATTACACGTTGTAATAGCAACTGAATTAATACGTTTCCTTTGTTGATCAATAATGCAAAGGAAGTGGCCATCAATATTTATGTAAAAAGACTTTCTTCTTCTTATAAACGATAAGAGGAATAACTAAGTGAGGTTGACTGATGACAGATAAGCGCAAAGATAGCTCCGGGAAGCTTCTGTATTGCTCTTTCTGCGGTAAAAGCCAGCATGAAGTAAAAAAATTGATCGCTGGTCCGTCGGTTTATATCTGTGATGAATGTGTTGATCTTTGTGTTGATATCATTCGTGAGGAAATAAAAGAACTGGCACCTCATCATGAACGCAGTGAATTGCCAACGCCACATGAAATCCGTAAGCACCTTGATGACTATGTTATCGGTCAGGAATTGGCTAAAAAAGTTTTGGCTGTTGCCGTTTATAACCACTATAAGCGTCTGCGTAATGGCGATAAGGCCAATGGTGTTGAGCTAGGGAAAAGTAATATTTTGCTGATTGGCCCTACTGGTAGCGGTAAAACGTTATTAGCAGAGACATTAGCACGCTACCTTGATGTTCCTTTTACTATGGCAGATGCCACAACGCTGACAGAAGCGGGTTATGTGGGTGAAGATGTTGAAAACATCATTCAAAAACTGCTACAAAAATGCGATTACGATGTGCAAAAAGCACAACGTGGTATTGTTTATATTGATGAAATTGACAAGATCACTCGTAAATCTGAAAACCCATCAATCACTCGTGATGTGTCTGGTGAAGGTGTACAGCAAGCATTATTGAAATTAGTTGAAGGCACAGTGGCTTCTGTTCCTCCTCAAGGTGGACGTAAGCACCCACAACAAGAGTTTTTACAAGTAGATACTTCTAAGATCCTCTTTATCTGTGGTGGTGCATTTGCAGGGCTCGATAAAGTTGTTGCACAGCGTTTAAATACACATTCAGGTATTGGTTTTGGCGCAGAAGTTAAAAGCCAAAATGAGAAAGCTAGCGAAGGTGAATTATTAGCCCAAGTTGAGCCAGAAGATCTGATTAAATTTGGTCTTATCCCTGAATTTATTGGTCGTTTACCTGTTGTTGCAACGCTAGGCGAGTTAAACGAAGAAGCATTAATCCAAATCTTACAAGAACCTAAAAATGCACTGACTAAGCAATATCAGGCATTATTTAAATTAGAAGGTGTGGATTTAGAATTCCGTAAGGAAGCGCTGACTGCAATTGCGAAAAAAGCTATGGTACGTAAAACAGGTGCTCGTGGTTTACGTTCAATTGTTGAAGCAGCATTACTTGATACGATGTATGACCTTCCTTCATTTGAAAATGCAGAAAAAGTGGTCATTGATGAAGGCGTTATTAATGGAAAATCTGAGCCACTGGTTATTTATAGCCAGCCAGAAAATCAGGCCTCAGGTGAATAATGCATCGTAATTTGGCAATGTCTCTTGTCTGACATTATCTAGTTTTCTCTCAAAATAAGAGAGAAATTTAAGATAAAGCGCGCCAACGCAATAAAAATGAGGGAATTTTCCCTCATTTTGTTTTTTTAATGGGTAATGCTATTGAATGTCAGAAAAGTGCCCTTATATATTTTGACAATCCGTGGAATTAATTTTATTTGGTAACATGCGAATAAAATTACCTGTAAAAGCGTTAAGCTAAAAACGAAGAGAGAGCTCTATGAATCCTGAGCGTCCAGAACGTATTGAAATACCTGTATTGCCATTACGTGATGTCGTTGTATATCCGCATATGGTGATCCCGTTGTTCGTTGGTCGTGAAAAATCCATTCATTGCTTAGAAGCTGCGATGAACGACAACAAACAAATTATGCTGGTTGCGCAGAAAGATGCATCTACTGACGAACCAGGTGTTAATGATCTTTTTTCTGTTGGTACAGTTGCTTCTGTTTTACAGATGCTAAAACTGCCTGATGGAACAGTGAAAGTACTTGTTGAAGGTATTCGTCGTGCCAAAATTACGACGTTATCTGATAATGGTGAATACTTTCAGGCGAAAGCAGAATACCTTGAAACGCCAGCAGTTGATGAGCGCGAACAGGAAGTCTTAAATCGTACAACGATTAATCAGTTTGAAGGTTATATCAAACTGAATAAAAAAATTCCGCCAGAGGTATTAACCTCATTACATGCTATCGAAGAATCAGCGAAATTAGCAGACACCATTGCTTCTCATATGCCGCTGAAATTAAAAGATAAGCAAGCTGTACTTGAAATGTCTGACGTTACAGAACGCCTTGAGTATTTAATGGCGATGATGGAATCAGAAATCGATCTGCTACAAGTTGAAAAACGCATTCGTAACCGCGTTAAAAAGCAGATGGAAAAGAGTCAGCGTGAGTATTATCTCAACGAACAAATGAAAGCGATTCAAAAAGAATTAGGTGAGATGGATGATGCACCTGATGAAATGGAATCGCTGAAACGTAAAATCGACGCTGCAAAAATGCCAAAAGAGGCAAAAGAGAAGACAGAAGCGGAACTTCAGAAATTAAAAATGATGTCGCCAATGTCAGCAGAAGCCACGGTTGTACGTAGTTATATTGATTGGATGGTTCAAGTTCCTTGGAATAGCCGTAGCAAAGTTAAAAAAGACTTAGTGAAAGCACAAGAAGTTCTTGATACTGACCATTATGGCTTAGAGCGCGTTAAAGAGCGTATCCTTGAATATCTCGCGGTACAATCTCGTGTTAGCAAAATTAAAGGGCCAATCCTGTGCTTGGTAGGACCTCCAGGTGTAGGTAAAACCTCACTGGGGCAATCTATTGCTAAAGCAACAGGACGTAAATATGTTCGTATGGCGTTAGGTGGTGTACGTGATGAAGCTGAAATCCGCGGTCACCGTCGTACTTATATCGGTTCTATGCCGGGCAAATTAATTCAGAAAATGGCGAAAGTTGGCGTCAAAAACCCACTTTTCCTGTTAGATGAAATTGATAAGATGTCATCAGATATGCGAGGTGATCCGGCTTCTGCACTGTTAGAGGTGTTAGATCCAGAACAAAATATCGCATTTAACGACCACTATCTGGAAGTTGATTACGATCTGTCCGATGTTATGTTCGTGGCAACATCTAACTCCATGAATATACCCGCACCGTTGTTAGATCGTATGGAAGTTATTCGTTTATCTGGTTATACCGAAGATGAAAAACTGAATATTGCTAAGCAACATTTGTTACCAAAACAGATTGAACGTAATGCGTTAAAACCAAGTGAGCTGACAATCCATGACAGCGCAATTATGGGCATTATTCGTTATTACACACGTGAAGCTGGTGTACGTAGTTTAGAACGTGAAATTTCTAAATTATGCCGTAAAGCAGTAAAACAACTGTTAATGGATAGCACAATCAAACATATTGAGATTAACGAAGATAATCTCAAAGACTACTTAGGTGTTCGTAAAGTTGACTATGGTCGTGCTGATACTGAAAACCGAGTGGGTATGGTAACAGGACTTGCATGGACAGAAGTTGGTGGTGATCTACTGACCATTGAAACAGCAAGTGTACCGGGTAAAGGCAAGCTAACATTCACTGGCTCTTTAGGTGAAGTGATGCAAGAGTCTATTCAAGCGGCAATGACAGTGGTTCGCGCTCGTGCTGATAAACTTGGTATTAATGGCGATTTCTATGAAAAACGTGATATGCACGTACACGTTCCTGAAGGTGCAACACCAAAAGATGGTCCAAGTGCAGGTATCGCAATGTGTACTGCGCTGGTATCAAGCCTAACAGGTAACCCTGTACGTTCGGATGTTGCAATGACGGGTGAAATTACGTTACGTGGGCAAGTACTGCCAATTGGCGGACTGAAAGAAAAGTTACTTGCCGCACATCGTGGTGGAATTAAGACAGTTCTTATCCCAGATGAAAATAAACGTGATTTAGAAGAAATTCCTGAAAATATTGTTGCTGATCTGGATATTCACCCGGTGAAAACAATTGAGGAAGTTTTATCGCTAGCCCTGCAAAACTCACCGTTTGGCATGGAAGTTGTGACTGATAAATCACACTAAAGAGTGATGTTAGTCATAAATTATAGCTAAAAAAAAGGCTGGATAAGTAATAAAAGCTTGCCAGCCTTTTTTTGTGTCGCTAATTTAATTGGGATTTTAATTAAAAATGCTGTTTTATCGGTCTTGCTATATCTAAAAAGGCTTGATATAACGACGTTTGCAAAATTTGCCATTAATGGTGAAGAATAACGCATAAAATTATGGGGATGAAAGCGTGAATAAAACTCAACTGATCGACAAAATTGCTGCAAATGCAGATATCTCAAAAGCGGCAGCAGGTCGTGTTGTAGATGCTCTGGTTGCTTCTATCACTGAATCTTTACAAAAAGGTGATGATGTAGCATTAGTAGGTTTCGGTACTTTCACTGTACGTGATCGTGCAGCTCGTACAGGCCGTAACCCACAAACAGGTAAAGAAATCCAAATTGAAGCTGCAAAAGTTCCTGCATTCCGTGCAGGTAAAGGCTTAAAAGACGCAGTTAATCAATAATAGTTGAACTTATTTTCTGCCAATTTGTTATTAGTTTAACGTTATGGATAAACAGAAAACGACTCAATTAAAAAATGAAGCGCATCTTTTTGAGATGCGCTTTTCTTTTTTTAGGTTATAAATCACGATTAAACCTTGTATTCTCTGGCGATAAGACGTGAAACTGAAGTAGTCATTTGATAGAATGACGCGTTGTTCTATAACTGAAATAGACAACAATGAATGATTCAGTGATGAGTTAAATGGTTATCGTAATCAATGAATCAAATAATGCTGTTTAGTTTTTTCTTAGTTATAGAAAGTGCGTGTTAAGACTGCGCATTAATACGGGAATGGCTGTTTTTAATGATTGTCGCGTGTCGCGACATTTTGATATTAAGCCAGCATGGGCATATTATCTTTTCGCTGTGCTCAAAATAGTCGTGTAACACCCATAAAAATAATTTTTATTTCACCAAACGGAGCCTCGTCTCGTTATGATGGACAACATTCGTTCCACTGCTAATAATCCATTTATAAAGATATTATTAGCTGTGATCATCCTTTCCTTCGTCCTAACTGGTGTGGGCGGATATCTCTTTAGTTCAGGCGTTAATGATGCTGCTGAAGTTAACGGATATAAAATTAGCCGTTCTCAATTAGAGCAAACTTATCAGCAACGTCGTGCTCAATTACAACAAGATATGGGTGAAAATTTTGCTGCTCTTGCTTCATCGGAAGACGGTCAGAAACTTATTCGCCAACAAGCGCTTGATATGCTGATCAACCAAGCATTACTTGATCAATTTGCACAAAATCTGGGTATTTCAGCCGGTGATCAGCAAATTAGAGATGCTATTTTTGCACTTCCTTACTTTCAAACTGACGGCAAATTTGACAATAAAAAATATGTCGATTTATTGAGAGGCAATAATATTGATGCTGACGCCTTTGCAGAAGGTATTCGTCAAAACCTTATCAATCAGCAATTAAAATTTTCTATTCAAGGTACAGATTTTGCCTTAGATAGCGAAGTTAAAGAATTTGCAGGCTTAATGCTACAAAGCCGTAATGTACGTTTAGCATCATTAGATATTCAGCCATTCCTTGAAAAAGAAACGGCATCTGATGAAGAAGTGAAAGCGTTCTATGAGCAAAATAACCAAATGTTCATCGCGCCAGAGCAATTTAAAATTAGTTATATCCAATTAAATGCTCAAAAAGATTTTAATAACATCAACATTACTGATGAAGAAGCGAAGGCTTACTATGATAGTAATATTGATGAATTCACAGCCGCAGGACAAAAACAATACAGCATCTTAGTATTAGCAGACGAAGCGGCAGCTAAAGCGGCAGAAGAAGAGCTGAAAAAAGGCGCTGATTTTGTTTCGTTAGTGAAAGAAAAATCTATTGATAGTTTCTCTAAAAAACAAAATGGTTCTTTAGGTTGGATAACTATCGGACAAGAATTACCCGAGCTGGCTAATGCAAGTTTGACAGAAAAGGGCCAAATTTCTGAGCCTGTTAAAATCAGCAATGGTTACGCAATTTTCCGCCTTGATGATGTTAAACAATCTGTTGTAAAACCATTTGATGAAGTGAAAACAGATTTACTGGCAAAAATGCGTGAAAATAAAGCAATTGATGATTTCTTCGCATTACAACAAAAAGTGAGCCAAGCTGCGTCTAACGATAACGACACATTAGCGCCTGCCGCTAAAGCGGGCAATGTAACTGTTGTTAATACTGATTGGTTTGATGAAAACACAGTTCCTGCACCATTAAATAATGAAAAACTCACCCAGTTAATTTTTGGTGGTTCATTAGTGGATGAAAATGGCCCAACAGGCATGAATTCAGATATGGTGACGTTAGGTAATGACAGCGCATTTATCGTGCGTGTAGAAGGTTATAAGCCTTCAGCAAGCCAACCATTAGATAAAGTACGTGATCAAGTTGTTATGCTGGTTAAACAGCAAAAAGCATCACAAGCAATGAATGCACAGGCTCAAAAACTTTTAGCTGCATTGAAAGAAGGCAAAGGCGAAGAAGCACTGAAAGCTGCTAATATTTCGTTTGGTAGTGAAGAAAGCATTGTTCACTCATCTGCAACAGATGTAGTACAAACTGCTATTTTCTCTATGCCAAAACCTGCTGAAGGTAAAAAAGAGTATGGTATGACTAATGTGCCTGGTACCAAAGTCGTCCTCATTCAATTAGACAGCGTAACAGATGGCAAACCAACATCTGAACAACTAGAGTTTATGACTAATCTCTATCGTGCTCAGATGGGCGAAGAAGCGTTACAACTCATGTTACGTGATCTAAAAGATAACGCTAAAATTGAAATTTTTGATAAAGATTATCAATAATCAATTTTGAATTATTACATTGAAAACCCAGCATAAAGCTGGGTTTTTTTATGGTAGCTATCCTTGAGAATTTAAATAATAACTCCGCCTCTCAAAAAACTCATGTTTGAGAGCAAGCCCGATAATTTTTTGTAATACTTTTTTTGTTCATTTTTATTTTTCGTGATTTCTCGTGGTTTTATTTTTATGTAATTGCTGATTGATCAATATATTGGCATTCTTCTTCTGCATTCAGAAATCTCTGTATGTCATCGAATTTGAAATTATTGAGTAAAAGGAAATTATGATTATGAAGATGGATAAAAAAATGTTGTCAGGTTTTATGGCCTCTATTTGCCTTGCTTTGGGATTAGGTCTTTCTCCTCTCTCTTATGCAGAGGAAGCCCCGGCTTCAACACCAACGGTTTCAATCGAAACTCACACCTCAGTTGATCGTGATGCTAAAGAAAATAAAGCCAACACAGAAGGTAAAGTTAATTTAAATACGGCAACAGTAGATGAGCTAATGGGATTAAAAGGAATAGGAAAAGCGAAAGCGCAAGCCATTATTGATTATCGCGAGCAGCTAGGGCGTTTTACCACTGTTGATGAACTTGAAAAAGTTTTTGGAATTGGTATGAAGTTGGTTGATCAAAATCGTGATTTTATCGTTATTAATTAAGGTGTTCATTCTTATACGATGTTGAGTATAAGTGACAACAGAAACGTGAATATTAATTGAAAATCCCCGTGTTTCTCTTTGATTTTTTTGATAAGAGAAACACATTTTCTTAGCGTTTTTTTGTTCTGAAAGAGAACGAAATAAATCTATATCAGAAATTACTAAACTTATTTTCTTGGCTATATTTATGGTATCGCAAAAAAACTTTATAAAAAGTTTATTAGAATAATCAAGAGGTAATAAATTGATATGAGTACATTAATTAAAGTTTATGGCTTCCATTTAGATGTTTTTGAACATGTGAATAATGCACGTTATCTTGAGTTTTTAGAGCAAGCCCGGTGGGATTGGATTGAGCAACATTTAGATTTTGATTGGTTTAAGCGCAATGGCTTGGCGTTAGTGGTTGCTAATATCAATATTAATTATCGCTTACCTGCAAGTTTAGGTGATGAGTTACTGATTGATTGTGATGTTGCTGAAGTGGGGATTAAAAGTGGCGTACTTTCTCAGAAGATCGTGAGAAAAAAAGACGGCGCACTTATCTCTGATGCATTAATCACATTTGTTCTTGTAGATATTAACACTAAAAAAGCCCTGACATTAACAGATCAGTTAAGAGAGAAGCTTGAGTATGTACGTCAATCATCCTAATACACAAAGAGAGTATTAGAGATCTCTCAGTCAATGTTATTAGCCTAATCAAATATGATTTAATGCAGTGATAATGTTTGATGAATTATCACTGCATAAGCAAATAGAACGGCGGGGAGTCATGATAATAAGCAAAGTAATTATGATGATTATTTAAGGCCCACTTTCTGTTTCATTGCCTGCATAATTGATGTTTTATCGGCTAAGTAAGTGCTTAATCCGCGTTGTCTTAAATGGCAGGCTGCACATTCACCACAGCCATCACCTTGAATACCGTTATAGCAAGTTAAAGTTTCATGACGAACGAAATCTAACTTCTTATAGTAATCAGCAAGGGCCCAAGTTTCAGCTTTATCTAACCACATTAATGGTGTGATAAATTTAATATCACGTGCAATACCTAAGCTGACAGCATGATTCAGTGCTTTTACAAATTCATCACGACAATCAGGGTAACCAGAGAAATCAGTCTCACAAACACCGGTGATGACACTCTCTGCACCAATTTGATAAGCGTAAATTGCCGCTAAAGTAAGGAAAAGGATATTTCTACCCGGTACGAAGGTACTTGGAATATCACTTTCTTCACTTTCTTTGAAATCAGGAACAGGAATATTGTCGCGAGTTAGGCTACTGATAGCGAGTTCATTGAGTAAACTTACATCTAAAACTTTATGCGCAGTTGCTCCCAGTAATTGACTAACTTTTTGTGCTACCTCAATTTCTTCTTTATGGCGTTGACCATAATTAAACGTAATGCAATGTACTTCATCGTACTTTTCTAATGCTTGAATAAGGCAGGTTGTCGAATCTTGTCCACCACTAAAGACAACGACCGTTTTTTTCATCAGAATACTCCTGAATATTGAATTTCTATAAGGATTAGTACGCATAAAAGTACATATATTATGGCAATTTATTACCGATTTATCATTAGATGATTACTCTTATAGTAAGGGGCAGGTTATCATTATTTTTTGTAGGGGCATATTTTGAAGGAGTATCTATGTTAGATAAGATTGACCGTAAACTATTAGCGCTGTTACAGGAAGATTCAAGCCTCTCACTGAATACTTTGGCTGAGGCTGTTAACCTAACCTCAACACCTTGCTGGAAACGATTGAAAAGACTAGAGGATGAAGGGTATATTCGTAAGCGTGTTGCCCTGCTTGATAGTGAAAAAATCGGGCTAGGTTTAACAGTTATTGTTATGATTAGAACACAGCAACATAATAGCGAATGGTACGAACAGTTTGTTTCATTTGTTAAGCAAATGCCAGAAGTACTGACATTCTATCGAATGGCGGGTGAGTGTGATTATCTAATGCATGTTGAAGTAGTAGACATGAAAAGTTACGACCTATTTTATAAGCGTATGGTTAATGGCGTACCGGGTCTTATTGATGTGACTTCTAACTTCGCAATGGAAAAAATTAAATACACAACGGCAATGCCGATACCTGAATAAGATTCATCTTTACCAACTGGCACTTTTATTTTTTTGTATAACCTTAGGATTTAAGGCGTGGCTCTATTTTCACAGCTCAGTTGGTATTTCCTCAGTGAATGGCGTCGTTATGTAGGTGCCATTTTCTTATTGATGGTTATCGCAGTATTACAGGTGATCCCCCCGAAGATTGTTGGGATCATTGTGGATGGTGTCGATAACCATAGTCTGACATTTAGCCAAGTGATGAATTGGATTGGTGTGATGGTATTAATTGCCCTCGCAGTTTACCTTTTACGTTATTTTTGGCGTCTTTGGTTATTTGGTGCATCTTATCAACTCGCAGTGAAACTGCGGATGCAAATTTACCAACAACTTAACCAGCAATCCTCTTCATTTTATCACCGCTATCGTACAGGTGATTTAATCGCACGTACCACCAATGATGTTGATAAAGTCGTTTTTGCAGCGGGCGAAGGTGTATTGACCTTAGTGGATTCTATGGTTATGGGGCTTGCTGTGCTTGTCATGATGAGTATTCAGTTAAGTTGGGAACTAACACTAATTTCATTATTACCTATGCCAATCATGGCAATTTTAATTAAGCGATATGGCGATAAACTACACAGCCGCTTTAAAACCGCACAGGCATTTTTCTCTTCACTCAATAATCAAGCACAAGAAAGCCTGAGTAGTATTCGCATGATCAAATCATTCGGGCTAGAGCAACAGCATGCCTCTCGTTTTGATGATGTTGCAAAAGAAACTGGACGTCAAAATATGCGTGTTGCACGAATTGATGCGCTATTTGATCCTACTATTTTCATGGCTATTGGTTTTGCTAATTTACTCGCTGTGGCCGGAGGTAGCTATTTTGTTATTAATGGCAAAATGACATTGGGTGAACTAACCAGCTTTGTAATGTATTTAGGTCAAATGATCTGGCCAATGCTGGCATTAGCATGGATGTTCAATATTGTTGAGCGTGGTAGTGCTGCTTATAGCCGGATTAATAGTTTATTGGATGAAAAACTCGATATGGTTGATGGTGAATTATCACCAAAGCAAGGTCGAGGTGTGTTATCTGTTGATATCAAACGTTTCCAATATCCCGAACAAACAACAGAAACACTGAAAAATGTTCATTTCACATTATCACCCGGTGAAATGTTGGGTGTTTGTGGAATGACTGGAAGTGGAAAAAGTACATTACTTGCTGTTATTCAACGACTTTATGATGTGACTGAAGGTGAGATTTGTTTTCAATCTATACCTATTTATCAATTGAAACTTGATGAATGGCGAGCACGATTGGCCGTTGTTAATCAAACACCTTTCCTATTTTCAGATACCATCGCGGGAAATATTGCCTTAGGGCATCCTGATGCGACAAAAGAAGAAATAGAGTCTGTTGCGAAACTGGCAAATATTCATGAGGATATTTTACGCTTACCGGAAGGATATCAAACACAAGTCGGTGAAAAGGGCGTGATGTTATCTGGTGGACAAAAACAGCGTATTTCTATTGCTCGAGCACTATTATTGGATGCTGAAATTTTATTATTAGATGACGCTCTATCCGCTGTTGATGGACAGACTGAATATCAAATTTTGCAAAACTTGTCGCAATGGCGAAAAGACAGAACGTTAATTATTAGCGCTCATCGCTTATCTGCATTAGTTGGTGCTACTAATATTTTAGTTCTAAAACAGGGTGAGATTATAGAGCAAGGTACACATCAGCAATTAATTTCAATACCGGGTTGGTATCAAGATATGTACCATTATCAGCAATTAGAGGCCGCGCTGGATGACGATGAATAAAAATAAATCCGTTAAAGCGCTATTACCTGCATTAAAGCGTCTTTTGACTTATGGTAAAAACTATCGCAAGCCTATGGCATGGGGTGTCATTATGTTGTGGGTAGCTGCCATTGCAGAAGTGGGGGGCCCATTAATTGTTGGTTATTTTATTGATGCAAAAGTTGCCACAAATAATGTGGAGTTAATGTCATCATTAGGCCTGGCGTTAGCTTTCATCCTTTTACAGGTGATCGCTGCCACACTTCACTATTATCAAGCTATTGTGTTTAATCATGCGGCAGTTGGGGTTGTACAACAATTACGCACTGATGTAATGAGTGCGGCACTAAAACAGCCATTAAGTGCTTTTGATAATCAGCCTGTAGGGCAATTAATTTCTCGTGTAACAAATGACACTGAGACGATTAAAGATTTGTTTGTGAACGTGTTACCAACATTATTCCGAGCAATTGCTTTAGTGGTTGTAATGCTGATCGCCATGTTCTTATTAGAATGGCAAATGGCATTAATCGCGATGACAATCTTCCCAGCAGTTATTGGTGTAATGATGCTTTATCAGCGACTGAGTACGCCGATAGTTCGCAATGTACGTCATTTTCTTGCCAATATAAATGATGGTTTCCATGAAGTCATCAATGGCATGTCAGTTATTCAGCAATTTAGGCAACAAGCTCGATTTGGTGAAAGAATGTCAGATGACAGCTGGCAACATTACCAAGCACGTATGAAAGCGTTAAAACTTGATGGCCTGTTATTACGTCCTTTACTAAGTATGCTCTCTGCGTTGGTTCTGTGTGGTTTATTAATGCTGTTTGGGTATCAAGGCAGTGCTGTTATTGGTGTTGGGGTTATTTATGCATTTATTAGTTATTTAGGTCGATTAAATGAACCTTTGATCACCCTGACATCTCAGCAGTCGATTTTACAACAGGCGGTTGTCTCTGGTGAGCGTGTTTTTGAACTAATGGATGCTCCTTTGCAGCGCTACGGTTCATCATCACACACCATCACCCAAGGTAATATTGACGTTAACTCTCTTTGGTTTGCGTATCGTGATGAGCAATGGGTATTAAAAGATATCAATTTAACTATTCCTGCTCGTCATTTTGTCGCATTCGTTGGGCACACAGGAAGTGGCAAGAGTACTTTAGCTAGTTTATTAATGGGAAATTACCCTTGGCAAAAAGGGAGTATCTTTTTAGATAATCAACCGTTAGAAGCGTACTCTCACGCCGCATTACGCAGTGGTATTGCGATGGTGCAGCAAGATCCTGTTTTATTATCTGGCTCACTGCATGACAATATTACATTAGGGCGTGAATGTGATGAGTTACATTTATGGCAGGTACTAGAGACAGTACAACTTGATCAGTGGGCTAAAGCCTTACCTGAAGGGCTACAAACAGAACTTGGTGAGCAAGGTAGTCGCTTATCTGCTGGACAAAAGCAGTTACTTGCATTGGCTCGTGTACTATTAATACCTCCTCGTATTCTTATTCTGGATGAGGCAACAGCAAATATTGACTCAGGAACAGAACAAGCCATACAAAAAGCGTTAAAAGTGGTTAGAGAAAAAACGACACTGATTGTTATTGCTCACCGACTTTCCACTATTATTGAAGCCAATGAAATTGTGGTGCTTCATCGTGGTGCAATTGTCGAGCAGGGCGGTCATACTAAGTTACTCTCACAAAAAGGCCGATACTATAATATGTATCAATTACAGCAAGTCAGAGAGTCTTTACAAGAACAAGATCCTATTGAAGTAGAATAATAACCTTAAATAAAAAATATAATTTTAAAGGGCACATCATTTTTATGTATGTGCCCTTTTTTATTTCCCGATTATCTTGCTTTGAGCAAAATAGCCGTCATATTTTTGCACCAATTCGGTGAACCTTTTCACTTTAATAGTTTTAAATGTTTATTTTCTCATAAATATCAATCAATTAAATAGTGGCATATCTTTTGCTTTGCTATATAGGCTTTGCTCTTTCAAATATCGACGAGGTTTATATGAAATATATCATCGCCATTATTAAGCCATTTAAATTAGAAGAAGTACGAGAGTCACTCTCTGAGTTAGGCATAAAGGGAATGACAATTAGCGAAGTAAAGGGATATGGGCGACAGAAAGGACATGCAGAGTTATATAGAGGAGCAGAATACGAAATTAATTTTCTTCCCAAAGTAAAAATAGAACTCGCTATTTGTGATGAACAACTTGAGCCTGTTATGCAAGTGATTATGCAAGCGACGGATACAGGAAAAGTAGGAGATGGAAAAATTTTTGTTTTGGAATTATTGCAGGCAATCCGTATTCGTACCGGTGAATCTGGTGATGAAGCTCTTTAAAGGAGATATTCGATGAAACGCTTACTTTCTTTGCTATTAATGTTAGTGCTTACACACTTTTCTTCATCTGTATTTGCAACTGAAACAGTGACTGTTGATAAAGCCGATAATGGTTTTATGTTGATATGTACTGTTTTGGTTTTCTTTATGACTATACCTGGTATCGCCTTATTTTATGGAGGATTACTAAGAAGTAAAAACGTACTTTCTTTGATCACACAAGTGATGATGATCTTTAGTGTTGTGGTCATTCTTTGGATAACTTTTGGCTACAGTTTGGCTTTTACTGTGGGCAATAAAGTCTGGGGTGGGTGGTCACTTACTTTTTTGAATAACGTATCACTGGATTCACTCTCTGGTTCAATTAATCAGTACGTGCATGTTGCTTTTCAAGGATCGTTTGCGGTTATCACTGTTGCATTAATTGTTGGAGCATTAGGAGAGCGCATTCGTTTTTCTGCATTGCTTATTTTTACGATTATTTGGTTCTCTTTTTCTTATATCCCTATTGCTCATATGGTATGGGGAGAAGGTGGTTGGTTAATCGATGATGGTGCATTAGATTTTGCTGGGGGAACCGTCGTACATATTAATGCTGCTATTGCAGCTCTTGTTGGTGCTTACTTACTTGGTAAACGACGTGATAGTCAGCATATAGCGCTTAAACCTCATAATTTACCCATGGTTTTTACAGGTACGGCTGTACTTTATATCGGTTGGTTCGGTTTTAATGCAGGCTCTGCTGGCAGTGCAAATGCGATTGCGGCTTTAGCGTTTTTAAATACGATAGTTGCAACTGCGGGAGCCGTACTTTCTTGGACTGCATCAGAATGGATAACCAGAGGTAAGCCCTCTATGTTAGGTGGTTGTTCAGGTTGTATTGCAGGGTTAGTGGCGATTACGCCAGCTGCTGGCACTGTTGGCGTGATGGGCGCTTTATTTATTGGTGTAATGGGAGGAATTATTGGGCTTTGGGGGGTTGTTGTTTTAAAACGCTGGTTAAAAGCCGATGATGTTTGTGATGTTTTTGGTATTCATGGTACTTGCGGTATTGCAGGTTGCCTATTAACTGGGATATTTACAGCTTCATTTTTAGGTGGTGTAGGGTATAGCGATGGTATGACACTGAATAAACAGGTTTTAATTCAATTAATCAGTGTTGTGATCACGGTAATTTGGTCTGGTGCTGTTGCTTATATTAGTTTTAAAATCGCAGATAAGCTGGTGGGGTTACGCGTTTCTGAAGAGGAAGAGCATGATGGATTAGATTTAACAACTCATGGTGAAAGAGCTTATCAGCAGTAATTGTCTATTCCCCCTCTTTTGAGGGGGGAATATGCCAAGATATTATTTTGAATGTTTAGTACGTTTTTGGCGAATCACCCCTTCTTGAACAGAAGACGCCACTAGCTGACCGTTTGTATTAAAGAATTTACCTCTCACAAATCCTCTACCGCCTGATGCTGAAGGGCTTTCAATCACATAAAGCAACCAATCATCTACACGGAATGGACGATGAAACCACATCGAATGGTCAATGGTAGCAACTTGCAGGTTTGTATCCATAAAGCCTAAACCATAAGGTTGGAGAGCGGTTGGTAAAAAGTCAAAATCAGAGACATAGCCAAGTAAGTATTGATGCAAGAAAGGATCAGATGGCATTTCACCACGACTACGATACCAAACATAACGTTCAGCAGGCGCTTTAGAGTAGCCAAAAGGGCTAAAATATTGCACTGGACGCGCCTCAAAAGGTGTTTCTCGTAGTGCTAAAGATTTAATCGGCTCAGGTAATTTAGGTGCTAATTTCTTTAAAATCTCATGTTGTGAAATAAGTTCATTTGGAAAAGGAACATTAGGCATTGCATCTTGATGTTCAAAACCTTCTTCAAATTCTTGAAAAGAAACCGTCATATAGAAAATAGGCTTACCATGCTGGATCGCACTGACTCTACGAGTGCTAAATGAACCACCATCACGGATAAACTCCACATCATAAACGATAGGCTTATGGCTATCACCAGGACGTAAAAAGTAGCTATGAAATGAGTTGATATAACGGTTATCAGCAATTGTCTGTTTTGCAGCGTATAGTGCTTGTCCTACTACTTGCCCACCAAAAACTTGAGGTAATCCTAAATCTTCGCTTTGACCTCTAAATAGACCTTCTTCTATTTTTTCAAGTGCCATCAAATTGATGAGATCTTTCAATGCTTGACTCATAGTGTACCTGTATCATTAGATCTGGTTATTTTTTATAAAGTTGATTATATACAATCCTAAGAAGATAAAAAAATAATCTCCCTTTTTTCTCTTAGATCGCAACCTAATGATAAATGCACAGAGTTGATGGAGATTATTATTTATCAGCTTATTGAATACTCTCTGATGAGTTTATGAGAGGCAAAAAGAGCGTTAAAGGCAATTGAATAATCAGTGAGTGCATATTTGGGTAATTAATCATCACTTAGGTTTGCTTTCCTTGCTATTTAAGTCAGTTTAAAACATAATGCGTATCGTCTTAGCAATAAGACAATCTATGGGGTCTTGTTGGTTCTCCCGCAACGCTAACTTGTTAACTCGGTCAGGTCCGGAAGGAAGCAGCCATGGCAGGTGTCGCGTGTGCCGGGATGTCGCTGGCAAGGCCCCACCCAATTTCTAGTCCTTCATAATTTCTAATCCCTCATAATTACTATTTCCTAAGATTATTCGTTTCTCTTTATATTTTAACTCTCTATACGTGTTTTTGAACGCTGTTTTCTTTCGGTTTGAGAGTCAATATTATTGAATGGAAAATAGTATGCTTAATGTATCAATTTATTATTGGAAGATTTACGGTAGTGTTTATAAATGGAAGGAATATTTGGGTAAAGCAGTGCGGTCATGCCGTAATAAGGCAACGGCATGATGGTGTGTAATCATTCTACTGACAAGCAAACGTGAATAAAACGATATCTAAATTAAGAAATAATAACCCTACTACTATAAAAAATAAAAATAGCAAAAATAAAACTAAGGCAATTAAATAGAACTAGATTATCTAACAAATTTCCAAACAGACGCTGGAATTTTATCATATAGCTTATTCATTGTGAGTTCTGCTAAACGGTGGTCTGCGGCTGAATAAAACAGCTCCAGTTCATCATCAGAGAGTTCATATTTGTTTTTTTCAATCACACGTTCTAATGTTTCGATTGAAGTACATTTTCTTAAACGCATTAGATAGTCTGTCTTAGTCATGTTGTCTTTTCTCTATTATTAAAATAAAACTAAAGATAATTAAATTTACTTAATATAACTTTTTGGGTTTTTGGCAATGAGAGTTAAAAGTGACAAGTTTAACTCTTTCCAATTATTGATATCTGAGTAAGAAATTGATGTATTACCAAATAAACGATAAGTCTCTTCAAGGTACTCTTCTATAAGAGTATTAATGACATGTTTATCTGGGTATTTAATCTTAAATTTCCAACTAAAGTCCATAATGTGTTCAATTAGGACATTAAGGTCAACGCTTTTTGTGCTACTCAGATCGTTGTGCCAAACTGTACTACCTTTATCTAATGAGCCTAAAGCTTGCTGCAATAGCTCTTCACATAAAAATGACAATTCAGCTAAATCTACTTTTTCTGGTGAATATTCGTCCATAACATATCGTAATTGAATTAATAGAAAATATTCATTAATAATGATAAATGCTTAAAATTGAACTTATTAACGAGAAACATCACATAATTCATTAATGGATTAATAAAAAATATAAACTTGAAAATGGGTGTTTATATTTACTCGTATGCTAAAAGAGTTTAATAATTATATTTATTATTTCTAACAAAGTAATAGCATATCAAAAGATAATACTGAGCACTCAATTGCACTCGAATGAGTTTAAAATTTATACAATAAGTATTTCTTTGCTTAATATAGCACTATTATTGCATAAGTCACTATCTGAACAACAGAATTTTGTCTATTTTCGTAAAAATCAACAAATCTCAATTAAAGAGTATTTTTCTTAACATAATGATTATCTTTGTTTTTATTGTAATTTGAATGTTTAAGCGTGCAATTGAGGCATAATTATCGCTGTTATTTATAAATAACAGAGCTGTTTAATTTTGACAAAAAGTCATATATAAGAAAAAAAATAAAATGAGTTTATTGATTAAAGAGATATTTCCTAAAAATAATATAATGAGATAAGTTTTCATTTAAAACAATACATCAATAGATAAAGAAAAAGGTCGCTTTCGCGACCTTTTTGGCATTCTCACTCAAATCCATTCAAATTAGTGTGAATGATTTGGATGCTCTAAATCTTCATTTTTCTTCGCGAATCGTCTACGGATCACAACGAAGAAAATAGGAACAAAGTAAATAGCAAGGGAGGTTGCGGCAATCATACCACCAAATACACCTGTACCTACTGAGTTCTGAGCACCAGAACCTGCGCCGTTACTTAATACCAGAGGAATAACCCCTAACATAAAGGCCAGTGAAGTCATTAGAATTGGACGTAGACGCATTCTGACTGAGTCTAAGGTTGCTTCTATGAGCCCTTTGCCTTCTTTTTCCATCAGATCTTTGGCGAATTCAACAATTAATATTGCGTTTTTCGCCGATAACCCAATGGTTGTTAAGAGCCCAACCTTAAAGTAAACGTCATTTTCAAGACCTCTCAGTGATGTTAATGCAAGCGCACCGATAACACCCAGTGGAACGACTAACATAACGGAGAATGGTACTGACCAGCTTTCATAAAGAGCAGCAAGACAGAGGAATACGACTATCAAGGAAATGGTATACAGAGCAGGCGCCTGGTTACCCGATAAACGTTCTTGATATGACATTCCTGTCCATTCATAACCGATACCGCTTGGTAATTTACTGGCGAGATCTTCCATCATCAGCATTGCGTCACCACTACTTTGACCTGGTGTTGCACTACCTTGAATTTGAACTGCTGGTAAACCGTTATAACGCTCTAAACGAGGAGAGCCGTATAACCAAGGATCTTTACTTGTATCAATGAATGATGAGAATGGAACCATCTGACCGACATTGTTACGAACATAAAGATTACCAATATCTTGTGGCAGCATGCGGAATTGTGATTCAGCTTGAACGTAAACTTTCTTAACACGACCACGGTCGATAAAGTCGTTAACGTAACTACCACCAAACATGGTACCTAATGTTGAATAAATATCGCTAATTGCAACACCTTGAGCTTGTGCTTTCTCTAGGTCAATATATAGACGATATTGTGATGTATCTTCCTGACCATTAGGACGTACACCCATTAACATTTCAGGCTGTTGCGCTGCCATTCCAAGTAATTGATTTCGAGCTTCCATGAGTTTATCGTGACCAAGGTTGGCTTTATCCACTAACTCGAATTCGAAACCACCCGCAGAACCTAACTCAACAATTGCTGGAATATTAAATGAGTAAACAAAGGCTTCCTTAATTTGGGATAATGCCATATTGGCACGCCCTACAATTGCCGGAACTTTGTCTTCATCTGCTTTACGCTCACTCCAATCATTCAATACAACGAAGACTAGGCCCATATTTTGCCCTTGACCACCGAAGCCGAAGCCACTTACGGTAAAGACAGATTTAACGAGCTCTTTTTCATCGGTATTGAAGTAGTCGTTTACTCTTTCCAGTACGTCTTGTGTTTGTTCTTGCGTTGAACCCGCAGGTAACTGAACCATTGTCAGTAATACCCCTTGGTCTTCTTCAGGTAAGAACGATGCAGGTAAGCGAATAAACATTAACGCCATACCAGCAACTAATAAAACGTAAATTAATAAGTAACGACCAGTACCACGAAGTGTACGGGATACACTGTCAGTATAGTGATGACTACTCTTTTCAAAGGTACGGTTAAACCAACCAAAGAAACCAGTTTGCACACCATGACTACCTTTCGGTACAGGTTTTAACATCGTTGCACAAAGTGCAGGTGTTAAAATCAAGGCGACGAAAACAGACAGCACCATTGCTGATACGATGGTGATAGAGAACTGGCGATAAATCGCACCAGTTGAACCACCAAAGAATGCCATTGGAATAAATACCGCTGAAAGCACTAGGGCGATACCGACCAGAGCACTTTGGATTTGTCCCATAGATTTACGTGTTGCTTCTTTAGGTGATAAACCTTCTTCTTGCATAACACGTTCGACGTTTTCTACTACAACGATGGCGTCATCCACCAGAAGCCCGATGGCAAGTACCATCGCAAACATCGTCAAAGTATTTATCGAATAACCAAACGCCGAGAGTATGGCGAAGGTACCTAACAATACAACAGGTACTGCAATTGTTGGGATTAACGTAGCTCGGAAGTTCTGTAAGAACAGATACATAACTACGAATACCAGCATGATGGCTTCAATAAGCGTTTTTACCACTTCGAAAATAGAGATCTTAACGAATGGCGTTGTATCATATGGATAAACGACCTCTAATCCCGCAGGGAAGAACGGTTCCATTTCAGCTAATGCAGCACGTACAGCTGTTGCGGTATCTAATGCGTTAGCTCCTGTTGCTAACTTAATACCAATACCAGAAGCAGGTAGGCCATTAAAGCGAGCAATAGTGCTATAGTTTTCCGCCCCCATTTCAACAATACCCAGATCTTTTAGCTTAACCTGCGAACCGTCAGTATTGACTTTCATCAGGATGTCGCCAAATTGCTCTGCGGTATTAAGTCGAGTTTGGGCAATAATAGATACGTTTAAACGCTGACCAGGAACAGGAGGTGTGCCTCCTAATTGACCTGCTGCCACTTGGTTATTTTGCGCTCTAATTGCACCAATAACGTCAAGTGTTGTCATGTTATATTTCACCAATTTATCTGGATCTAACCAAATACGCATTGCGTATTGGGTACCAAATAACTGGGTTTCACCCACACCGGTTACACGGCTTAACGGGTCTTTAATCGTTGCACCCACATAGTCTGCAATATCATCTTGTGACATTGAACCGTCACTTGAGATGAACCCTGCAACCATCAAGAATGAACTTGAGGATTTATCAACACTAATCCCTTGTTGTTGCACTTCCTGAGGTAATAACGGCATGGCAAGTTGCAGTTTATTCTGCACCTGTACTTGCGCGATATCAGGGTCAGTACCTGCTTCAAAGGTCAGAGTGATATTCATCATACCAGCCGAGTCACTGGTCGCAGACATATACACCATGTTATCGATACCATTCATATTCTGTTCGATAACTTGGGTAACGGTGTTCTGCACAGTGGTGGCGTCAGCACCAGGATAAACCGCAGAGATAGAAATCGCTGGCGGCGCAATCGTTGGATACTGGGCAACAGGCAGTTTGATGAGTGCCAGAAGACCTGCGAGCATGGTAATTATCGCAATTACCCACGCAAATATCGGTCTATCTATAAAAAACTTAGGCATGGATCACCGACTCCTTATTGAGGATTCTTAGCTGGCTCAGTTTGTTCAGGTGATGGCTTCGCATCTAAATTCTCTTCTTGAGGCGTTACTGTCATTTTTGGTTTTGCTTTTTGCAATCCAGAAACGATAACGCGATCACCAGCCTGAACACCACTATTAACGAGCCATTTATTACCAACAGCTTGTGACACTTCGATGGTACGAACTTCAACAACGTTGTCTTTATTAACAACCATTGCTGTTGCATCACCACGCGCTGTACGAATCACAGCTTGTTGTGGGATCAAAACTGCATTTTGGCGAATACCATTTTCTAACTTAGTGCGAACAAACATACCTGGTAATAATTCCCCATTAGGGTTAGGTACGATAGCACGCATAGTAATTGAGCCTGTTGTCTCATCAACAGTCACATCAGAAAATTCTAAATGGCCTTTCTGTGCGTAAGCTTGCCCATTAGTCAGTGTTAAATGAACAACAGGTTTGCCTTGCTCTTGACGAATAATGCCACTTTCAATTTCATTTTTGAGTTTCAGGTAATCTTCACTCGACTGCGTCACATTGACGTAAATCGGATCGATTTGCTGAACAGTTGTCAGTGCGACTTGTTGACCTGGAGCGACAAGGGCGCCTTCAGTTACTGTTGATTTACCCGAACGACCTGAAATTGGAGCCGTTACTTTCGTATATTCAAGATTAATCTTTGCCGTTGTGACAGCGGCTTCGCCCGCTCTAACAGCAGCGACAGCTTGTGCATACTGAGACGTTGTAGTATCAAAATCTTGTTTACTGACATAGTTTGTACCCAGCAGAGGCTTATAACGCTCCACAGTGAGACGAGCTATTTCAGCATTAGCTTTAGCTTTCGCTAGTTCAGCTTGCGCACTATTTAAAGTTGCTTCAAACATAGCTGGGTCGATTTGGTACAAAGATGTACCTGCTTCTACATAGCTACCTTCGGTGTAATTGCGTTTTAAAATAATGCCGCCAACTTGAGGACGAACTTCAGCAATACGGAAGGCTGATGTACGACCTGGTAAATCAGTTGTGATTGTCAGAGCTTGCGCCCCTAAAGTCACAACACCGACAGCCGGTGCAGGAGGTGGACCCCCAGCAGACTGTTTAGCTTTGTCGTCACATCCAGCAAGAACCAAGCTGCCTGATAGCACTAACAGAGCCAGAGGCAAAACCCCTCTGTTTTTTCGCATAAGAAAACCTCTATTCAAACGTTGTTTCCCGGGATAAAAATAATTAAGTTGATGATTGGTTGCGATGTATAGTACAAACATACATGAATGTATGTAAATTAACTTCAGTCAAAATCGAGGATTAATGGCACGAAAAACTAAACGGCAGGCACAAGAAACAAAACAGCAGATTATTGATGCTGCACTTAGGTTGTTTACTGTGCAAGGCGTTTCTGCCACATCACTTTCAGATATTGCATCCGCGGCAGGTGTTACCCGTGGCGCAATATATTGGCACTTTAAAAATAAAGTGGATTTATTTACTGAAGCGTGCGAACTCACCGACTTAAAAATAGAATCTTTAGAAATAGAGTATCAAACAAAATACCCAGATGATCCACTATTTGTATTAAGAGAATTGCTTATTTACATATTGACATCAATTGTCGAAGATCCCAAACATAATGCACTTTTAGAAATATATTTCCATAAATGCGAATTTGTCGGTGAAATGACACCAATTGTTGAAATTCGCAGAGAATTGTGTGCAGCCGATCACTCCAGAATAGAACAGTCTTTATCTCGTTGTATTGAAAAAAAACAACTTCCTGCCGACCTTAATTTAAGAAGGTCGGCCATCATGTTAAGAGCTATGATGACTGGCCTTGCCGAAAACTGGTTATTTTCACCAGAAAGTTTTTCTATCAAAGATGAATGTCAATATTTGGTTGATAGCTTTATTGATATGATAAAGCACAGCGCAAATATGAGAATATCAGCGCCATCTTAATTTATTATTAAATTTGAGGAAGATGTTTATGAGTAAAGTATTAGTTATTGCTAACGGTGCAGCTTATGGTAATGAATCATTATTTAATGCACTGCGTTTATCAATAACATTAAAAGAACAGCATCCTGAAACTGAATTAAATATTTTTTTAATGTCAGACGCTGTGACCGGGGCTTTAGCTCGTCAACAACCTAAAGAAGGTTATAACTTACAGCAAATGTTGGAAATTCTAACTGCACAGAACGTTCCTGTTAAACTCTGTAAAACATGTACAGATACTCGTGGTATCAGTGATTTACCACTTGTTGATGGTGCAGAACTAGGCACATTAGTAGATTTAGCTCAGTGGACATTAGACGCTGATAAAATACTGACTTTCTGATCACCATTTCGTTTTCTCAGGCGAGAAACAAATCAAGCAACTTGTGCTGTTTACACTGCCAATTTGAAGCAATTGGATTATAATAATAAACAGTTTTTCAATATTAATTGAACAAGTTGCTTAACCATGTGTACTCAAACTTTTTTTTCTCAGTTCAATAATCGAATAATGACGACTATCTTCGCCACGATTATTATGTTTATTTTTTTGAGTTTCTCCATCACCTCTGCTTTAGCCGCAGTACCTAGTAATTTACCTACCCAAGAAAGTATTCAAAACCAGCTTAATTTATTAAATAAACGTAGTGAGTTAAGTGCAGAAGATAAATTAACGATTGCTGACTTTGAACAATCGCTCTTATTACTTGATAACATTCAACAGTTAGAAAAAAAATTAGTAAATTATGATAAAACAGTAGAGCAATTACCTGAAAAACTGCGTAATGCACAATATCAACTTAATCAGTTAAAACAGAAAGTCGCTAATAAAGAGGCGGAAGACTATCAAAAATCACTAGAAGCATTACCGTTAGCAACGTTAGAGTCACAATTAGAGACTGTCTTACAATCATTACAAAAAGCGCAAGACGATTTAGCAAATTACAGTAATGAACTTATTGTGTTACAAACACAACCAGAAAGGGCGCAATCTGTTTTATTTAATAACTCAGAAAGACTGCAACAAATAAGAACATTATTGAATAAAAGCAGTGCAGATAAAGCGCAAATGCGACCTTCAGCAGTACAATTATTACAATTAGAGCAATATTACCTTCAACAACAGAATAATTATCAAAAACGTACCTTACAATCTAATGTGCAGTTGCAAAGCTTATTACAACTTCAGCGTGATTATAGCTCGGCTTACATCGATCTTTCCCAAGAACATGCTCAACTCATTCAAGAAGAGATTAGTGATAAACGTTTAGATAGTTCAGAAGAAACAGCGAAAGAAGCGCAAAGTGCAGGGCTTGAAAATCAGGTCATTAATGATAATCCTTTCTATTTGGCGCAAACAGAAATCAATAAACATCTTAGTGATAAGTTGATTGTTACAACTCAAAATAATAATGAGTTAAACCGCCATAGCCTTATGGTCAAAAATCGTTTAGATAGAGCTATTCAATCTGAACGAAATTTAAAAGAACAAATTGATGTGCTTAAAGGAAGCTTATTGCTTTCTCGTATTTTATTTGAAGAGCAGGTCGATTTACCTGATGGTATTTTCATTAATAATCTGCCGGATAAAATTGCAGACTTACGTTTAGAGCAGTTTGAAATAAACAAACAACGCGATCAGATAATACAGCCAAGTATTTATATTGATCAGTTGATGCATGAATACCAAGCTGCTTATCCTGAAGTAACAGATCCCAATGCACAAAAAGAGCTGCGTAGTGCATTAGAATTACTTGTTGATGCTCGACGTGAATTGCTTGATAAGCTCAATAATCAATTGGGTAATCAAATCTCGGGTTCGATTAACCTACAAATGGATCAACAGCAATTACGCAGTGTGGTGAGTTCTCTTGAAAATACATTGGCCCAGCAAATTTTCTGGGTAAGCAGTAATAAGCCAATTAATCTCAATTGGTTCTCAACATTTCCTGCTCAGGCGGTTGCTGAGTTTCAAGGTTTTAAACTTAATTGGTCAAATGAAAATCTGCTGATCGGGGCTAAGAAATCACTTCCTGTTCTTATCGCACTAATTTTGTTCGGTTCAATACTGATTTGGCAACGTAAGAAACTCGATATCCAGTTTGAAAAACTCAATGGGGATATTAATAAACTCAATAAAGATTCCCAGTTACATACCCCACTTGCGCTGGGAATTGTCTTTCTAAAAACATTACCGTTATCTTGTTTCGTTTTAGCAATAGGATATTGGCTAATCAATAGCTTTAATGTGCAACAAGAATTTATCTGGTCTTTCGCTTGGCAATTTGCGGTATTTTGGCTGATGTTTGAATGGTCTTATCGCTTAATGTCTGACGATGGTGTTGCTGTAAAACATTTCAAAATTCCTATGGAACGAGTCCAACAAAACCGTAAGCGTTTATTGCGACTCTCTCTTCCTATGTTGCCTATTATTTTGCTTTCTGCTTATGGGATTAATAATCCATTATTGCTGGTAGGCGATGTTATTGGGCAGTTGATTGCAATTATTTCACTATTTGGTATTAGCTTATGCGCACTGCCATTTTGCCGTGAAATGTGGCAGGAAAAAGGTAATCATGTTGTTAGAACCGTAGTAATTACCTTATTAACATTTTCACCTTTAATTCTAATGGGTCTGGTTATTTTTGGTTATTACTATACGGCATTACGTTTGGCAAATCGTTGGATTGATAGTCTATATCTACTTATGTTGTGGTTTATTGCTTACCACGCCAGTTTACGTGGATTAACTGTTGCCGCTAGAAGGCTTGCTTATCGCCGAGCGCTTGAACGCAGACAAGCGATGTTAAAAGAGAAGAAAGAAGGTGAAGATAATAGCCTTGAACCTATTCAAGAACCCCCTATGGATATGGACCAAATTAATCAGCAATCATTAAGACTAACAACGATGATCTTATTTATCATCTTTGCTTCTAGTTTCTATGGTATTTGGTCTGATTTTATTACGGTCTTTACCTATTTAGATGGAATAACGCTCTGGAGTTACAATTTACCAACAGAACTGGGTAACGTTATTAAAGCTGTCACTGTTGCTGATCTATTATTGTCTGTTTCTATTATGGCAATTTCTTGGTTTATGACGAGAAACTTACCGGGGTTATTAGAAGTATTAATTTTATCTCGTATAAAACTGCAACAAGGTGCTTCTTACGCAATCACAACTATTTTGACCTACATTATTATTGCTATCGGAACCATCGTATCACTGGGAATATTAGGTGTAGCATGGGAAAAATTGCAATGGTTAGCAGCGGCTTTAACGGTTGGTTTGGGGTTCGGTTTACAAGAGATATTTGCAAACTTTGTGTCTGGCTTAATTATCTTGTTCGAAAGACCTGTCAGAATTGGTGATACCGTTACTATTGGTACTTATTCCGGTACAGTTAGCCGAATTCGTATTAGGGCAACGACAGTGACTGACTTTGATCGCAAAGAAGTGATTATTCCAAATAAAGCGTTTGTAACCGAACGGCTTATTAACTGGACATTATCTGATACGGTGACACGTATTATTATTCAAGTGGGTGTTGCTTATGGTTCTGATCTTGATAAGGTCAAAGAGATCTTAATGAAAGCCGCTAAAGATAATGTCAGAGTAATGACTGAACCAGAACCTGTGGTGCTATTTACTGAATTTGGGGCAAGTACCCTAAATCATGATTTGCGTTTTTATGTCAGAACATTGGGTGATAGAAATATTGCAATAGATGAGGTTAACCGTGCTATTGATAAGCTATGTAATGAAAATAATATCAATATTGCGTTTAACCAACTTGATGTCTATTTGCATAATAAACAAGGTGATGAAGTACAAGAGATAAAACGTCCTCTGGATGGCTCAACACCTGAAGCAAATACGCCTTTCGCTTAATTAAATAGATAAATGGGTAGATTGTGTCGCCAATTTTTTTTCATAATCTTGGCGCACAATCTCAAGCGCTTCGAGGGCTGTTTTAGGATCAATATGGTGGCTTTCAAGTAAATAGATAAGATCGACTGCCAATTGAACAGACTCAGGTGCTTCTTTTAAACTCATTGTCACTCCTTTTAAAATTTATTTTCTTGTTTCTCAATGCCCTTTTCGATAGAAAACAGGGCGTTTTTGCAGCGCGCAAGGCGATTTTCAAGCGCAGCAATCTCTTTTTGTAACTCTTGTTGCTTTATAAAGCTTTGTGCTTGCGTTAATGAAAGCTCTCTATCTTGGATCATGGCTTGTAATCGACGTTCATAATCCTGATGTTGGGCAAGCTTTTGGTATAAATCGACACTTTTTTTTCGTTGAGTAAGCTGGTTCTCTTGCTTTCTTAGTGTTTGTGTCGATAATTCACGAGTTAATGCTTCAATTTGTTGTAGGATTTGTGTGGCCAGAAATTTAACCTGCTGGCTTCGTTGTGCCTCAACACAAGCGATTAACTGGGTAAAATTATCGCGGATCTGTTGCATATAGCCACCAAGGGAATCACTTCGGCGGTGGAACAGTGCTGTGTCGAAGCAAGGTGCTGCAATTTTTTTGTTTGCAATAGGCGCCACTGTTTCGGCAAGATTGTCTATCTGTTTTTTAAACAAGCTTAAAGGATCGGGTTTATTCATCTGGTTCTTGTCCCTGTTTTGATAAAAACATGAATTGACTTAAAGCAACAAAAAAGAGTTGTTAATTGGCTTTCTGTTGCATTTTAACGGCATATTGCATAGATTCTATCGTTTCGTTTTTTATTATGGCACTGATTATGACTGCTAACGCGCAACAACTGCAATTTATTAAAGACAGTATTGAAACCATTCCTGATTATCCAAAAGAAGGGATATTATTCCGTGATATCACTACGTTATTGGATAATCCTGCTGCATATCAGGCAACCATTGATTTATTGGTAGAACACTATCAAGGTCAGGGTATCACTAAAGTTGTGGGTACCGAAGCGCGTGGCTTCTTATTTGGTGCTCCTGTTGCATTACGCCTAGGTGTTGGTTTTGTTCCTGTTCGTAAAAAAGGTAAATTGCCTCGCGAAACGCTCAGTGAAACTTATGATCTGGAATACGGCACAGATACTTTAGAGATCCACAAAGATAGTATTACGGATCAAGACAAAGTATTAATGGTTGATGATTTACTGGCAACGGGTGGCACTATTGAAGCGACAGCTCGTCTTATCCGCCGTTTAGGTGGTACTGTGACAGAAGCCGCTTTCATTATTTGCTTACCTGATTTAGGCGGTATCGAACGCTTAGAAAAACAAGGTGTTCACAGCTTTACACTGGTTGATTTTCCTGGACATTAATATCTTCACTGTTTAGAGAAGGGTTAATGAGCTCTTATCGTAAACACAAGTAAAAGTGCGGGTGTTTAT
This sequence comes from Proteus sp. FZP2095, assembly GCF_023701425.1. NCBI lineage: Bacteria > Pseudomonadati > Pseudomonadota > Gammaproteobacteria > Enterobacterales > Morganellaceae > Proteus > Proteus sp. FZP2095. The sequence continues at coordinate 351,010 of NZ_JAMQBJ010000002.1, forward strand.
ATATCGTTTATAAGTTTTTCTATTTTTATAAATGTATATTGCCCGCACAATTGTTACTTTTTACTTTATCTTCAATTTCTGCTGGTTCTTTCATCAATATCTCATTTGTTTCTTACAAATCTCGCTCAATAGGTCGTCCCTGTGTTAGCATAGAGATAAATCTTGTTCAAATTTAGCGGAATCAATGAGCTATCAGGTACTTGCCCGTAAGTGGCGCCCACAAACTTTTAACGATGTTGTTGGTCAACGTCATGTGTTGACCGCTTTAGCTAATGGTCTTGATCATCAGCGACTTCATCACGCCTATCTTTTTTCTGGTACAAGAGGTGTCGGAAAAACCACTATTGCCCGACTGTTTGCCAAAGGGCTCAATTGTGAAACAGGTATTACGAGTAAACCTTGTGGTCAATGTGCAAATTGCCTCGAAATAGAACAAGGGCGTTTTGTCGATTTAATTGAAATCGATGCCGCATCTCGTACTAAGGTAGAAGATACCCGTGAATTGCTTGACAATGTGCAATATGCGCCAGCTCGTGGACGTTTTAAGGTCTATCTAATCGACGAAGTTCATATGCTTTCTCGTCACAGTTTTAATGCGCTATTAAAAACATTAGAAGAACCGCCAGAGCACGTTAAATTCTTATTAGCGACGACCGATCCACAAAAATTACCTGTCACGATTTTATCGCGTTGCTTGCAATTTCATCTGCGTGCATTAGATATTGACCAGATTGCGACACAACTCGAAAAAGTGCTTGCAGCCGAACATATTGAAAATGATGTAAGAGCACGTCAACTTATTGCACGTGCCGCTGATGGCAGTATGCGAGATGCATTAAGCTTAACAGACCAAGCTATTGCAAGTGGTGAAGGTGTTGTCAGTGCGGAAGTGGTTAGCCAAATGCTTGGCACTATTGATGATGCTCAGCCTTTAGCATTGATTGAAGCGCTGGTAAAAGCTGATGGCCAACAGGTTATGTCGCTGGTTAATGAAGTTGCTTCAAGAGGTACTGACTGGGAAAATTTCTTGGTTGAAACACTCTCATTACTGCATCAAATTGCAATGTTGCAATTATTGCCTAGTGAAGAAAATCCTCAAGAGCAATTTACTCAAGAACGCTTACGTTTATTGGCTAAATCTGTTTCTCCACAAGATTTACAACTCTATTATCAAACCTTATTAGTAGGGCGAAAAGAGCTGGCTTATGCACCAGATAGACGCATGGGCGTTGAAATGACACTGCTACGTGCGCTTGCTTTTCATCCTAAAACAGTGATTGACGAAATACCTTCTGCGCCATTAGCACAAACTTTACCGTCAGCATCATTGCCAGCGAATAGAATATCTGAACATTATGCTCCGCAAGTGGCGCAAACGCATTCGTCTCAAATGGCCCACCAACCTTCTTCACCAACAGAAAATAGTGCTTCATTAGGCAATAGTCCTGCAGCACAACTTTTAAGAGCAAGGCAGGCAATAAAGGGGACGGAACAACAAACCCCGCCAAAAAAGTCTGAACCGGCGACGCCTAATCGGGCTAAGCCGGCTGCTAGTGCATTAGAGCGGCTAGCAGCCGTGAGTGAAAAACGCCAGCAAGTTGCTAAGCGTCAGACTAATGCGCCTGAAAAGAAGAAAAAAGAAGAGTACCAGTGGCGTCCACAAAACCCTGAATTAATGTCAACTCAAGAGGTTGTTTCTTCACCAAAAGAGATCAAAGAAGTTCTCGAATATGAAAAAACACCTGAGTTAGCAGCAAAAATTGCTAAAGAATCACAAGAAAGAGATGCTTGGGCCGCTGAAATTGACAAAATGCCACTACCTAAATTAGTACAACAACTGGCATTAAATGCGTATAAAGAGACAGTAAGTGAAGAAAACGTTATTTTGCATTTACGAACTAAACAGAAACATTTAAATTCAGCAAATGCATTACGCACGCTCACTAATGCGTTAAGTGAATTGCATGGAAAAGCAATTTCACTCACAATTATAGAAGATGATGATCCAGCGGTAAAAACTCCGTTGGAGTGGCGACAAGCCATTTATGATGAAAAATTGGCGTTATCGCGTCAATCGATTATTACGGATAAAACGATTCAAACATTACAGCAATATTTTGATGCTGAACTGGATGAAGAGAGTATCCGACCTGTTTAATCGCAACATGTTGTATGACTTCATACTGTGTGGCTTTTACAAAGAGAGACAATTATGTTCGGAAAAGGTGGTTTGGGTAATCTGATGAAGCAAGCCCAACAAATGCAAGAAAAAATGCAACAAATGCAAGAAGAGATCGCAAACTTAGAAGTGACCGGTGAATCTGGCGCTGGCTTAGTTAAGATCACTATCAATGGTGCTCATAATTGCCGTCGTGTTGAAATCGATCCTAGCCTGCTAGAAGATGACAAAGAGATGCTGGAAGATCTGATTGCTGCTGCCTTTAATGATGCTGCGCGTCGTATTGATGAAACGCAAAAAGAGAGAATGGCCTCTGTTTCTAACGGTATGCAATTACCACCAGGCTTTAAGATGCCATTCTAATGCAAACTAGCCCACTTCTTGAATCATTAATGGAAGCGTTGCGTTGTTTACCCGGAGTCGGGCCTAAATCAGCGCAACGAATGGCTTTCCAACTGCTTCAGCGTGATAGAAGCGGTGGTATGCGACTTGCACAAGCACTCACGCGTGCAATGTCTGAAATTGGTCATTGTTGTGATTGCCGAACCTTTACTGAAGAAGAGCGTTGCACCATTTGTGCCAATGTTCGCCGTCAGCAAAATGGGCAAATTTGTGTTGTCGAAAGTCCTGCGGATATTCATGCTATCGAGCAGACAGGGCAGTTTGCGGGTCGATACTTTGTTTTAATGGGGCATTTATCCCCTTTAGATGGTATTGGGCCTATGGATATTGGTTTAGATAGACTTGAAGAACGCTTAAGTCAAGAAGCTATTTCAGAAGTGATCTTGGCTACAAACCCGACTGTTGAAGGTGAAGCAACCGCTAATTACATTGCTGAAATTTGCGCTCAGTATGATATTGCGGCTAGCCGAATTGCCCATGGAGTTCCAGTGGGTGGTGAGCTTGAAATGGTCGATGGTACTACGCTTTCGCACTCTATCGCTGGACGCCAAAAAATCCACTATTAACATCATAAATTGTTTATTAAAAAACACCTTTTTACTTAATGTAATGAGGTGTTTTTTTATATGACGTTATGAAAAACTTCACAGTATTAGCTATTGATTAGATTTTTGATATTAATACGAGCTTTCCCAATCCTTATATTCAATTTATCGCTTTTTTCTTTCTGATGAATTTCTCATCTTTATGTTACATTAATCATTATCATGAAAAATAATAACTGAATGATGGAGCATCTTATGATCCCTGACGTAGCCTTGGTTGATAATAGTGAACAAAGAACCCCACTGATCTTAGTATTAGATAGCTCTGGTAGTATGTATGGGCAGCCTATTCAACAACTAAATGAAGGCCTTAAGCTACTAGAACAAGAACTAAAAAATGACGTTATTGCAGCAAAACGTGTGCGTATTTTAGTAATTGAATATGGTGGATATGACCAATGTACAGTTCATGGTGATTGGAAAGATGCAATGGACTTTACGGCACCTGTTTTAGAAGCTAATGGTACAACGCCTATGGGGCAAGCCATTACGCTAGCGCTTGAAGAGATTGAAGCTGAAAAACAGCGCTTTAAACAAGCGGGTGTTGCTTATACTCGTCCTTGGCTGTTTTTAATGTCTGATGGCGTTCCGACAGATCAATGGGAACAGGCTGCACAACTTTGTCGCCAAGCCGAAGAAAGTCAAAAAACAGCGGTATTTCCTATTATGGTTGATGGTGCATCCGCAGAAGTAATGGGATGTTTTAGCCGTAATGGTGTTAATGGTGTGAAAATGCTTAAAGGACTGCAATTTAAAGAATTGTTCTTATGGCTAAGTGCCAGTATGCAGGTGGTCTCTCAATCTACACCGGGTGGCACAGCACAATTACCTTCAACTGATTCTTGGGCGAGTGTACCTGTTTGATGAATGATTGGTTAGCTTATGGGGCATCTGCGACAGGCATAGCCCATCAAGAACGTCAAATTCCCTGTCAGGATGCTTATTTTATTCGTCGCAAAGGTGAATATCTTATTGCTGCAGTTTGTGATGGCGCGGGCTCTTCTCGTTATAGTGAACAAGGTGCTCAGCTTGTTGCTCGGTTATTTACGCTACGAATTACAGAGTGGCCAAATATTGATCTGTTAACCGAAAAACAGATAACACAAGGGGCTAAGCAACTTATTGAAGATATTCGCCTCCAGCTCGCCGAATATGCAGAAATAAAACAGTGTACGCTTAATGAATATGCATCAACACTGGTTGCATGCTGGGTTGGCGATGATAGTGGTTATTTGTTCCATTTGGGTGATGGTATTGCAGTGGTGGAATACTGCGATGGTACAAGTTATGTATCACAGCCAGAAAACGGAGAATATGCGAACCAAACTTGGTTTGTGACATCAGAAAATTGGGAAGAGCATTTGCGCGTTATTCCCCTAAATAAACCAGTAAAACAAGTTATTCTGATGTCTGATGGTGTACAGCCATTTGCTATGAATAAAGCGTGTGATGCCCTTTATGAACCGTTTATTACCCCGGTGATCAGTTATTTAAAAACGGTTTCAGAAGATAGCGGAAGTGAGGCATTAGCGGGGACTTTAGCTGATCCTCGAACACACTCAATCACAGGTGATGATAAAACCTTAGTTATTTGCATCAGGGATGAAGAGTTGTGGTAAAAGCGAGAAAGAAAGGGATAGCTCAGCCAGTATCTACGCAACTACAAGATGAAAACGGCAAGATTTATCAAATAGGTGATTTGATAAAAAGCGGTGGTGCAGGTAGCGTTAGCCATATTAAAAACGCACCTTTCCAAGTTTCAAAAGTTTATCATGATAAAATTGATAAAGCCTATTATCTGAAAAAGATCTCGGCGATGCAGAAATTAGAACCTGCATTAAAGCCTGTCTCTGTTAACGATACTCCCATTATCCAACTCGCATGGCCCCAAGCGCGTTTATATAATAGCCAAAAGCAATTTGTTGGCTTTGTAATGCCCGAACTTGATGTCAAAAATACTATTGAGTTGGAATACGTTCTTCAAGAACGCCAAGCCAAGGCTCATGGCTTACCTACGGGAATGGGGGCGAAGGTTAGTCTCGCATATAACCTTTGCTCATTGATTGATGCTTTACACCAACAAGGGCATCGCATTATTGATATGAAACCGCTGAATTTGCGGTTTTATAAATCAAGTTTGTATATGTCTCTTCTCGATTGTGATGGATTTAGTATTCAAGGTGAGAATACACGCTATCCCGCAGGGCAATTTACCGTCGAATATTTAGCGCCAGAATTTCAAGCTAAGCAAACTATTCCTGAAGCACAGGAAGAGTGGCAAGACCGATTTGCCTTAGCGGTAATTATTTTCCAGTTGCTTAATTTTGGTATTCATCCTTTTAGTGGTCGCCCTAAAAACGACACTGTACCTACGGATATTCCAAGGCGTATTGCTGGGCGTTTTTACGGTTATGGTGTAAAAGCACATAATTTAATTACACCTAGTGTGGCAAGTGGACATAAACAATTACCCGATACATTAAGAGCACTCTTTGATAAAGCATTTTCAGGAGCACCTTCATTAAGACCAAGTGCCAAAACATGGGCTACGGCGCTTTATGAATATGCACAACCTGAAAAACAGCAAATGCTGGTTTGTCAGAAAGATAAAAACCACCAGTATTTTTCGGGTAAAGCCTGTGCTACATGTGCAAGGCAAGCTCAATTACAACAAGTTGCAACGACTCAAAAACAAAATGAAACGCAACGAGAGCAGGAAGGTCAAACCAGAGCACAAAATGCTACTGTTAGACAAGCGACAAGACGCACAGCTCCGCCTAAACCGCGGCAGCCTCCTGCAATTTTTATTGCTATAAAACAAGCAATAAGCAAAGTTCCTAAGGTTCTTTTACATACCGCAATTGCCATGTTGGTTCCTGTGATATTTGGATTATTGCTGATGAATTTTATTCCGCAGGGTATAAGTAGTGGGTTAGGTTCCAATTGGGTCTCGGATTTAATCAAAGCGGATTATATTGAACAAATACTAATAACGATGTTGAGTGTGATGTTTTTAATGGTTTCAGTCATTATCTTGTTAGTTATTTTTGTTTTCCCTTCAATGCATATTTTGAAAAGAAAGCCATAGTTTAGGGAAAATAACATGAAAAAAAGAACAAAGCTGATCCTCATTATTATTGGCGTTATAACGTTATTGTTCCCTTTTTGGTTGCCAGCCTTCTTGGTTTCAACCTTTAGCTTGATTGATGGTTTTAATAGTAGAATTCTCCCCGCATCTGTTCGCTTTGATGAGCGTAATTTCTTACTGGGATTATGGCTAGGCTCTCTCATTATGACGATTGTAATGTTATTGCAATCGTGGAGAGCTAAAAATATTTATTATTTATTTGGCGGGGGGCTAGTGCTTTTAATGGCGCTGGGTGTGTCATTTTCGGTGATCCCAAAGAATGAATTAGAAGATCGTCGTCGTTTTGTTTTACAAAATATCGAACAATCTGAATGGCAAAATTATCATTATTTTGTTGTTAATAGTGAAGATGATATTCGTAAAGTTATTCGGTCTAATCAAGCTAAAGCATTGGCATCTATTAACGCTATTGAAAAAGCACGAATAGCTTTACCGGGATTAGATTATTTTAGTGATGATGTGGCTACTGCGACAAAAGCGAAAGAAGCTTATTTAATTCATACAAAAGGAACACCAGAACGTGCGGACGCTTTAAAAACACTCAATTTTTATGGCGACTGGCTATTAAATCAACCTGAGATTATGGTCGCTCAGGCATTAGCTTCCCTTTCAAATAGTCATGATGCTCAATTAACGCAATCCGGTATTAATGTCATTGCTGTTGCCCCCTTATCACCCGAGGCATGGCAAGTTTTAGCATTGACTTATATTGCTCATCGTTCTCCCGATGCTCAAGTTGAAAAAGCGATGTTAGCTTTAATGGTGTCTGATACGTTGAAACAGACTAAGCAAGGTCATAGTGATAGTTCAGCACAACCATTATTGAAAAAAGCAATTTCAGAGCTTACTGAAAATCAGCGCCAGATTTATCAGATATTACAGGCGCGTGTTATTGAAGATCGTTTTTATCGACAAAACAGTACACCACCAGATGAAGTCACTAAGCTTGCTAATCAGCGATTACCAGTGAGTAATGCAATTAATAATGATTTAACCACTTATCTTGAAATGCAATCAATGATGGGAAAAGAGTATCCCGGAGAAGTGATTGTTGAATCACCAAATGAAGTGAAAAATTTAACTGAGATCCGTTACCCAACAATCAGAAAATATATCCCTCGTGCAGAGGTTATTTTATCCGTTGATGTTGATCCTCAAGGGCGTATTTCAGGGCTTTGGGTACAAAACAGTAGTGGTGTTGATACTTTTGATGATCAAGCTGTGAGTGCTGCTCGTCATTGGCGTTTTATGCCAAATAAAGACGGATATCGCCAACGTGTAACAGTGCATTTTGAAAGCACTCGCCTTGGTTGGAAAGAGTATGCTGTTAAGCTGCAATCAACATTGATAAAACTGGTTAAAGCTTACGCAAGACAAGAAGCTAAAGGGATAACACTTACCGAAAATGTTTATTCAGAATTGAAAAAACAAGCGCCAGAATTAAACGATGAAAGAGAAGTAACTCGCTCTAGCTATGATCCTTATGCTTCTTATTACCCTAGACTATCGCAAAAACAGCAAGAAAAGCGTGCAACGTTACAAGCAATCTTAAAAGAGTTGCAGACATTGCCTAATGGCGAGAATAATCATGAAAATTGGGATAACAGTATTCGCTTTTTAAATGAAAAACTCGTTATGAATCAAGATAATGATGATGTTGTTAGAATGGTTGCGCGTTTTGAGTTGCAGTATTACAACGTGGGAACTAATAACTTAGCGAGATCACCTAATATTTATCCACAAGATAAAGAATATTGGCAAACTTTATTATTGAAAGCACGTACTCATTTTGAACAAGCTATTGCATTAGATCCTGAGCGTGAAGATGTCTGGTTAGGCTGGGGAATAACATGGCTCGATGAAGATCCAGAAATTGCCGCGGGTGCATTCGCGAAAGCTGCACAGCAAAAATCGAAAGAGAGTATTAGTTCTTTAATGCAAATGCTAGAAATGAGAATGGTGATAAATACACTTGAAGGTGCTCGTTTAGAGCGCTATCAAACCTTACGAGCAAGAATGGATATGCGTTATTTACCTGAAGGCATTGAAGTTAAGCCTTCTGATGATTATCTCAGTGATGACTTAACACAAATTCAGTTAGCTCAGCGTGCAATACCAGCATCAGATCCGAATAGTAAAGTTATTCGTTCATCTTTGAATACCGATAAAATTGAGCAATCAAATCGGACATTTAGTGTTGATTTCTCATCAGCGAATATCAAAGGCAGTAATCAGCCACTACCAAAAGTGAATGCGCCTGACTCCGCACCTAAAACAGGAGATATGATCTTACAACTTGATGTTGATCCTCAAGGTGTTCCTACTGTGGTGTTATTGAAATCTAGTAGTGGAGATATGAGCATAGACGATGCTGTTATTGATGCTGCATATCAATGGCGTTTTAATGGTTCACCTACTCGAAAAGGTAATGTACTTTTGATATCAGTTCAATTTAGCCAATAATTACCATTCAATTAAATAATGTTATAAAAAACCTCTTTTTTTGTTAGAGAAAAGGAGGTTTTTTTATATTTGGAAATTTTCTAACTTATTGAAAGTCATAAAATTGTTATCTAGATCACAAAAAAACCACCATTTAAAAATAACAGAACCACTTAACTGAGAAAACAGACCGCTTAATTCGTTATACAACCGCTAAGAGATTTAGTCCCACCATTCCCGTGTAAGAATTCTTATTATGTAGCTGCGGGCAGTTATTTCTCAGATTCGTTCAAATCATTCTCTGCTGTCCCGCATTACTCTTTAGCTGTTCGGTCTTGCCTGAAAAAAAGGTGTCTCATGAACAAAAATGCATTTTTAAAGCACATACCTTGGGTTATTCTCGGGATTATCGGTGCTTTTTGTCTTTCAGTGGTTGCACTTCGCCGTGGTGAACACGTCAGTGCATTATGGATAGTTGTTGCTTCTGTTGCCGTTTATTTAGTTGCTTATCGTTATTACAGTCTTTACATCGCTCAAAAAGTGATGAAACTTGATCCAACTAGAGCAACACCTTCTGTTGTTAACAATGACGGTTTGAATTATGTTCCTACTAACCGTTATGTTCTATTTGGTCACCACTTTGCTGCGATTGCAGGTGCAGGTCCTTTAGTTGGCCCCGTTCTTGCTGCACAAATGGGGTACTTGCCAGGTACACTTTGGCTATTAGCTGGGGTTGTGCTTGCGGGGGCTGTACAAGACTTTATGGTGCTGTTTATTTCTACACGCCGTAACGGTAATTCACTTGGTGAGATGATAAAGAAAGAGATGGGGCCTGTACCTGGTACTATCGCTTTATTCGGCTGTTTCCTTATCATGATCATCATTCTTGCAGTGCTTGCACTTATCGTTGTTAAAGCATTAGCAGAAAGCCCATGGGGTGTGTTCACTGTTTGTTCAACAGTACCTATTGCCCTGTTTATGGGTATTTACATGCGTTATATTCGTCCAGGCCGTGTTGGCGAAGTGTCTGTTATCGGTATTGTATTACTGATTGCCGCGATTTGGTTTGGTGGTGTTATTGCTAGCGATCCGTACTGGGGACCTGCGTTAACCTTTAAAGATACAACAATTACATTTGGTCTTATTGGTTATGCTTTCATTTCCGCATTACTGCCTGTTTGGTTGATCCTTGCACCTCGTGACTATTTAGCCACTTTCTTAAAAATTGGGGTTATTGTCGGTTTAGCGGTTGGTATTGTTATTCTGAACCCTGAACTAAAAATGCCAGCGATGACTCAATATATCGATGGTACAGGTCCATTATGGAAAGGGGCTTTATTCCCATTCTTATTTATTACTATTGCTTGTGGTGCTGTATCTGGTTTCCACGCGCTGATAGCATCGGGTACAACACCTAAACTTATCGCCAATGAGATGGACGCACGTTTCATCGGTTATGGTGCAATGTTAATGGAATCATTCGTTGCAATCATGGCGTTAGTTGCGGCTTCTATTATTGAACCTGGCCTCTATTTTGCAATGAATACTCCACCTGCAGGTTTAGGTATTACTATGCCAAACCTTCATGAGTTAGGTGGTGAAAATACAGCAGTTATAATGGAACAGCTAAAAGATGTTACCGTACATGCTGCTGCAACGGTTAGTTCATGGGGCTTTGTTATTTCGCCTGATGAAATCTTACAAACAGCAAAAGATATTGGTGAGCCTTCAGTATTAAACCGTGCTGGTGGTGCGCCTACCTTAGCAGTTGGTATTGCGATGGTATTCCATAAAATCATTCCTGCTGCGGATATGGGCTTCTGGTACCACTTTGGTATCTTGTTCGAAGCGCTCTTTATTTTAACAGCGTTAGATGCGGGTACACGTTCTGGTCGTTTTATGTTCCAAGACTTGTTAGGTAACTTTATCCCTTATTTGAAGAAAACAGACTCGTTCATTCCAGGTGTTATTGGTACAGCGGGTTGCGTTGGTTTATGGGGATATCTGTTATATCAAGGTGTTGTTGACCCATTAGGCGGTGTTAAGAGCTTATGGCCACTGTTTGGGATCTCGAACCAAATGTTAGCGGCGGTTGCTCTGGTATTAGGTACTGTTATCTTAATTAAGATGAAACGTACTAAATATATCTGGGTAACGGTTATTCCAGCAGTATGGTTATTAATTTGTACAACATGGGCATTAGGTCTGAAATTACTGAGTGATGACCCACAAATGGAAGGCTTCTTCTATCTAGCAAATGAATACAAAGCGAAGATTTTAGCGGGTGGTGCTGACTTAACAGCAGCGGAAATTACCAATATGAATCATATTGTAATTAATAACTACACTAATGCAGGCTTAAGTATTCTATTCTTAGTGGTTGTTTACAGCATCATTTTCTACGGTTTCCGTACCGCAATGAAAGCACGTAAAAACCCAGAAGCAACGGCACAAGAAACACCTTATGTGCCTATGCCAAAAGATGTAAAAGTGTCCTCAGGTCACTAACTTCAGGTTGATAGGTTAAATCCCCGTGCTGGCTTGCCAGTACGGGGCTTAGGAGAAACTAATGTTTGGTAATTTAGGGCAAGCTGGAAAATATCTAGGACAAGCAGCACGTATGCTAATAGGTATTCCTGATTACGATAATTATGTGCAACACATGAAAGATAACCATCCAGATAAGCCTGTTATGACCTATAACGAGTTTTTCCGTGAGCGTCAGGAAGCCCGTTATGGCGGTGGTGATGGTAAAGGCGGTTTTCGCTGTTGCTAATGATCCGTAAAGGAGATAGATGATGGAACCTATTGCAGTAACAATATTAACCGGTTTTTTAGGATCGGGAAAAACAACACTTTTACGTCATATGCTTAATGAAGAGCATGGCTATAAAATTGCTGTTATTGAAAATGAATTTGGGGAAGTACCGATTGATGATGAAATCATTGGCGATAGAGCAACTCAAATTAAAACATTAACCAATGGTTGTATCTGCTGTAGTCGTTCTAATGAATTAGAAGATACGTTATTAGACTTATGTGATAGCTTAGATCGTGGTGAAATTGAGTTTGATAGATTAGTGATTGAATGTACAGGTATGGCTGATCCTGGTCCTATTAGTCAAACGTTCTTTTCTCATGAAATTATCTGCCAGCGTTATTTATTAGATGGCATCATCACGCTTGTTGATAATGTTCATGCTCAGCAACAACTGGATCAATTTACGATTGCACAATCACAAATTGGTTATGCAGATCGCATCTTATTAACGAAAACAGATGTTGCGCCAGCCTCTCCTGAACTAATGGCAAGACTAAGACGTATTAATGCCAGAGCACCAGTGCATACCGTTATTCATGGACAAATTGATTTAGGATTATTGTTTAACGTAAAAGGTTTTATGTTGAACGATAATCTCGATGTAAAACAGCCTCTATTCCGTTATCAGGCTGATAAGCAAGATGATATCAATTCGATTGTACTAAAATTTGATTATCCCGTTGAGTTGCAAGAAGTTTCAGACGTAATGGAAAAATTACTATTAAGCTTCGCTGATAATCTTTTGCGTTATAAAGGGATATTAAATATTAAAGACCAGCCTAATCGTTTGTTATTCCAAGGTGTACAACGTCTTTATAGTGCTGATTGGGATAGGCCGTGGCATGAAGATGAAACTCGTCAAAGTACATTGGTTTTTATTGGTATTCAATTACCAGAACAAGAGATAAGAGCCAGTTTTGATGCTTTGATGCCTAGCACAGAAGAAAAGGCTTATTAACAGAATACCCTGTAGTGAGTGTTAGAAAGTAGTAAGAAGTAGAGCAGTAACCGTAGTAATTGAACCGTAGTTGCCGTAAATAGCAGTAACGAATATTGATAAGCTCCTGACTTGAGGAGGATCCTGTTCCTAGGATCTTATGTTTCACCCCATAATAACCAAAATTATGGGGTGCTTTTTTTAAACGCTCAAATTAGCCATTGGCAACAGCTTTATATTCCATGATCTCAATAATTTGAACATCGGTATGTTGCATTGCACGGCTTGCTAATGCACACAAATTTTCAATAGTAGAATCAACGTCATGAGCGACAATACCGTCATTACCTGTCACATAAGTGTTATCTAGAGCCATTAATACAGCTTTATAAGCCGCACTTGCTCCTGTTGAGACTTTCATCGCACAGCTATTAGATGCACCATCACAAATCACACCGCTGATATCACCAATCATGCTACTAATTGCCATCGCCATAGATTCGTAACGTTCATCCATTAGCCATGCAATTGCGCCAGCAGCGCCCATTGATGCTGTTGTTGCTGCGCATAACGCAGATAGTGCCGGAAACTTATGGTGAATATATATTGCCAGTAAATGGGAAAGCATTAATGCTCTTGCCATTTTTTCTTCGCCAACTTGTAAATATTCAGCAACGACCACAACAGGCATCGTTGCGGCAATACCTTGGTTGCCTGAGCCGGAGTTACTCATTGCGGGTAAAACGGCACCACCCATACGTGCATCAGAGGCTGCAGAAGTACGGATCATGATTTCTGATAATAAATCTTTTGCTAATAAGCCACGCTGTTGTTGGCGTTGTAACGTTTGTCCAATATGTAAACCATAAGTATTGTTCAAACCTTCTTTTGATAACGCATCATTTAAGTGTGCTGACTCAAGGATAAAAGAAATTTCTTCTACTGGAGTTTGAGTCACAAACTGGTAAATTTCTTGGGTATTAGTTTGGGTTAACGTTTCTTTTATTTCACAAGGTGATGCAGACTGTTCTGTACCATTGCAAGTGTTATCAAGAACAACATGACCGTTATGAATAATTTTGACGATATTAGTATGATTACCGGCAATAATTACTGTTGCGCTATTTTCACCATCTTCCACAGTCACTTCGCTATAAAGAACTTCTTGGCATGCTTTTTTAATTGAAACGTTTACAATGCCAGCAGCTAATAGCGCTTTACTTTGCTCAACATGATCAGGAGTCGCATTCTTTAATACTTCAAGGCCAGCTTTACAATCGCCACCAACGGCACCTAAGCTTGCGGCGATGGATAATCCCACCATACCTGTACCCGGCACTGTAACACCCATACCGTTTTTCATTAAATTAGGGGAGACTTCAGCACTAATGCGGGTAATCGCGTGTTGTAAGTAACTTGCTGCAGTTGCAGCCGCCAATGCAAGCGAGATAGGTTCTGTACAACCTAAAGCGGGTTTAACTTGTTGCTTAACTGCCGCTATCAATATTTTCCAACGAGAAGATAATTGTTCTTTCATTGCATACATCCAATAAACAGTATGAGAATTCAAAGGGTTATTCTATTTTTAATACCCCCATCATACTTAATTTATTGGAGAAAGTTTTTTCTGAATTTACTAACATTGTACAAATTTTGAGAAAATATTCCCCTTTGTAGCTTCTATGTTGGTAATTTTTTCCACACAAAATAAAAACAAACGTTTTGACTCTTTAATGTAATTTATGAGTGCTAAAGAAGGGCGGTTTTGTATCTAATGTATAAATTAAGGAAGATAAAAAATGAAGATAAATAAAATAATTTAAGAAATTAACAGTGAGATTAAATAAAAAGGCAATAGAACGAATACACAATTCTATTGCTAGTATAATGATCATACTTAATGTGGGCTAACTCAGGATTGTTAAAATAAAAATAATGAGTGAGTATTTTCAATATTGCATTTTTATTTTAACAAAACAAATAATAGGCTTATTGTTTTTTAGTGTATAAGAATAATGCTTTATATTTTTGTTAATATTTTCATAATGATATTTTTTAATGTTTTATTTAAAAATGAAGAGTTAAATATATTTTTAGAAAAACAGATAATTGATTTTTAGTTATAAAAATCACAATAAAATACCTTTATTTATTTTTAATATGTTTATTATTTGAAAATAACCTGAAGCAACAAATATTGCTTCAGGTATATTTATCAATAATAGAAGATAGCAATAATAGTACTGTGGAATATAAAACCAACCATAAGCGGTATTGCTGTCCGTTTTACAACATCAAATGGTTGCAATTTCGCGCCACTAGATACTGCAATAATAACCCCTGCCACTGGAGACATACCTCGTCCCATATGTGATGCTTGTTGCATTGGTAAAATCATCGCAATTGGGTTTACACCCATGCTATGGGCAATTTGTGGAATAAGTTCAACGAATGCAAGGAAAGGCGCATTACCTGAACCCATAATAATCGCGGCAGCTAATGTCACGATAGCGAAGACCAATGCCATTGCAAATGGTGGTAAGCCAACAGATTCCGCCATCACGATCAGGCTGTCAATTGCACCACTGACTTTAATACCATGAGCAAAAACACCTGCTGCGACTAATAAGCCCACAACGTTACTAAATGCAGAACCCATACCCTTTAAGAAATGCTGGAAACCTGCACACACTGATTTAAAATCACGTAAGCGTAATGTTTCAATTAGCATACAAATTGCCATTGAAATCAATACGATTGTGACTACATCAAGGTGAATGCCTTTAACAAATAGGCTTGATGAACTTACTGCCATAATAATAGGTAACATTGGCAGTAAGGCATAAAAGCCGGGTACATTTTTATCACTCTTTGCTTCTTCAGACATTTTGCCTAATTGAGGCACAAATCCGGCTTTGCGGTCACAATGGCGTTGCCAGAAGATATGTGTAATACCAACAGCGAATACGGTTGCAATCGCCGCAGGGCCTTGGTAATAAAGCACATATTCGACAACCCCTAAGTCAACGGCTTTTGCACCACGAATGGCATCAATGGCAGTTGGGGTGTAAGCAACACCTAATGAAGTTGCAATCACACCCGCAGCCGATGCTGGAGATAAGCCAAGTCCTATCATAATCGGGAACATCGTACCCATTAATAGAACGGCCAATCCAGTTGCTGAAGGAATAGCAAGTTGCAAAATACTAGCGAGTAAAAACGAGAAAAATAGCAGCACATAAGGTGAGCGCATATTTTTCAATGGGCGAGTTGCAACACGAACAACGGCCTCATTGGCGCCAATATGATCCATATAATGTGCAAACCCCATCAGTGCCATGATCATTAAACCAAGATCAGCCGCACGACTACTAAAGAGATCACGCATTACTTCAAAAGGATCTAACCAACCGATACCTGTTGTTTTGACATTTTTAGGAAGAATATCTCCCCAACCAAACATCATTGTTAGCGCCATTAAGGCTAAACCAGCAACTAACAAAACAGGCTCTGCTTTATATCCTTTCAAGATCATTCTAGCGACAATAACAACGACAATTAAGACCGCAAGAATTTGGATCATGCTTTAGCTCCAGGTGCAAAGCGCTCAGCCGTGATCTTAACGACAGATTTTAAGACATCACTGGCAGCGTAAAGCGATTTAACGGGTAGATATTCATAAATAGAGTGGAAGTTATGAGCACCAGTAAAGATATTAGGACAAGGCAGACCATTTTGAGAGAGTGCTGCGCCATCATAACCACCACGCATTGGAATTGGGCGAGGGGTAATACCATTTGCTTCATAAGCAGCCACAGCAATATCGATAGGATAGCGATTATCGCCTTGTAGGCTATTAAATACGTTGGCATAACGGTCAGCAAGTTTACAAGCTACAGAACCTTCACCCCATAAACCTTCACAATAATCAGAAAGTTGCTTTAAAAATGCCATACGTTGTGCATAACCTTTTTCGGTGAAATCACGCACATCCATTTTTAATACAGTACGGGCACTATTACCTGCTAATTGTTTGACCCAATAATAACCTTCACGGCCTTCGGTATATTCAGGTGCTTCACCGCCAGGTAACATGGCAACAAATTTATGTGCCATTAACAATGAGTTTTTTAATTTACCTTTGGCTGACATTGGGTGAGCCGATGCACCTGTAAAGGTAATTTCGACATCTCCTGCATTCCAGTTTTCATACACTAACTCACCAATACCACAGCAATCTAAGGTATAGGCAAAATCAGCACCGAATTCTTTAGTATCAAAGACTTTTGCACCACGTAAACCTTGTTCTTCATCGGGTACAAAACCAATTTTAACCGTACCATGTTTCACTTCAGGATGCTGTTTAAAGTACTGCAACATATCCATAATTGAGGCGATAGCGGCTTTATCGTCAGCGCCTAATAAGCTAGTACCATCGGTTACGATAATATCGTCGCCAATATAGTTTTCTAATTCAGGAAACTCGCTTTGACGTAAAAAGATCTCAAGTTCTTCATTTAAGCAAAGATCGCCACCTTTATAAGGTAGAATTTGCGCTTTGGTATCATTAGTTTGTTCAGCACTGGTATCTAAATGGCCAAAAAAAGCAACGGTTGGAACTTCATAGTCAAGATTAGAAGGCAGTGTTGCGGTAACAATCGCAGTATCACGAATTTTGATATCTTCAACACCTAAAGTTTTTAACTCTTCGACTAATTGTAGAGCTAGGACTCGCTGACCTTCCGAAGAAGGCATAATACCAGCTGCGCCATTTTCCCTATTTGTGGTGGTGTTAACTTTTGTATAAGAAATAAACCGTTCAACGAGATTCATGACAATACTCCATTGTGTTTTTAATTGTATTCTCTGTATTAATACTTACTTATTTCATTTATTAGAAAAGACTAACACTTACTTGTATCATAAAAAAAACAATAGGGAATTATAGAAAAATTATTATTTTTAAAATAATAATTTAATGTTAATTATTATTTAATTTTTGGTTTTCTCTTTATTAGAAAAAATAGTGTTTTTTGTAGGTGAGGTTCTTGTATTTAACTTATGGGAACGTTTTTCTGTGATCTTAATCATGGAAAAAGCACTGTAAACATTAAATGTTTTAAAAATATAAAAATAATCATTACTTATTTTAATGTTTTATTTTATTAAATAATTATATTTTATTGACTTTTTTATGAATCTTTTAGCAAATAATGATTAAAAAAACATAACTTATTGATAGAAGCTAATTATGATATACGTTTTAATTCTCCTAAAACGATTAGGAGGATATATGTATATAAATAATATTGTTAGAAATACATTTTCAGCAATAAAAAATGTTGAAAATAAAAGCAGAGAAATTAAAAATATTTTAAATGGAATAATATTAAGTTGTTATAATACAATTATCAGTTTTATAAAACCAAGCATTAACATAAAAAATGATTTTTTAGGATTGAGAAAAAATATTTCTAATGTTGAAAATAAGAACAATCAGAGTGAAAGCACTCCTGTAAAATTAGATAACAAGGAAAAAATAGATAAAAAAGAAAACGATGAAGTTTTTGATAAACCATTATCCGAAGCCCAAAGAAAAATAAAAAGTGATGAAATAAAATCGAGCATTATTAATGATATTATCTCTTTCTTGAAGGAAATACCTGAATTAGAGAAAGAAAAAATTACAGAGTTTAAGAAAGAATTAGAATTTCATTCTAAATGGATTTTATTTTCTGGTAATAAAATATCTTTAGATAATTCTAAAAATAATTTTTTAGAATCAATAGCAGATAGCCTATTAAATTCAGACGATAAAATAAAATCTAGTTTTGGAAGTATTGATAGCTATAAATTCTTTTTAAAAGAAAGTATTGATAATACTGTGGAAAATATTCTTAATAAGAATTAATTTAATATATTATAAAAATCAATTATATAGATGGTGGATAAATGAAAGAAGAAGAGAAAACAAAATATAAAATAGTGTCTATAATAAACTAATGGGATGATAATAATGATTATCGAAAGTATAGGTAGGCTAGAACAAAAAAGTTCATTAAATGTATTAAATCAATCATCAAGTGCTGATTTTAACATTAAACTTAACTCAGTATTATTAGTAGAAAACTCAGTAAATGAATTTTTTGATGTTAACTCTTTAAATGAGAACGATCTAACGGAAGATGAACCCATTTATATGGAAATGGGTAAGAGTTTAGATAATGTTACCAATTCTTATGACGTTAATTATGATAATAATTCCGATACTTATCTTTTTGATAAAAGTTTATCCATTAATAATAAAAAATTTAACTTTTTTGTTGATTTAAGTAAGAGAGAAATAGAGCTAATATTTAGTTACTTAAAAAATAAAAACTATGATGTTAATAAATTGAAAAATATAAATTCATTGATTTATTCTATTGATGATTTAATGAAAGATGTTGTTGAAGAAAGTATTTATGAAACAATGAATAATGATTATTCTTTAAGTGAAAAATTAGATTTAATTGATGCTTTATCTGAAATTGTTTCTGAAAATAAAAAAATAAAAGGAAGTTTTAAAGATAATTTAATCCGAAGATTAAGTGATGTCTCATTAAATGAGTTATTTTCTTTATGTGATAAGTATGAAGAGCAATATGAAATAGAAGGATCTTTCTTAATTAGTAAATTTATTTTTCAACTTATAGATGATTTTAATAAATTAAATAAAAATAAAATAAAATTAAATGAAGATTTAAAAAGAGGCTTAAATTCTATTATTCTTTTAAAAAGCCTAAAATTAAAAGACAATAATATTATTTAACAAATTTCCCCCGATCAAAATATCGGGGGAATTTGATAGTTATATATCTAAGCGCTTTGCTTGCCATTTTCGAGAACGCCAACGCCATGCGTTAGTTAAGCCTCGTAGCCATTCATCACAAAGGAAGCCGATCCAAATACCAATTAAGCCCATTTCCATCTTAATACCGAGGAAATAACCCACCGGAATTGCGACACCCCACATAAAGCAAATTGCTGTCATCAGAGGGAATTTAGCATCGCCAGCGGCACGCAAGGCATTTACCATTACGATATTAAAAGTACGACCCGGTTCTAAAAAGACCGATAAAATAAATAGCGGGATCAATTGGTCAATGATGCGTTGATCTTCTGTAATGGAATACAAAATAGGATCACGCATAAACCAATAAACAATAACAACACCAATCGTAAATATCACGCCTGTTTTTAAACTTTTCCAACCACGATTAAAGGCATCATCAAAGCGTTTAGCGCCAACCAAATGTCCCACAAGAATTTCATTACCAATGCTAATTGCAATACCAAAGAGCATTAAAAATAGTGACAATTGGAAATAGAGAGTTTGTGCTGCAAGAGGGACTTCGCCCATTAAACCAATAAAGGCAGATGCAGTCATGTAATGTAAGATCCAAACTAGATTTTCACCAGCAGCTGGTAAACCAATGTGTAGAATTTTTCCAAGCATATTTTTGGACCAGATAAAGAGTTGCCTTGCTTGAAACTTAATGCGTAAACCGTAGAACAATAATCCACACAATAAAATAACCGCAATAATACGGCCTACAACAGTAGACCAAGCAACACCGACTAATCCGTATTGTGGTAAACCGAAGAAGCCGTAAAGCACAATCATATTACCAATAACGGTAACGATGTTGGCGATTAATGTGACATACATGGCGGCTTTTGATTTGCCATAAACTCTCAGACAAGCTGCAAGAATAATCGAAATTGCCTCAGGAATAAGGCAAATACCTATAATATGTAAATAGTTATAGCCATCTTGCACTAAATGCTCAGGCGTATTCATGATATGTAGAATATTGTAGCCAAAGAAAAGAATGATCAAAGCGCTACTAATACCTAGCAAAGAGTTAAAAGCGATAGAAATATGAATGGCTTGGCTGGCTTTTTCTTTTTTACCCGCACCTAAATATTGGGCAATAACAACGCTACACCCCACACTAATAAAGCTAAAAATAGTGATAAAAAGATCAAAAACTTGGTTACCGACACCCATTGCTGCTAAGTAAGCGGTCGAAACGTGGCTTACCATGTAAGTATTAATTAATAGTGTGGCTAGATGTAGGAAAATATCTATAAATATTGGCCAACTAAGAGAAAAAAGCGAGCGATCCGCTACATCAGACTGATGCATTGAAAACCTTCTTAAAAACAGAGTGAAATCGATTTATTAATATAAC
Source organism: Proteus sp. FZP2095 (assembly GCF_023701425.1). NCBI lineage: Bacteria > Pseudomonadati > Pseudomonadota > Gammaproteobacteria > Enterobacterales > Morganellaceae > Proteus > Proteus sp. FZP2095. The sequence continues at coordinate 371,781 of NZ_JAMQBJ010000002.1, forward strand.
GTGTAGGAAGATAGGGGATTCTACAAGGTTTATTTATAAGGGAATAGCACAAATAATGTTTATCTGGCAAAAAAGATATTTATATGGTTTATTCATTGATAACTAATCACTATTATCATTAAGAGATGATTAACGTTAAAGTCAGGGGAATTAATGAATACTAAAATAAAAGTGGCCATTGTAGGTTATGGCAATATTGGTCGATTTGCATTAGAGGCTGTTCAAGCGGCTCAAGATTTTGAATTAGTGGGTGTTGTTCGTCGTGATATCAACAATGTTCCAGAAGAACTGCAAAATATTACCGTGACTAACGATATTAAAACATTAGGTGATGTTGATGTTGCTCTTTTATGCTCACCAACTCGTGCAATTAAAGAGTTAGCTAAATCTATTTTAAGCTTAGGCATTAATACAGTAGATAGTTTTGATGTTCACAGTGAAATTGTGTCATTAAAAACAGAATTAGATGACGTCGCAAAAAAACATGACCGTGTTGCTGTTATTTCAGCAGGTTGGGATCCAGGCTCTGATTCTATAGTTCGTACTTTAATGTTAGCTATGGCGCCAAAAGGGATCACTTATACTAACTTTGGGCCAGGCATGAGCATGGGGCATAGTGTTGCAGCTAAAGCGATTGAGGGTGTCAAAGATGCACTTTCAATGACTATCCCATTAGGGACGGGTGTTCATCGTCGTATGGTTTATGTGGAATTGGAAGCAGGAGCGAATTTTAATCAAGTAGAGCAAGCTATTAAAGCTGATAGCTATTTCTCTTCTGATGAAACGCATGTTAAGCAAGTTGATAGTGTCGATAGCTTAAAAGATGTGGGGCATGGTGTTCATATGACTCATAAAGGGGTATCAGGTAAAACACATAATCAATTATTTGAATATTCAATGCGTATTAACAACCCAGCATTGACTTCTCAATTTATGGTGTCTGCTGCAAGAGCCAGCATGAAACAACGTGCAGGTGCTTATACTGTTATTGAAATTCCACCCGTTGATTTCTTAGCTGGCGATTTAAATACATTAATTGCCAAATTGGTTTAATTTTAATTAAGACGCTCTGCATAAAATATTGCCCACATAAAGTGGGCAATATGAATTAACGCTTAGGCAAACTTGATGATTTTGAATTAGCGTTTAATACTTTTAAATTCTTTAGTTGTTGCGGTTAATGCCACTTCTGTTGGTAAGCGTTCCATTGAGCTTGCGCCGTAGAAACCGTGACAATCAGGGCAATTATCTAAGATATATTGTGCATCTTCTGGCGTTGCAATTGGGCCACCATGACACAGTACAATAACATCAGAACGTACAGCTTTAGCGGCTTTTGCCCAATCATTAATTAAAGGAACACAGTCGGCTAATGTTAATGCCGTTTCAGCACCAATATTACCACCAGTTGTTAATCCCATATGAGGCACAATAATATCTGCGCCCGCCTCAGTCATTGCAATCGCATCTTCACGGCTAAAGACATAAGGTGTGGTTAATAAATCTTTCTCATGGGCTTTGCGGATCATATCCACTTCAAGTCCATAACCCATACCTGTTTCTTCTAAATTAGCGCGGAAATTACCATCAATTAGACCTACTGTTGGGAAATTTTGTACGCCAGCAAACCCTGTTGCTTTCACTTCATCTAAGAATTTATCAAAGTTGCAGAAAGGGTCTGTACCGTTAACACCAGCAAGCACGGGTGTATGTTTAACAACGGGTAATACTTCTTTTGCCATATCCATAACGATTTCATTAGCGTTACCATAAGCTAATAAACCCGCTAAAGAGCCGCGGCCAGCCATACGATAACGACCAGAGTTATAAATAACAATAAGGTCAATACCACCGGCTTCTTCACACTTAGCTGAAAGTCCTGTACCTGCGCCACCACCAATAATGGGTTCATGGCGTGCAATCATTTCATTGAATTTTTTTAGTAACGTTTCACGTGAATGAGTCATTCTTCTTTCTCCGTGGTTAACAAATAAGTTCCTGGTGTAAATTATAAATTTGCTGAGTAAACTCAGCGGAGTTTATGTGATAAGGACTGATGACTAACTGACGAGTCTCTGTCTCTTTAAATGTTGTTATAAATGCATCAAAAAACGCTTGGTTTGCTTGAGGGTCCCAAAAAGGGCCTTCTTTTATGTCTAGAGCTGAAAAACCGCCCTGTGGTAATACAAACCGCAATGGACCTTCACACTGATTGAGTTTCTCAGCGATCCAGATACCTAATTGACGGTTTTCCTCTGGTGTTGTGCGCATCAAGGTGACTTGTGAATTATGATGATAAAATTGACGTCCTTTATATTTCTCAGGAACACTTGATGGGCGACCGAAGTTCACCATATCTAATGCACCGCAAGAACCTATATAAGGAGTTTTGGTACGGGCGATTGCACCAAAACGGTCTTCATCACAAGCAAGCACACCGTCAAACAAGTAATCACACACTTCTGTTGTTGTAAGATCGAGCACACTATGAAGTAAGTGACTGTCTGCCAGTTTTTCCATAGCTTTACCGCCACTTCCTGTGGCATGAAAAACAAGGCAGTCATAATTATTTTCAAGTTTTTGTGTGAGTTGTTGTACACAAGGCGTAGTCACGCCAAACATCGTTAATGCGACAGCCGGTTTATCAACAACGTGTTCTTCTTCATAAAAATAAACAGCGCCAGCTATTTGATTTGCCGCATTTCTTAAAACTTTACGAGAAATACGATTTAAGCCGGATACATCTGTAACGGAGTACATCATTGAGATATCACTTGCACCGATATAGCCTGAAATATCACCAGACGCCATCGTAGATACCATCAATTTAGGTACACCAATTGGCAAAGATTGCATTGCTGGTGTAATCAATGCCGTTCCCCCTGAACCGCCTAGTCCAAGAATGGCTAAGACATCATCACAGTGAGTTAAATAGCGTTCAAATGCGATTGACATCGCTTCTATTGCTTTCCCTCTGTCGCCACAAAAAACAGCTTCTGAGCCATTTGGATGAAAGCGTGCAACTTCTGTTGCGGTGACATCAGCTTCTCGTGCCAATGCCGTGGGTTTGGTTGTCAAGTCAACGGTTTTAACAGGAAGGCCTGCTTTTTTAATTAAATCACTGACATAAAAAATCTCAGCACTTTTAGTATCAAGCGTTGTGGCAATATAAATAGAACCAGCATACTGTTTCATAAGCCTTCCCATACCTTTTATAATTATCGACGAATAGATTATAATCATAATGAGACTTGAGTTTCATTTATCATAGCATTGTTTTGAGACTGGAGTCTCATTATTTTTATTTTTTGTACATAAAAGGTCGATAAGGTGTGATTAATCACCTAAAGTAAACGTTAAGTGTTGTAAGTATTTAGCTTAAGATAAGCCAGACACATAAAAGTGTAGAAATAACGAAGGATCTTCTATGAGTTACAGTGATGAAACGGATGCAATGTCCGGTACACGAAAAAGAACCCATCAATTATTAGTGACAACAGCATTGGGGCTTTTTGAGCAAGGGATGTTACCGACGGTGTCAGAATTAGCAGCACATGCAGGTGTTTCGAGAGCAACCGCATATCGTTATTTTCCCACACAAAGTGATTTAATTAGTGCCACAGTTGATGCAAGTTTAGCGCCAATCATTGCATGGCGGCCCACTCCTGAAGATAATACGCAACAACGCATTACCGAGTTGCTCAATCTTGCCTATCCACAAATGTTTAAACATGAAGGTGCACTGCGTGGTGCTTTGCAAGTTTCATTACAGCAATGGGCAAAAGAGAGACAATCAAGTGAATATGCAGAAAAACGATTTATTCGTGGTCACCGTAAAGATATTTTACTCAAAGTTATTGAGCCATTAAAATCACGCTACCCCGAAGAAATGTGGGATAAGGTGATTAAATCGTTCTCTTTAATTTACGGGTCTGAAGTCTTTTTAGTAATGAAAGATATCTGGAAAATGGATGATCAACAGGTCATTGATATGACCCAATGGATGGCAAAAGCTATCTTAAATCAGGCAAAGTCTGATTATCCTGCAGATAACGATTAATTATTTGAATAAATCAGTTAAAATTGTATAAATCATTTACGTTTTAGCTATTGCAGGGATCGTTATGTCACACAAAACAGAAGACCAAGAGTGGCTGGTAGAACAACTACAATTTATTGCACAAGGCATTGGTAAAACATTATCGCCTTTTTGTGAAGTTGTACTTCATGATCTAACCGATAGTGAGAATACCATTATGGTCATTGAAAATAACCTATCAGGTAGAAAAGTTGGGGACAGAGCAACTGAGTTGGGAATGGCGCGTATTGAATCGTCAAATTTCCCTCAAATAGTGGCGAATTACCCAAATCAGTTCCCTGATGGTCGAACAGCAAAAAGTACCTCTATCGGTATTAAAGATAAGCAAGGCAATTACGTTGCTGCATTATGTTTAAATATTGATATTTCAATGATCAAAGGGTTACAAATGGTACTTAACCAATTTGCAACCCTTGAAGAAGGTAATGACATTATTGAAACCTTTAGTTCAGTGACTGAAGATTCGCTGAAAAAACGTATTGATGAGTTTTCTGCGACTTATTCAGTGACACCAAGAGCATTAAAGCCGCATCAACGACGCGAATTGTTGCTTTGTTTACAAGATGAAGGCTATCTTTCACTGCGTAAGGCAATGGAAATTACCGCACAATACCTCGGTGTTTCAAGAGCGACGGTATATAACGATTTAAAAGAGTAGTAATCTTTCATTATTAGCTATTGCTAAAAAATAAATAAACTTAAAAAAAGATATCACTTCTTGATATCTTTTTTTATTTCTATTTTTTGAGTCTTATAATATGTCGTATTTTTATTGAAAGTAGTTTGCTGATTATTATTGTGTGATTTTTATAAATCGAAAAAAATAAAAGGAATAAAATATGTTATAGCTGATTTTAATAGATGGGAGATAAGATATGATCGATTTAAATAATATAAGTAATTTTGAGAGGAAAATTTCGTTTTCAACTAAGCGTGATTTTTTCAATAACGACAATTTAACTATTACGAAAAATATAAAAAAAATTTCAAATACAGAAATTGAGTTTAATTTAGTTAAAAAAATATTTAGTGGAATAAAAAGATTGTCAACATTATTATTTGTAAGTCAAACCGGTAGGATAGGTATTTCAAATAGAAAGGAAAATGTTGAAAAATGCCAAGAAACTATCAGTTTATTACAGGAGAAATTAAATAAAAATAATATTGATTTAAATAATCTAAATTTAGAAAAAGAAAATAATAATATAGCTTTGAAAAATGATTTGGAAGTAGAGCAAGATTCTGATTTAAAAGAAGAAAAGAATGGATTAAATCAAAAATTAATCGATATGACTAAGCTGAGTGATAGTTTACTGAAAGAAAGGGAAAAAATAGATTTATTTATTACTCTTATTAAAAATGAAAATAGTAAGTTTAAAGATAGATATAGTTTTTTTAATTATTTAAATGAATTACAACGAGCAGAATATTTTTGTCGAAAGTCCAATGATGAAACTGAAAAAAAAATTGCAGACGTATTTGAAAATATTTTAAAAGAAAGACTCGGACGAGTAAAAGGAAGTGATATTAAAAAAATATATAATGAAATTATTTCGACCTATCAATTTGAATCAGCTTTTTTAGATGAAAGAGAAAAAGGAAATATTTTATCTAAATTTTCCACAAGTGAAAATAGAGAAAAGTTTCTTTCTAAAATTAACTTTTTAGTTTTATTATTAGTGAATGATCCTAAAATAATGAATGCTTGTTTTAATAAGGTAATGCTAAATAATCTACTCAATATCATGAGCATTATTCTTGGTGAAGGTAACAAAGGAAATAAAGTCGATAGTTTTTTCGATCAAATTAAAGATGCATGGATACCTAAATACATGAATGAGTTTTATGAAAGTAAACGAACAGAGGCACCAACATCAACAGAGGCATCAACATCAACAGAGGCATCAACATCAACAGAGGCATCAACATCAACAGAGGCACCAATATTAGTAGATGTATCAACATCAACAGATTTAGAGGATTTGGATAGTTTAAGTGATTTTGATACCTCAATTAATTCAGATGAAGAAACTGATTTTGATACCTCAATTAATTCAGATGAAGAAACTGATTTTGATAATACTGAATTGGAACAAAAGCTTCAGAGCGATCGGATATCTAGTTTTGGTGTGTTAGAAGGTGATTTTAAAGGTATAATTGAGCATAGTAATAGTGATTTAATATATTTAGATGAACTACAAGATAATGTTAAGGATATAATTGAGCATAGTAATAGTGATTTAATATATTTAGAGGAACTACAAGATAAATATAAAGTAACTAAAAAAGATATTTTAGATGAGCAAAGTTCACGCAATTTAAGTAATTTAACCAAAGAGCTCGAAGAATCACTTAATATAGGATCTCAGGCAATAAAAGAAAATCCTATCTATGAAGCAATACAAAATATTATAACTAGTTTATTTGAAGTAAACACACTCGCTGAAATAGGTTTTTCTGCTTCCAGCAATAGTAATGATCTTATCTATAAAGAGAGTATTGAGAATATAAGAATTAAATTAAATACAGCTTGTAGCCAATTATTCAGTGTCGAATCTCAAATTTCATCTGAAGAACCTAAGAAGACAGAGAGTGATGAAAAATTTCAAGTGGCTATTGAAAATGTTCTTGGCAATCTTCAAGGTTTAATTAATTTTATTGATAAACCTATTTTTGACGAAAGAGCTATGGCTCAGTTAAAAATAAATATGATGAATGTAATTCACAATTCAATTAATAGTCTAACTATCTCTAATTTAGATAAAAAAGTTGAATCTTTAGATAGTGTGTCTAATTTAATTAATGGATTTATTGAAAATCTTAGTAATGAAATTAATAAACTGTAAGAGATAGAGTAAACTATTTCTCGTTAATAAGTATCATGAAATTAGAACATGAAAATCTATAGTGCTTTCCTTAAATAATATTTTTTATCACTCACAGGATAGTTTTCTAGGGTGCCAAATATCTCAAATCCCTGCTTTTGGTAAAAAGGCAGGGCTTGAAAGCTAAAGGTATCGACCTCAGCATATTTGGCTCCTTTTTCTTTTGCTGTATTTTCCATTGTTTGCAGTAATTCTGTACCTATGTTTTGTCCACGATAGGCTTTATCTACCCATAAATAGCGAATACGTAACCAATTTCCTAAAATATCTCCTGTGATCCCGCCTATTTTTTTACCGTTATCTTCCTTAAAAACAGCCAATGGTGAGTATTGTTCCATCTGAATATAACGAAGGTTGTGGGTTAACAATCCTTCATAAATTTCATTGATCTCATTTGGTGTTGGATTTGTAGTAATTTTTAACGACATAATCGGCTCTTAGTATTAAGAAAAATAATAATAACATTATCACTATTTGTTTATTAAATATTTATATAAATGCTAGGATAAAACCATAATTAAAAAAACGGATCACACAACATGTTGTTTTTAAAAACTCTACCCGGTATTTTGTTTTGTGCATTAATAGGTGGTGTTCTTACTCTTTCAGGCTTACCCATGGCACTGATGTTTGGGCCTATTCTCGTCGTTATTATCGCTTATCGCTTTAAATGGGAGCTTGCGGTTCCTAAACATACATTAACCTTTATTCAACTCACGTTAGGAACTTCAGTTGGTTTAATGTTTAACCAAGTTCATTTAGGTAGTGCTGATAATTTAATTATTCTATTACTCACTCTTGTTGTTTGTTTAGCCATTCAGTTTTTTGTGAGCTACTTTTGGTTCCACCGTCATATTGGTTGGACGAAAGAAGAATCAATGCTTGGGGCAGTGCCCGGTGCGATGGCTGCTATTTTAGCATTAACAGATCATACAAAAACGCCCCCTCAAAAAATAGTTATTTCTCATACTATTCGTTTAATGGTGTTGATTATTATGGCGGGTTTTATTGTGGGATCAGATAAAGCCAATATGCCAGAGTTCACTATACCTGAAATAACGCTAGTTTCATTATTGTGGTTATTATTGATTGTGGCTTTAGGGTTAGGTTCAGGGCTTTTATTGCAGAAAATCCGATTCCCTGCACCCTTTATGTTAACGTCATTAGGTAGTGCGATACTGATCCAATCGTTTGTTAGCGAATCCATTGCTTTTCCCATGTTACTTAATGAATTGAGTATGGTTTTAATTGGGATGAATATCGGGGCACATTTTGTTGTTTTTCCACTTTCATCATTAATTAAGAATGCCTTTTCTTCTGTTCAAGTGGTTATTATTAATGTGATCCTCACGGTGATTGTTGCGTGGGGGGCGGCTTATTTAACAGGGGTTCCTTGGGCGACTTTAGTATTGGCCTGGGCGCCAGGAAGTATGGAAGCTATGACATTTGCTGCGATAACGATGAACGTAGATGCGGCTTTTGTTATGTCGAATCATATTTTTAGAATGCTGATTATTCAAAGTATTCCATCAGTGGCTCTGTATTGGAATGAATATAAACAGAAGAAAAATAATCAGAACAAAAAAGAAGAATAAAATATAAAAGGGATAATTTTGTTTTTTTGATAACCTCTATTTAGTTGCCGATATTGAAAAACAAGCATGCTATTTCAAGAGGTTATCTTATTCTATCAATCCAATTGTGGCTTAATAGGGGCATTAATAGTTTAATAAACTGAGAGATTTATTAGCTAATAATTGGCATTTTTTATTGTGTGATACTTCAATACCTTTTAGATCATTGTAGCTATCTTCATTTAATTTGCTCATCGGTAACGTTGAGTAATTACTCACATCCCATTGTTGTGAGCGAGAAAAGACCATTAAGGCTCTTTCAATTTTAGATTTTGATATTTGCTCATAACCACAATCTTTATTTAAAAAAAGGTAGATGGCGGTTAAATCAGCCAAGTCTTCTGCTTGTGTATAAGTTAACGCCTTTGCACTCGAAGAAAAAAACAGAGTAAAAGAAAGCGTTAGTGTGCAGAACAAGGCGAACATTTTTTTCATTAGGTGTGCTGTTCCTTTGTGTGATGATTTAGCAAGTTTTGTTATTTGGCTTAATGTAGTTAAAAGTTTTGCAAAGACCCGCTGTTTTGTTGGGTTTTAAATTGACCTTCCAGTAAGGGGAAACTTTAGCATTGGTAATAGTTTACAAAACTTCTTGATTCATCTTATTTCGATAAATACAAAATAATTTGTTTTTATTCAAAGGAATATATTATGCAACGTCGCGAATTTTTAAAATTAGGCGCCACATTAAGTGCTGTAACATTATTACCAAGTTGGAGTCGCTTTGCGTTTGCCCAAAGTAACACGCCTTCATTGGCTATTCCACCTCAAATTACCCCCGATGCCCAACAAAAGATTGTTCTGAATATTCAACAAGGTATTTCTAAATTTATACCTACCGCGAATACCACTACATGGGGCTATAACGGTAGTTTATTAGGCCCAGCATTGAAACTTAAACGTGGTCAACCCGTCACAATTAATATCAATAACCAATTACCAGAAACGACAACGGTTCACTGGCATGGACTTGAAATCAGTGGTGAAGAAGACGGTGGCCCACAAGCAATGATTGAGCCAGGAAAATCTCGTACGGTCACTTTCACACCCAATCAAGCTGAATCAACATGTTGGTTCCATCCTCATACTCATGGTGTTACTGGACAGCAAGTTGCCATGGGGTTAGGGGGATTAGTGATTATAGAAGATGATGAAACCGCAAACCGGAAATTGCCTAATCGTTGGGGGGTTGATGATTTACCCGTTATTTTACAAGACAAGCGTTTAGATAGTGATGGGCAAATCGATTATCAACTCGACGTAATGAGCGCTGCAATTGGTTGGTTTGGCGATATGATGTTAACCAATGGCGCTATTCAACCACTGCATATTGTCCCAAAAGGTTGGGTTAGATTGCGTTTCTTAAATGGCTGTAATGCACGCAGTTTAAATCTTGCGACAAGTGATGGCAGACCAATGTATGTGATTGCAAGTGATGGTGGATTACTCGCAGAGCCTGTAAAAGTGACTGAATTACCGATCTTAATGGGAGAGCGCTTTGAAGTTTTAGTGGATACCTCTGATGGACGCGATTTTGATATTGTCACTTTACCTGTTCGTCAAATGGGGATGGTTTTAGCACCATTTGATAATGTATTACCAGTGTTACGTTTATTACCTTCTGCAGAAAAAGGGCAAGGTTTGTTACCTGAGCAATTGGCGCTTATTCCTGCATTACCCGTATTAAGCAATCTTTCAACGCGTACATTACATCTGCGTATGGATATGCGTTTAGATATGCAAGGTATGATGCTATTAACAGAGCGTTACGGCGATAAAGCACTAGCAGGTATTCATCATGGAATGAGTCATATGCGTCAAGGTAACGGTAGTGGCATGATGGGCGGTGGAATGAATTGCGGTCATGGCAATGGTGATTTAGATATCTATAATGCCAATAGTATCAATGGTATTCCATTCTCAATGACTGAACCTGCATTTGATGTGAAACAAGGCGTTTATGAGCGTTGGGTTGTTTCTGGTCGTGGTGACATGATGTTACATCCATTCCATGTTCATGGTACACAGTTCCGTATTTTATCTGAAAATGGTAGAGCACCAGAGAAGCATCGCCAAGGTTGGAAAGATATCGTAAAAGTTGAAGGGCAATTTAGCGAAATTTTAGTGAAGTTCGACCATTTGGCCACAAAAGCACATCCATTTATGGCGCACTGTCATTTATTAGAACATGAAGATACTGGAATGATGGCGGGTTTTACTGTTAGCAAATAATCAATCACTGTAAAAATTATTAATATCAGTAAGATAAATTAATAAAGGGCATGAAATTGATATTTTGTGCCTTTATTTTCATTAAATCAGATCGTCGCATGATGAAGGAAGTTCTGGTACAATCGATTGCTTTCCCCGTTAACCCAATCGAAATTAATCATGAAACATATTGTTGATGTCATGATCTCTGAAGAAGAGATCAAACAGCGTATTGCTGAGCTAGGTCGTGAAATCACAGAACATTACCGCCCACGTCAAGGCCAACATGATCTTGTCTTAATCGGCTTGTTAAAAGGTTCTTTTATTTTTATGGCAGATTTATGCCGTGAAATTGACGTGAACCATGAAGTCGATTTTATGACTGTATCAAGTTACGGTAATGGTATGACGTCAACACGTGACGTTAAAATTATTAAAGATCTCGATGAAGATATTCGTGGTAAAGATGTTCTGATTGTTGAAGATATTATCGATTCAGGTAACACCTTAAATCGTGTTAAAGAGATTCTAAGCTTACGTGAGCCCGCTTCTATTTCTATCTGTACTTTATTGGATAAACCCTCTCGCCGTGAAGTGGATGTTCCTGTTGAGTGGATTGGTTATTCCATCGAAGATAAATTTGTTATTGGTTACGGCATTGATTACGCACAGCGTTATCGTCACCTACCTTATATTGGGCATGTAACATTATTAGATGAGTAATTTATTTACTTAAAATAGCAGTTAAAAACCCGCTCTAGGCGGGTTTTTTGTTATTTAATCGAACGTATCTTATTAACGTGGATGACTCAATTTTGCCATTGCTTGACGATAAGAAAGTTCAAGTTTCTCACGGCTATCAGAGGTGACATCAAGATCGTGTAGTTCACCGTTATTTAAGCCGTAAACCCAACCGTGGATCATCACTTTTTGCCCACGTTTCCATGCGGCTTGCATAATCGTTGAATGGCCTAAGTTATACACTTGTTCAATAACGTTTAGTTCACAAAGTAAGTTTAATCGTTCTTGTGGAGCTAGTTCACCTAACATAGAACTGTGTTTGTACCAGATATCACGGATATGCAGTAACCAGTTATTGATAAGTCCCAATTCAGTGCCTTCAATAGCGGCTTCAATACCACCACAACCATAGTGACCACAGACAATAATATGTTCAACTTGTAATACATCAACCGCATACTGGATCACAGAAAGGCAGTTTAAGTCAGTGTGAATGACTAAGTTTGCCACATTACGGTGAACAAATAAGTCACCCGGTGCTGCGTTGATTAATTTTTCTGCTGGAACGCGGCTGTCAGAGCAACCAATCCATAAAAAGTGAGGTTTTTGGCCTTTACAGAGATCTTTAAAAAACTGAGGATTTTCTTCAGTAACAGATTCTGACCATTGCTTGTTATTGGCTAACAGCTCTTCAATTTTTCTCATCATGACGTGACTGCCTGTAAATTCGGTTTCCCACCATTTGCGCTGACAGTACGCCAACACGAAATAGCTCTTGTGTTATTGTTGGATGCGATAGATCCATTAAGAAAGGGTATTTTTATACCATTACTTTTGAATTAATCAGAGGGCTTTTTTAAAGCCAAGTGACAGATAATTGCTTGTAATTTTTCGCTTTCAAATAAGATAGATCTTTTTATAGCATTTGTTTAATTAATTTATCAATACATTCTTTGATGTAAATCAAATGTGTAAAAAGATAACCGTTTGTTAAGCCAGCCATTGTGTTATTCAAAAATAGAACCCCATAAAAAATTTATAAATAAATCTTATATTTATGGTTACTCACTTTATTATTACACTGAAAATAAATTTGATAAAAAAGAATAAGTATCATTGATTGATATAGTAAATGACGAGATAATATCCATCAGTAAACTTGAGAAACAAAGGCAATTATTTTATTGGTATCAATTAGGCTAAATGATTGCACCGAGGGATAAATTTATTAAAACATCAGAATATTCGTAAGAAATAAAAGAACCAGGGCCTTGACAGTTAATTTTCTTTCTCTCCATCTCTTATTCTTTATTATTGTAATAGTTAAAAAATATTTATTTATTCGTTTGTGTCATAAGCTCTAAAACGGTTTATTTGGCACCGAATATTCTCTAGAATAACTTATTCCATTTTATTCTTTAAACTAAGCTTATTTTCTGATTTCAGCTCAGTTAATGCTGAATAATGCAGTTGATAAAAGGTAATTCCCACATATGACGTATGCATTGGAGTTAACGGAGTTAACGAAAACTTATCACAATGGCGTAAAAGCGCTAAAAGGAATTGATCTCACCGTTGAGGCTGGCGATTTTTATGCTTTATTGGGCCCTAATGGCGCAGGCAAATCGACCACGATTGGTATTATTAGCTCTTTAGTTAATAAGAGTAGCGGTAAAGTCAAAGTATTTGGTTATGACACCGATACCGATATGGTCAATGCAAAACGTCAATTAGGATTAGTGCCACAAGAATTCAATTTCAACCCTTTTGAAACCGTATTACAAATTGTACTCAATCAAGCCGGTTATTATGGGGTACCTCGTAAATTGGCATTAGAACGTGCCGAAATTTATTTAACCCAGTTAGATTTATGGGAAAAGCGTGAAGATAGAGCACGTTTTTTATCTGGGGGAATGAAGCGCCGTTTAATGATTGCGCGTGCATTAATGCACCAACCTAAATTACTTATTCTTGATGAGCCTACCGCTGGCGTTGATATTGAATTGCGTCGCTCAATGTGGACGTTTTTAAAACAATTAAATGCTGAAGGCACTACCATTATCCTAACCACACACTACTTGGAAGAAGCTGAAATGCTGTGTCGGAATATTGGTATTATTCAACGGGGCGAGCTGGTTGAGAATACCAGTATGAAAGGGCTATTAAGTAAATTAGAGTCTGAAACCTTTATTTTAGATCTTGCGCCAAAAAGCCCATTACCTGAATTACAAAATTATCAATATCGCTTGGTTGATACATCAACATTAGAAGTTGATGTTAAAAGAGAGCAAGGACTAAATAGTGTTTTTGCTCAGCTTAATGCACAAGGTATTCAAGTGTTAAGTATGAGAAATAAAGCCAACCGTCTTGAAGAATTATTTGTTCACTTAGTTAATGAAGAGCATACAGTAGAAGGAGAGAGGGAATGATTCAGCTGTATTGGGTAGCCCTCAAAACCATTTGGATTAAAGAAGTTACTCGTTTCGGTCGTATTTGGGTACAGACATTAATTCCACCCGTAATAACTATGTCTCTCTATTTCGTTATTTTCGGCAACCTGATTGGTAAACGAATTGGCGATATGGGCGGTGTCGATTATATGCAGTTTATTGTTCCTGGCCTGATTATGATGGCAGTGATAACAAACTCTTATGCGAACGTTTCTTCTTCTTTCTTTGGTGCGAAATTTCAACGTAGCATTGAAGAATTATTAGTTTCACCAGTACCAACGCATGTTGTTATTGCCGGTTTTGTTGGTGGTGGTGTGGCTCGTGGTATTTGTGTTGGTATATTAGTGACCTTAATTTCACTATTTTTTGTGCCTTTAGAAATACATTCTTGGACAATGGTCGTAGTGACATTACTGATGACCTCAATTGTGTTTTCTCTCGCTGGATTATTAAATGCGATTTTTGCGAAGACCTTTGATGATATTAGTATTATTCCAACCTTTGTTTTAACACCATTAACCTATTTAGGTGGCGTATTCTACTCACTTTCACTATTACCTGAATTTTGGCAAGGTGTATCCAAGCTTAACCCAATTGTTTATATGATTAGTGGTTTCCGCTACGGTTTTCTGGGCATTACAGATGTCTCTTTAACCGTAACGATTAGTGTTTTGTGTCTTTTCATTGCCGTGTTTTACGTTATTGCATGGTATTTAATTGAAAAAGGCCGAGGTTTAAGAAGCTAATCAAAAAAGCAAAATAGAAAGTTATAAAAGTTGAAATCGGTATCTTATTTAGAGATACCGATTTTTTTTAGCTATTTTTTCAGCATAAATGTTAATTTTTATTTAAATTATGATTTTGCTATTAACAAAGAGATTTTTCTTGTTTAGTATACTAAACACTTTGGCAGGGGATAAAAAGGAAATGTAATGACAACGGCAAGCCAAACAGGTAAAGCACCTGAGGCAATCTCTCGTAATAAGCTTTTATGTATTGCAGGTATGGGGTGGACTTTTGATGCTATGGATGTCGGATTACTCGCATTCTTACTCACGGCATTAAAAGAAGATTGGGGATTAACGGCATCACAATTGGGTTGGATTGGTAGTGTAAATTCAATCGGAATGGCTGTTGGTGCTTTTGTGTTTGGCATTATGGCTGATAGAAAAGGGCGCAAACCCGTATTTATCTTTACTTTGTTACTGTTTAGCTTAGGTTGTGGGTTAACGGCATTAGCAAGCTCTTTGATGGTGGTACTTGTTTTACGTTTCTTTATTGGAATGGGATTAGGTGGCGAATTACCCGTTGCCTCAACGCTTGTTAGTGAAAGTGTTGAAACCCATGAGCGAGGCAGAGTTGTTGTTTTATTAGAGAGTTTTTGGGCTGTCGGTTGGTTAATTGCAGCGTTGATTGCTTACTTTATTATTCCTGATTATGGCTGGCGTATGGCGATGCTATTAAGCGCATTACCTGCGGTATATGCTCTCTATTTACGTTCAAAGTTACCTGAACCTACTTCATCACATATTTCACAGAAAAAAACACGTCTATCGATTCGACAATCAATGGCATTAATTTGGTCACCACAATATCGTCGTTCAACGCTAATGTTATGGATCTTATGGTTTTGTGTCGTTTTCTCTTATTACGGTATTTTCTTGTGGTTACCAAGTGTTGCCATGTTAAAAGGCTTTAGCTTAATTAAGAGCTTTCAATATGTGCTTATTATGACTTTAGCGCAGTTGCCTGGTTATTTTACGGCGGCGTGGTTAATTGAACGCTATGGGCGAAAGTTTGTTTTAGTGACTTATTTAGCCGGAACGGCCATCAGTGCTTATTATTTCAGCGTGGCTGATTCAACGGCAACATTACTTATTTTCGGTATGTTGTTATCGTTCTTTAATTTGGGCGCTTGGGGGGCTTTATACGCTTATACGCCAGAACAATACCCCGATGGAATTCGGACAACAGGAGCCGGAACTGCAACAGCAATAGGACGTATTGGCGGAATATTAGGGCCTTTAATGGTGGGATATTTGGTTCAATATCAATTTGCAATAAGCTCAATATTTCTGATTTTCAGTTTTTCAATAGTGATTGGAATATTAGCGGTGATGTTATTGGGACAAGAGACAAAAAATAAGCCACTTAACTCAATTTAATCCTGCTTTGTGCGACTAAAAATATAGAATTTCTCTTTCTTGTAATATGATAGCGGTTAAGATTTTTATGAGAAAAAGGAGATCACGATGTCTCATTATAGTGAAATGGTGAAACAGGTTGATGACGCTATTGCTACAACCAGTATTCAAACCATGAATGAACTTTTAGTGGAATTAGGTAAAGATAAAACGATTGAATTTCCACTGCGTTATGAGCAACAAGAGCGTTTACGTACCGCTATTTTTCATCACGGTGAAAAACAGCGTTAATCGGATTGTTGCTAAGAAATAAGAATTAAAAAAGCGTTTGAACCATATTGATAAACAGGGGAAAACGCTTTTTTCTTTTGACTGCTTTGTATGATACGAATTAAAACGTCTTTCGACCTTCTAGCACTGCGATCCTATTTTCAATGGAAGGGTGTGTTGAAAAAAATGAGTCCCCTTTATTAAAAATAAAAGCAGCTTTACGGTAAGCTCGTCCCGTCGAACCATCTTCAAAGTTTTCAGTGTCATGCTGTGCTGAAATTTTCTTTAGTGCATTAATCATCGCTTGATTATCTTGGGTTAAATCAACCGCCGCAGCGTCTGCCATATATTCGCGAGTTCGGGATAAATAGAAATAGAGTACCTGTGTAATGATCGGCAAAATAAAGTTTAGAATAATTAAAATCAGTCGAGCTTTACTTGCTGCGTCATTACTTTTACCACCTCGATTACCTGAGGCAATATATAAACGACTGCCAAAGATATTTGTTACCGTCAAAATAACGTTGGCTAATATGCCAACATATAATGTCAGTCGTGAATCACCATGAATAATATGTCCTGTTTCATGAGCTAATACAGCCTGTACTTCTTGGCGATTAAGACGACTTAATAAACCCGTTGTTACACCAATAAAGGCATTTTTCTCAGACCAACCGGCTGCAAAAGCATTGGCTTCAGGTGTATCAAGAAGATAGAGTTTAGGAATGTAGCCCAGAGTTGCACTTAAACTAAGCTCTTCAACAATATTGAGTAATTGGCGCTCTTGTGCATTTAAGGTGTCATCAGGGCTAATTAATCGCGCGTTCATCCCTGTAAGCATGATTTTATGCCCTTTAAAATGAATAAAGATAAGCAATAAAATCGAAATAGCGAGAATAATTAATGTGGCAATGGGAAGAGATTGAAACGTCAGAAATGCCCACATATTATCGATCAGATCTAAATAGGGATTTGCGCCGATAGCCGTATCCACCAGCAAACCGATCATAAGCATTAAGAGCAAATATGTTGCTATAACAAAACGAGTTCGAATAGCATTTTTTCGTAGAACATTTCTGAAATCCATTAGTGACTCCAAACAGCACCGTTAAGTGCTGTTTTTATCAATCTAGAAGTAATAACTATCTCTTATTACTATAAAATTAATCGAAATTAATGCGACGCGCTTCTTCCGTTTTAATGGTTCCTTCATCAAGACGCCAGTACTCTTTATCAATAACAAGGCTTGGGAAAATCTTGACGATAAAGACTGCAGGGATAGAAGCGATGAAAGCGCGATATTGTTCTAAAGTGCGGTTATAGCCGCGCTTTGCAAAAGAGAGTTTATTTTCTGTTGAAACAATCTCTTCTTGTAAATTTGCCATGATGGTGTCGGATTTTAATTCAGGGTAATTTTCAACCGCAACATTAATGGCACCACTTGAGACAATTTTTGATAATTCATCTTCAGCTGCTTTGGCTTCTTTGGTATTTGCGCTTTGAGTTTGTGTTCTTAATTCAGTAATTTTAGTAAAGACTTCAGATTCATGGCTGAGGTATTTTTTTACGGTAGCTAATAAGCTGTCAAAGACTTTGCCACGACGATCTAATTGTACTGAAATTTCAGTTTCACTTGAGATAACCGCTTCACGCATAGAGATAATACGGTTGTAATAATAAAAAATAAGACCCAATAACGCGATGGTAATAATTAATCCAGTCATGCGAAGCGCTCTCTTTTCCAATAGTAAACAGGTAATTGTATTACATCATTAAGGTTAATTTTGCCTATTATTGATAAAGATAGCTAGATGATTATTTCATCAAAGATAAAAAGAGTACCGATAAAGCAAAATCAATAATATTAGATAAGATAAAAAAGCCCCGAATAAATTCGGGGAAAAATTAAAGGTAATGTTAAGGTAAATAAAAATATCAAGTGAAATATTGGGGAAGGTTCTGAGTTAAATAAGCGTGTTAAGTGACTATTTAACTCAGAGATAAAACACTTAGAACCAAGGCGCTTGAGACATTACATTGCCATAAAACAGCATTCTTCCGGTGATTTCACCGCTAAAAAGCATCAAAATAGTGATAACAGAGAGCGATGCTTTGCTAAATGAAGCACTGTGAGACAACGTAATAATACAAATACCCACAATCAAACTAGCAATGACTTGCCACCACAATAATAGGCTTGTCACATCTGCACCAGGTACTTGCGCTCGCATAACTAATCCCACAAACACTAATAAGGCGCCGATAAATGTTCCTATTTTTAATGAATTGCTAATGGCTTTACCTTGTAAACGTAACCAAGGGATCATTGAGCCAAAACCAAGTAGCAACGCTGTACCAATAAAGCTAATTTGTGTTGCTGGTGTATGCCATAACGGATGTGCTTGCATTTGGTAATAGATTTGTGCTGTAACCAAGATAATAGGTAAACCAATCACACCACAAAACAATCCAATCAAACTATTACGACGAATAGCATTAGGCTGTACCCAACTTGCTAATGCCCATAATGAAATCAATCCATTAAGCATAACGAAAGCAATTGCTTCACGGCTTAACCAAGAGTGAGCAATACCTAAAACAGAACGATAAGCACCAAGTGGATCACCTAAGTGTCCCATTGACATTGATGAGCCCACAACTTCAATTAGCCAAATCAGTGCAATGGTTGTTCGTAATGCTTTGGTACTTAGCATTGCAGCGTTTTGAGATTGGTTTTGCCATTGATACAGTGAAAGCGCTAATACTGCACCAATGCCCCATTGACTCATTACCGTAAACAGGACTAACGGCAGTTGATAATCATGCATGATTAATCCTCCATACCAATAATGACAATATTAGGGTTGCTGATGGTGTGATCAGGAACGCCATAGCGTTTTTCTAATAAAGCCCAATTTGTCGTATGTTTTTTACGTAAATCTTCAATTTCGCCAAATTCAATGGCACCCGTAGGGCAAGATTCAACGCAACGTGGTTTCAAACCTTCATCCAGTCTATCTGCACACATATTGCATTTACTGGTTTTGCCTTCAACTGGATCATAAACAGGCGCATTGTAAGGACAGGCCATGATACACATCTGGCAACCAATACATTTGTCATGATCTTGCACGACAATACCATCCTCTCGTTTGGTATAAGTATCAGCAGGGCAGACTTTTAGGCACTGTGGATCATCACAATGGTTACAAGACATCGTAATAAAGGCTTGTGCATTAGGTTGGTCTTCGTTGAATTCACGAACACGACGCCATAGCACACCGGGAGGTGTCACGTTTTCAGATTTACAGGCCATAGAGCAGGTACGGCAACCGTAGCAATCTTTGGTATTTATCAGAAAACCATACTGTTTCTTCGCCATGATCATGCCTCCCTTCTTACGTTAACTAAGGTGCTATTACAGCAATGACCATTACCCAAAGGCTCTACGTGATCATTGGTGACATGGCTACTACTTCCGCCTTGTTGCTCCCACCATCCATTATCCAATGAGATAACACCTTGCTTAATATGAGTGGTCACAACGGCAATAGCGCGGTGTTCACCTCGATCATTAAACGCGATAGCCCATTCACCATCTTTAATACCGCGAGCTAAGGCGTCATTAGGATGGATAAGAATATTAGGCTGATTGCGCTGTACTTCTAAGATCCACTCATTCATACCATGACTAGAGTGAACACTACGGGCGAGTTTGCGTTGTACCGCCATCAGAGGATACTTTTTGGCAAGTTCAGGTGAACCTTTTGTTGATTCTTTTACTGGGTAGTAGGTGACAATAGGGGAGAAGTTCTTGCCCTGCCATTCTTCAATAAAGAAGTGTGCTTTTTTCGTTGAGGTACGGAAAACACCATCTTTAAATGGGATCCAATCACCCTCAACTGGGCGCACTGGACCTTTTTCCAGCATTTCACGAGTAATGCCAGAACCTTTAAGGCAAGCATCAATGTAATGCTCAATAGGTTGATTAAAGACTTCACCAAAACCAAAGCGCTCAGCAAGACGAGCAAAGATCCAGTAATCAGGTTTTGCTTCTCCCGGTGGCTCAACGGCTTTTTCCATTAATTGCACATATTGGCTACGAACCCCTGCCATTAAGCTGGTATCTTCAAAAATAGTGGTAACAGGAAGTACGAGATCAGCATAAAGAGCCGTGGATGACATCAAGTTATCAGCGACAACAACAAAAGGAACTTTTTTCAGTGCATTACGTACCATATTGGTGTTAGGAAGTTGCGTCATTACACCCATTGTCATGATCCACCAAAAGTTAATTGGGTGTGGTCTTTCATTGACAATCCAATCACCGACTTTTGCAACGGGGATAGGTTTGATGGGTTTTGCATTCGGTGCTGGTGGAATAATTGGGCTAAATTTCGCCATTTGACGAGCACCGCCCGCATCACAAATTCCAGCACCTTTTTTACCGATATTGCCGGTTAATAAAGCGAGATAAAACTGGCTTGCAGCAACATAAGCACCGAACTCTGTTCGTTGAGCACCTGACATATTTTGCACAATCATTGCCGGTTTGGTGGTGGCATAATCGCGTGCTAAACGAATAATCGTTTCTTTTGGAATATCTGTTTCTTGGCTCGTTTTTTCGATAGTCCAAGGCTGGGCTTGTTGATAAATTTGCTCAAAGACAGTCACGTAATCAGCATTAGCTGGTAGTTCATCATGAGTTAACGCAGGAACAATATTGGGTGTTTCATGGTGAACAAGTTGCTGGCTCAGGGTATCAAAAACCAGATAGCTATCTTGGTCATCATCAGATTGGCGTAATAGTTTTTGCTGTGCGTTAACAAGATAAACAGCCCCTGTATGAGCACGTAAAAAAGGTTTATCAGTGAGATTTTCTTCAATGATAATTTTGATCATACCTAATGCAAGAGCAGTATCTGTACCCGGTACAATTGGGATCCATTCATCGGCTTTAGCTGCAGTTTCATTAAAGCGAGGATCAATAACTACCATTCTGGCGCCGTTTCGACGAGCTTGATTGTAGTTTTTAAAATATGCTTGCATGGTGACAGCAGGGTTATTGCCCCAGCAAAGAATATAACGACTATCTTTTACAGTATCACGAGTATCGGCATAGCGTAGACCTACCATGGGGATCATTGCTGCGGTTACCGCAGAGCAGCATAAAGAGCCTGCTTGTTTTGTTGAGCCTCCCAAGTAATCGAAAAATGCTTTACCCATATCATTTTTAATCGAGTCCATATTGCCCGCATGAGTAGAGATAAATAGTCCCTCATTGCCAAACTTATCAATGGTTTCTCTGATATTTTTTTCAATAAGATCTAGCGCTTCATCCCAACTGATCGGCTTAAATTCTGCTTTTCCTTTTTCGCCAACACGCAATAAAGGTGTGGTGAGACGATCTTTATGGTATACCCACTTAGTTCGGCTCATTCCACGCAAACAGCATTTCACATTAAAGCCTTCAGAGGCTTCAATTTTGATCAGTTTCCCCTTATGTGTAAAAGCTGTTAGGTTACAGTGCAAACATTCCATCGCACAGGTTGAACGAAAGGTTTTATACTCGGATAATTTGATCCGTGGTTTCTGGTTAAATATGGGTTTATTTTCATTAACTAGACTGAACGCGTTAGGAGAAAGAGCAGCCACGCCAATGGCGCCCATTCCTTTTAACAACGTTCTTCTATTTAATTCCCATTTTTGATTTTTAGACATAGACATTCTCACGCACAAGAAAAGTTAACTATATATAAACCCAATTCATATATAGTTAACCTTGAGTTAGATCATCTAAAAATAGACAAAGAAAATAATCGACAGAAAATGATTAAAAAGCCCTATTTAAAATAAGGTTTCAGTGAAATAAACTAGTAAAAATGACAAAAAAAGAATAATGGGATATCGTCATAAAACAAAGTAAATAACGAATAGGTGTGGGAAAAATAAATGCAGAATTCTCAAGGAGTTAACTCGGTTGATATCGCTATTACCATTCTTGAATTTATTGCTTCGAATGGAGGTATTGCCCGATCGTCAGATATTGCAAAAGCCTGTTCGCTTTCAAAAAGTCGCTTACATAAATATTTAGTTTCACTTTGTCGCTCTGAAATGTTGTATCAAGAGAGTGAAGGAAGCCAGTATTGTTTGGGCAGTAAAATTCTTTTTTTAGCACAGGCGACGCCAAAGCCACAATCCTTCGTGGATGAGATTAATCAGTTATTATGTGAATTTAGAGATGAACAGAATATGTCTACCGGACTGGTAATTTCTCAAGGTAATCAACTGTTTTTAACCCGTTATAATCGTAGCTTTAAACATGTTGATATCGATTTTTTACCTGATACTCCTGTTCCTCATAAAGTTAGTGCTGCAGGTGCTGTTTTTGCCACTTTTAGTGATTTAAAAATTGAAGCTGATTTATCAACAAAGCAGCAAAATATTATTCGTCAACAAGGTTTTGCAATTCGTCATGAGCCGGCAGAAGGCATTCCAGGTGCACAATCTATTTCATGCCCTGTACTTAATAAAAAAGGGGAAATGGTAGCTGCAGTATTGACGATGGGATTTATTGAACCAGAAAGGCAAATGGAACTGGGCAATGCATTAAAAGCAAAAATGGCGCATTTTTCTCGTTAATTTGCTAGAGGCGTTATTTAGGCACTTTTGCAGAAAAAGCAAAGTGCCTAAATTGTGTTGATTAATCAAATAGTCCTTTTGCCAGAATATCACCCTCTTGAGATATACCGGGTAACACGAAGTAATATCCACCACCGAAAGGTTTGATATAACGCTCTAAGGGTTCACCGTCTAAACGTTTTTGTGTATCAATAAAGCCTTTTTTAAGGTTATTTTGGAACGAGATAAAAATTAGCCCCATATCTAGTTGACCTGAAGGCGTTAATCCTAATGAGTAGCTATAACTACGTCGGCGTAACTTGGCACTATAACGTTCTGGATTTCTTGGTTCAGCTCGTCGCATATGAGAATCAAATAGCACCCTGTCACCGTGAGGATCTTTTTCAAATTGAGGATCGTCCATCTCTTGCTTCATACCTATTGGCGCTCCGGTTGAGCGATGGCGTCCAAAGTTATTTTCTTGATCTTCAAGAGGTGTTCTATCCCAAAATTCCAAAGCAAAACGAATAAGGCGAACCGCTTGATAACTTCCACCTAAACACCACTGTGGTTCTTTTTGCTTTTCAGTGATCCATACAAGAGAGTCCATCAAACTATTATCTGAAGAAGGCGCGTTACCAGAACCATCTTTAAAGCCAAAAAGATTAATCGGCGTTTGTCGATTATCGATATCACGAGCAGGAAGAAAACCATCGATTTTCCATACAGCATAAACCTTCCCGGACAGGTGTTTTAAAATATCTCTTAACGCATAAATCACGCTTTCTTGGCTATTTGCACACAATTGCAGTAATAGATCGCCACCGCACCATTTAGGATCGAGTCGGTCATTAGGAAAGGGTTTCATTGGCTCTAAGCGTTTAGGTTTTTTAGCTTGAAAACCAAAACGACTATCAAAAAAACTATCGCCTAAAGCGACGGTGACGGTTAATTCATCAGGGTGTAGTTGTGTGCCTAAAATACCAGACTCAGCAGGAGGAAGGTGTGGATTAGCCCTTTGTTGTAGTTCTCTAGTTTGCGTTAAAAACGCAATTCGTTGTGTCAGTATTGTGAATATTTTTTTCACCTCATCGGCGCTTGTTATTGTCAGATTAAGTGCAATAAATGAGGCATGTTTTTGTTCTGGTGTAATAACGCCCGCTTGATGTTGACCTAAATAAGCAATAGCGCGTTGATAACGCGAAGTTGATGAAGCTTCTTGTCTTTCTACTGCTTTAGCTCCCATACTAGCGAGTAATAAGCTTCCTCCTAGCCACTTTAACGTTGTACGTTTATTGAGGTTAACAGGATTTTTTGATAGCGATTTAAAGAGAGTTTTATTTTTCATCACTTGCTTCTTTATAGTGATAGTAAACATCAATATTGAGCGTGCTGCGTAAGTTCGCGACTTGCTCTGCTAATTGTGTCACTTGAGAAAAAAGCCAACTTTTTTCTGTTTCAGGAAGCGCCGTTAAAGGCTGGAATAGACCTTCATCACGCTGATATTTTAAAAGTAGAGCACCAATATCGTCATATTGTTTGATAAGAGATTGATATTCAGCCGTTGGAATGTGATTCGATAAGATCTCCACGATTAGGCGCGATCCCGATAAATTGGCATAGCTATCTCCCAGATCGCTGTTTGAATATTGATTTTCAATACCAGCGAGTTTGTCAGTCAAAATAAACTCTAGGTTATCACCCGCAGATTGAACTAATTTAGGGATAGGAATATCTTCAATTGCGACACGTTTTTTTAAGTCACTAATGCCTCTTAAAAGGGCTTTTGCCGATTCTGTCGCGTTTTGAGGATCTCTTAATTTAAACAGTTGATATTCAACTAAATGAAATCCTGAAAAACGAGGTGAGTTTTCTCTTTCAAGAAAGAAATCAGCCCGATTATTCAATAAACGTTCGCTCGATCCAAAAAGGGCGATAATAGGGCGAATAACTTCATAATGATAATGCGCTTGTTGATAAGCATTTTGTGCATTAATAAGCTGATTTTTTTCACTATTCTCGATTAATTTATCGAGCGATTTTTCAACTAGCGTTAATTGCTCAACAGCTTTTTCTCGATAACTTAAAATATCAGTTTCGAACTTTTTAGGGGTCGGGATATCCCCTTTGGCAATAACGATGTTTTCACTATCTTGAATAATGCCCTGAATAATTTTTTCGGCATAAACAGGAAAAGAAAATAACAAGATAAATAGAAAAGCGGTGAGCTTTTTACTTTTCGATTTTGCATTATTTAGCATGGCGAGAACCTCGCTTAAATAATAGCGCGACAACCACCCAATAGAGAATAAATGTCACCACGCTTAAGCCAATAGGTTGAGAGCGGTAAGCAAAAAACGAAACTAAAAAATTACCAAAAACACTCGAATCATCAAGAATATGGCTAATATCCCAAAGTGGATAAATAAAGAAATCAGGTAATTCAAAATCCATTTCAATCAGTAGATTTGCAATTTCTTCTACGGCTTTTAATAACAGAGAAACGGCCAGGAATAGTAATAAAAAACCGGTTACGGTAAAGAAATAGCGCCATGAAACCACTTTCGAAGTCAGCAGAAATAGCCACAGTGTGAATGCTGCGACAACTAAGCCAATAAGGACTTCAATAAAGAAAGGCAGTGCTGTTTGTGTATTGAGGGCCATTATATGGCTAGAAAGGAATACCACCACTTCACTGCCTTCTCTGGCAATCGCAATGGCTATAATCAATAAAATACCCCACGCACTTTGTTGCTGTGTTTTTTGAGTGAGTTCATTTTCTATATTTGCTTTTAATGATTTTCCTTGCCCATTCATCCAATAGACCATCTGCACAATAAGCACACAGGCGAGGATCTCCATTGTGATCATAAATAGAGATTGCCACATATCTTCTAGGGAGCTAAATACACCATAAATACTTAGCGCTAGAATAACGGCAAGAAAGAGCCCAAATATCACGCCACCCCACAAGTATTTCATACCTTGTTGTGGTGTTGGTGAACGTTTTATCCACGCATAAATAATGCCTACTACTAATAGCGCTTCAAAACTTTCTCGCCAAACAACAAACAGAACTTGTCCCATATTTACTCTGCCTTTTCAGTTGCAACAATTTCACCTTGAGGGTGAGAAAGGTGGAAATCATCAAAGAAGCTGTAACGACCCGGTTTTAGTGGTGCGATTACAACGACAGAATTTGCGCCCGGTGCTAATACCTTTTCTTTACGTAGTTGTGTACTTTCAAATTCAACAGGGCTAGTGCCTGTATTACGAATTTTTATTCTAATGGGTGTTTTTGCAGGAACTTCAAGTGTTTGTGGAATAAGTTCGCCATCTTTCATTTCTAACTCAACAGTGTATTTCTCTGCTGCAAAAGCAGAGGATGTCACCATTAGCAGTAGTAATAATGTGTATTTAGAGAGAGTTTTGATCATCAGCGTTTCACTTAAAAAGAGAAAAAGGATAAATCCAAATGATTGGATTTATCCGTTATCAAGCTAATTAGTAGCTACCTTTACGGCCTGTACCGCTATAGGTGAAATCCCACGACACTTCAAAGGGTTCAAACCAAGGTGCAACGCCAGTTTCTTTATCGATATGGCGACCAAAAGCGATATCTTTGTTGTATGAAGGCGGATAAATCTTATAGGTCACGTTATATTGACCATTTCCATCCAGCTTCAGGTTTTCACCATAGTGAGGGCCATCATTGGCAACCATTGCCATAAATGTGCCTTGCTGTTTTTTCGCAGGTGCATCAGATTTTGTTACGGTGTACTCAATGGTGAGGTAGGGGATCCAATCGCCTTCAGCAAATCCATTCGGATTATCTTCTGTGGCATGAATATCTGCTTCTAAATGGATATCTGCTTTATCAGCAGCTAAGTGATTCATCGCATGATGACCTTCTTCAGTATCCATGGTAATAGGTTGGAGATAAACCCCTTGAATTTCCATACCATTTTTAAGAATAGGGTGACCTACTGGATACTCAACGGCTAATGCAGATGCAGAAAGAAATGAGAGTGCAGTGAGAGAGAGAGTATAGCGATATTTCATGTTTAACTCTTATTATTGAATGATAATTGTTATTATTCTTAATAAGATTAACATAATTTGTATTAGAAATAGGAGATAATCTGTACGAAAAATATCGCTTAAGTTGGTGGGGAAATCAGAGAAAATGGTGCTAATACTTTATTTTATAAAAGAAAAAAATTTGTTGTTCTAAAAGAAATATATGAAGAGAATTAATAACTCTAGGTAATAATATATAATAAAATCATATAATTAAGAGTGATATATGGAAATCTTATTTATCTTAATGAGAAGATAAAACAGAAGATTTCCATACCAAGAATATTAAATTTGACTTTGAGCACTCCAAAACTGTTTGGATTGTGTCAATGCTACAGCAGAAACTTGTTCTTCATTTGGCGGTAGGAAAAATGCAGGGGTGACTTTTAGCTCTTGTGCAATATGAAAGAGCATATCAACATCAATCTTACATAGCCCATTCTCATAACGTGAAAATTGTTGCTGGCTAATACCGACTCGTTCAGCGACAACCTTCGCTGACAAGCGAAGTTGCTGGCGTTGTTTACGAATTTTATGCCCAATAATTTGAGAAATGGGATAAATCTTTGACATTAGTGACCTCATTCTTCCTATCAACCACCAATAATATCCAATAAATTGAATATCAAGTTTCCGTGATGGATCTTCAAAATATACAAGCACTCCGGCTTGAATGAGTAAAATCCATACTAATGTGTTATCGGTTAATTGGGTGAATTATTTATACCCATCATGTTATAAGATGATATTAATTTTCATTAAACTATTTTGATATCCTTCTTATTTCCAGCAGGATTGTCGAGAATTTTTTGATAAGCAGTGCTATATATTGCCTAAACACCATTTTATCTGCTATTTGTGCTCGCATTTGTGATTAATAAAGAGTAAATAATGAGGCTATAACAAGAAAGATAAAGCCCTCTTTGACTGTGTTTATACTCGAAAATACCTTTTATGCCTTTTTATAATGGGTTATTTTTGAGTTTTTTTTTATATCGTCGAGATTTCCTTTCTTAAACCCGTGTTAAATTCAAACAACTATCCTCACTTTATTGAAATTTATAAAATTACATTCACATCTAATAGGCTACGGCGTTAAGATTGTTAACTATAATACTTAGGCAAGATTATAAGTGTTGCAGGGTAATTATCTATTTATCGTCAAGGTCGAGATTATGAATGTAAAAGATATCATTCGTCATGAACCATTTGGAACATTGTTAGGCTATGCGCCTGGTGGTGTCGCAATTTACTCTTCAGATTACAGCAGTATTGATAAAGAAGACTATGCCGCTAATGATTCATTCCGCAGTTATATTGGTAATGAATATATGGGGCACAAGTGGCAGTGTGTTGAGTTCGCTCGCCGTTTTCTCTATTTGCATTATGGGGCTGTATTTACTGATGTGGGAATGGCTTATGAGATCTTTTCACTGCGTTTTTTACGTAAAACCATAGATGACGATATATTGCCATTACAAGCCTTTGCAAATGGTAGCAAACAACCCCCTGCTGTGGGTGCTTTACTGATTTGGCAAGAAGGTGGTGAGTTCAAAGTAACTGGGCATGTCGCTGTTATTACTGAAGTGCTTGAAGATAAGATCCGTATTGCAGAACAAAATGTTATCCACACTCGATTGCCAGCAGGGCAACAATGGACAAGGGAATTGCCTCTTAAAGTGACGGATAACGGCTACTTTATTCAAGATACTTTTGATAATACAACGCTATTAGGTTGGATGATCCAAACAGAGCCTAATGTTTATAGTCTTCCTCAACCTAAAATTGTGCCAGAACTGTTAAATATCCATGCCGAACAGCTTGATAATAAAGGTCAATTAGATGGCAAGTGGTTGGATGAAAGCTCGCCTCTAGAAAAAGCCTATGTCCTTGCACAACACGGCCATATTATTAATCAAGATAGCTATGAATATTTCACCATCTCAGAAAGTGCAGAGCAGGAGCTTATTCGCGCAAGTAATGAAATGCATTTGATGTATCTACATGCAACCGAAAAAGTGTTAAAAGACGATAAATTACTGCGTTTATTCGATATCCCTGAAGTGTTGTGGCCTCGTATCCGTTTATCATGGCAAAACAGACGTCATCAAATGATCACGGGACGATTAGATTTTTGCATGGATGAGCGCGGTGTCAAAGTTTATGAATATAATGCTGACTCTGCCTCTTGCCATACAGAAGCAGGTTTAATTATCGAAAAATGGGCACAGAAAGGTGGAGTTAAAGAGGGTTTTAACCCTGGTGAACGCTTGCTTGATGCATTAGCCGATGCGTGGAAACACAGTGATGCGAAACCTTTTGTACATATTCTTCAAGATGATGATAGTGAAGAAGATTATCATGCTCTGTTTATGCAACAATCGCTGACTCAAGCGGGTTATAACAGTAAAATTCTGCGTGGATTAGATGAGCTTCATTGGAATAGTCGTGGTCAATTAATTGATGCAGACAAACGTGTCGTTGAATGTGTCTGGAAAACATGGGCTTGGGAAACGGCGTTAGACCAATTAAGAGAAGAGAGTGAACAACAAGCACTGATCCCTATTCGTACAGGGCATCCTGAAGATGAAGTACGTTTAGTTGATGTACTTTTACGTCCTGAAATTACAGTTTTTGAGCCTCTTTGGACATTAATTCCTAGTAATAAAGCCATTTTACCGGTTTTATGGCAATTGTTCCCTGATAACCCTTATTTATTAGATACTGATTTTACGGTGACGCCTCGTCTTGCAAAAAGTGGTTATGCCATTAAACCTATTGCTGGGCGTTGTGGTAGTAACATTGGCTTGGTTGATCATAAAGAGAATGTGTTGGACGAAACTCAAGGCCAATTTGAACACCAAGAAAATATTTACCAAGAACTATGGTGCTTACCAAAAGTGGCAAATCGTTATATCCAAGTTTGCACCTTTACTGTTGGAGGGCATTATGGTGGTTGTTGTTTACGTTCAGACCCAACTCTGGTGATTAAAAAAGAGAGTGATATTGAGCCTTTAATAGTGGTTGAAGATAAACACTTTTTAGCTAAATAAGATCATAGACGTTAAGAATCAAGAAATAATAGACCCGCCTAATTGGCGGGTTTATTGTAAAAATAACGAGATCCTTAGTGAAAAATAGAATGATACAAAAATTTGAAACGCTTAGTGAGTTATTAGCATTGCTTTCAACACTTGAATCTAATGAGTGGATTTATACGGAAATTGCAACTTGGGATCGCGAGCCCTGCATATTCTGCAATAGCAATAATTTGTTGTGTTGAAAAAGTCATCTCTTTCATCTGATTTTCCTTAAAAAATTACATACTTTCCTTGATTTGTTTTTTCAGCCATTGAATGAAAAGTTGTACTTTAGCATTATTTTTTTCATTTCGAGTGACAAGGTAATAACGCTGAGCACAAAAAAGTTCACTATTATCAAAAGGAATAATTAATTCTTTATTAGCCAGTTGTTTTTGCACTAGACGTTTTCTTCCCATTGCCACTCCTGAATGGTTAACAGCAGCGATAACAGCAAGATCAGAACGGTCAAAACAGATATTGCTGCGATTAGGAAAAAGTGAAAGCCCCATATATTCACTCCAAGCTCGCCATTCGTCAAAATCAGAGTTATTACTCCACGCTTGTCTATCATGTAGCAAAGTGCAATTAGAAAGATGATGAATATTGCCGACAAGCTCATGCCTTTTTGCGTATTCGGGACTGCATACAGGAATAATAGATTCTGAAATTAAATCTTCGCAATAAAGGTTTTGTAGTTGCTTATCATCGAAATAGATTGCGAGATCAATACCATAACCTCGAAAGTTAATATCATCATTTCCTGTAAGTAGATTTAATTCAATGGATGGATACCGTTCAGTAAAATCTGAAATACGAGGGACTAACCAACATTGAGCAATAGAAGGGCGAGAATAAACAGTGAGAACACCAGAGACTTCTTGATTATGAATATCCAAAATCTCTTGGTTAATATCTTCTAGTGTTTTTTTAAGTGCCCAATAAATACGCTCTCCTTCTTCTGTTAACTCAATTCGGCGATGAAAGCGATTAAATAGCTTAATGCCTAGCTCTTCTTCCAATGTATTAATACGGTGGCTAATGGCGCTGGGGGTTAATGATAGCTCTTCTGCCGCTAAAGCGAATGAAAGATGACGACCTGTTGCTTCAAAAGTGTGAAGTCTTGCTAATTGATAACTGGATAATCGTTTATTTCTTAAAATCACGTTAGAAGATTCAAACATTCTTTTATTCTCGTTTCGTCGTTAATAGTAACGTAAGTTAACAATCAAGCTAATGTTAAGATGAAATACCATGCCATCACTCGTCATAATGTGATTATTTGTGCTTTTGATCACTTATTTGAGTTAATTGAGTTCATCTTAGTGTAAGTTTTCATCATTTGTAAGTACCGAATGATTAATATTCAATATGATTAACAATAAATAAAATATTTGGGATGGATATATGGATTCAATGTTATGGGTGCTAGGTACTCTTATAATGAGTATCTTGCTCATTGTTTTTACTATAATAAAACTTAAGTTTCATCCGTTTTTAGCCTTACTATTGGCAAGCTTCTTTGTGGGTACTGCAATGAAGATGAATCCTTTAGAAATGGTAAATGCGATTGAAAATGGTATTGGTGGTACGTTAGGATTTTTAGCAGCAATTATCGGTTTAGGCACTATTCTTGGTAAGATGATGGAAATATCAGGTGCTGCAGAACGGATTGGTATTACATTACAAAAGTGCCGTTGGTTATCTCCAGACGTTATTATGGTATTGGTTGGTCTTATTTGTGGTATTACACTCTTTGTTGAAGTGGGTGTGGTATTACTTATTCCTCTTGCTTTCTCAATTGCGAAAAAAACAAATACATCATTATTAAAATTAGCTATCCCATTATGTACAGCATTAATGGCTGTTCACTGTATTGTTCCTCCTCATCCGGCTGCTCTATTCGTAACAAATGAATTAGGGGCAGATATGGGAACCGTTATTGTTGCAGGTCTTGCGGTAGGCTTAGTTGCATCTTTAGTCGGCGGTCCTCTATTCTTAAAAATGTTAGGCGAGCGCTTACCATTTAAAACCGTACCTGAAGAATTTTCTGATATGGAAATTCGTGAAGAAAAAGATTTACCTTCATTAGGTGCGACTCTGTTTACTGTCTTATTACCTATTGTTTTGATGCTGATAAAAACAGCAGCAGAATTAAATATGACTAAAGGTACATCGGTTTATACCGCGTTACAGTTTATTGGTAACCCAATTACTGCGATGTTTATTGCTGCCTTTGTTGCTTATTATGTGTTAGGTATTCGCCGTAATATGGGAATGAATACTTTATTAAAGAAAACAGAAGATAGCTTTAGCTCTATTGCCAACATCTTATTAATTATTGGTGCGGGTGGTGCTTTTAACGGCATTTTAAAAGGTAGTGGTTTAAGTGAATCTTTAGCGTTAATTCTTTCTAACTTGGATATGCATCCAATTTTATTGGCTTGGTTAGTCGCCATTATCCTTCATGCAGCTGTTGGTTCTGCAACTGTTGCAATGATGGGGGCTACTGCAATTGTTGCACCATTAATGCCTTTATACCCAGACATTAGCCCTGAGATTATTACATTAGCGATTGGTTCAGGTGCTATTGGTTGTACCATCGTCACAGACTCACTGTTTTGGTTAGTGAAGCAGTATTGTAATGCAACTTTAAGTGAAACTTTTCGTTTTTACAGTGTCGCGACCTTTATTGCCTCCTTTGTCGCATTAGGCGGTACATTTATGCTTTCTTTTGTCATATAAAAGAGAACGACTATGAACCATATAGATATAAATAAATTAAAAAGTAATTTTCCACTAGTTAATGACTTAGTGGACTTAAAAGAAGTGGTTTGGTTTAACCCAAAAGTGACCACCACTGACCAGGGACTTCCATATGTTGGTTTAACGCAAGATGACGTAATTGACGCACAAGCACGGTTACAACGTTTTGCACCTTATTTAGCTAAAGCATTTCCAGAAACAGCGGTTACTAAAGGGATCATCGAATCAGAAGTGGTTGATATTCCTAAGATGAAAGTTGCTCTTGAAAAGCGTTATAACACCTCCATTAGCGGTCA
Source organism: Proteus sp. FZP2095 (assembly GCF_023701425.1). Taxonomy (NCBI): domain Bacteria; kingdom Pseudomonadati; phylum Pseudomonadota; class Gammaproteobacteria; order Enterobacterales; family Morganellaceae; genus Proteus; species Proteus sp. FZP2095. Next base: position 405,055 of record NZ_JAMQBJ010000002.1, read on the forward strand.
ATTGCGTTTGAAAAAGGACAGTCATCTGCCTATTTCAGGTTCAATTAAAGCTCGCGGTGGAATTTATGAAGTACTGACTCATGCTGAGAAATTGGCAATCAATGCGGGATTATTAAGTACAGATGATAATTATGAAAAATTATTTTCTGATAAATTCCGTGAGTTCTTTAGCCAATATAGTATCGCGGTAGGTTCAACAGGCAACTTAGGTATGTCTATTGGGATCATGAGTGCGAAATTAGGTTTTAGTGTGAGTGTTCATATGTCTGCTGATGCACGTCAGTGGAAGAAAGATAAATTACGCTCCCATGGCGTGAATGTTGTTGAATATGAACAAGATTACAGCATCGCGGTAGAAGAAGGTCGTAAAGAGGCAGAGAAAGATCCTAACTGTTTCTTCATCGATGACGAAAACTCAAAAACATTATTCTTGGGTTATGCGGTAGCGGGATTACGTTTAAAACGCCAATTTGAAGAACAAGGTGTTCGTGTTGATAGTGAACATCCTCTGTTTGTTTATCTGCCTTGTGGTGTTGGTGGTGGTCCTGGTGGCGTTGCTTTTGGGCTGAAATTGGCATTTGGTGATGCAGTACACTGTTTATTTGCAGAGCCAACGCACTCACCTTGTATGTTATTGGGCGTTTATACCCAATTACATGAAGGCATCTCAGTACAAGAGATTGGTATCGATAACGTCACTGCCGCTGATGGTCTTGCTGTTGGTCGTGCATCAGGCTTCGTAGGTCGCGCAATGGAGCGCTTAATTGATGGTTATTACACTATTGATGACCAAGAGCTTTATGACTTACTCAGTTTATTAAATAAAGAAGAAGGAATTAAGTTAGAACCTTCGGCTTTAGCGGGAATGGCTGGTGCTATACATGTCACTCAAGCTAAAGATTATCTGCAAGGCTTATCACTGGACAGTCAAAAAATGCAAAATGCGACGCATTTAGTGTGGGCGACGGGGGGTGGTATGGTTCCTGTGGATGAAATGCAAAAATATCTCGCTCAAGGAAAATAGAGTGTAGAACGGGTGCTATCAGTTTTTGTTCTGATAGCATCTTAAAAAATAAAGGGAGTAGTACAAGTATCTCCAATCATTATCTAAAACAATAATAGCGTAGCAATGTGTTACACCAAGTGTTACATCAAACATTCACACCAGGATGTCACACCAGGGGAAAATGTCGTAGTATTATTATAAAAAAGAGGCACCCATTGGGTGCCTCGCTTACTTTATATCTTGTTAAATCAGAATATATTAAAAATCAATTTTGACATTTACTCCATAATTTCGACCCGGTAATGGCGCTAAGTATTTCAATTGAGAAGATGCCGGTCTTGCTTCAGTATTGGTGAGATTATTAATAATAAAATCAACTGAAACGTCTAACTTATCAAGATGATATTTTTTACCAATACCCGCATCGACTAAAGTATAAGAAGGGAAAGTAATATCTCCACCATACATTAATCCACCACTTTCTTTCTGTTTTTTATTGTAAGTGGCGCTACTAAATGCCGTTAATTCTCCATGCTGATAATTAATGCTAATACCATGTTTTTCATTAGGTAAGTTTGGCAAATAATTACCTGCAATAAATAGCTTTCTTTTGCTTTTATTTTCGACAAAATCCCCAAATAGTGTAAATGTGAGATTGTGCTCGTGAGGTAATTCGTATAAATACTTAAATTCGTATTCTAATCCTTTTGTTTCAAGATCTGTTTCATCCCATTCCATAACGGTAACGCCACCACGGCTAACTCCTGTTAATCTCCTAAATTTAAAGTCACTATAGTCTGTTTTATACAGATTAAGTTTATTAGAGAAATTACCAACCTCGATAACAGATGATAATTCAATACTTTTACTTTTCTCTGTATTAAATTTACTATTTCCTTGTTCCTCAATTAGATAAGCATAATGAGGACCATGTGTATAAAGTTCATTAATTTCTGGTGCCCGATAGGAAATATTTTGTTGTAGCTTTAATGTCCATTCATCAATTGGTGTAAAAGATAAGGCTAGTGTATTTGCACTTGTATCAAAATGACGGTTTTGTAAATTAGAACCTTGTCCTCTACCGCTATTATAATTAGCTGGAATATTGAGGTGATGTTGAGTGTAGCCTTTACGGTATCCAGCGGTAATTTCAAAAGGAGATAAATTGAGTGATTCAACCCAATATATCCCATACTCTTTGGTTAATACACTTGGTAAATAAGCATCATAACCAGACGTTTTCAGATCACGATAATTACCATTAACGCCAACAGCACCATTTAACCGATTAAATAGTGGAGCATGTGCAGTTTCTAATGCTAATTGGTGATTTTTTGTCTCAAATACTGATGATGCAATTTGTCCCACCAATTCTTCATCTTTAGATTCAGAATAAGAGTAATAAAAAGCACTGTCCCTTAAAAAAGGTGTTAAGTGATAATGTTTTCCCTGTATATCTATCCGCCGATTATGGTTTGAAACTGAAACCGGTTTATACATTTCTCGGCTTGTTTTTGTGGTGAGATAGGCATATCCCGGCACACCGTAAGAAGTCTGAAAATCAGTAACAGATAAACCTATATAGCCTTTATCTCTAATATAAGAAAGAGATGCATTGCCACTTTGGCTTTTTAAAAAGCTATTCGGGATCTCTTTATTGTTATTTTCAACATAATGTTTAGGTGGTGTTACATGTTCAATAGATGTAGGACTACCGGGTTTATATAGTGAATTTGGTTCGTTATTTACATAGCCAATGCCTGAAAAATAATCTTTATCTTTAAAGGTGTATTTATCACCTTCACTTAACTCATATTCAATCTGATACTTTTTCCAGAATTCACTAATATAAGGATAAGCTTCAGGATTACGACTGGTAAAAACTTTCATATCCACTTGGCATTGATCACGTAATGCAAAGTGCTCTTTAAGTTGCTGAAAGCTGTAGCAAGGACCTGCTTTAGAATTCGTAGGAATTTTATATCTAGAGACACGCTTCGTTGCTCCAGAAAGATTAAAAATCCAATTTTCTTCATCGCTGAGTTTAATATTTGCAGAGCCACCATTACCGTTATTGGTACTTCCATTAAAAGTCACTGCACCTGAAATGGCTTTTTCAGGTAATTGTGTCATTATCCTATCATCCCATAAATGAATGGCACCACCGCTTGTACTACCACCATAAAAGAGTGCTTCAGAATTCTTACTGATCGATATTTCATTAATTCGGTTCATATCAATGGGAATAGGCATATTTCCACTAATAAATGAAACATCATTAATTGGCAGATTATTGACTAAAATACCGACACGATTTCCTGATAAACTTCGAATAACAGGTCTTGCAGCATTAGGTCCAAAACCTTCGGCTTGTACACCCGCGACTTTTGCAACGGTATTACCAATAGTATTCGTTTTTATTTGTTCAAGTTGTTTATCTTTTATCTCTTCTCGGTTATTAAGTAATAAAGAGGAAAACGTCTCTTTATTTTTTATTAGTGTGCCTTTAACTGTTATTGCATCGTTTTGATTTTCTTTTTCTTTGCCTTTATCATCATTACTCTCTTTTCCATATAAAGGAGATGACAAAAGCATAAGCAAAATAATAGAGAGTTTACTTTTTTTCATGATATTTATATTAGAATGTAAGAGTAGCGCCTAAGATAATATTACGACCTGGTAAATACATTTCATCTTTAATATAAGAGGTACTGTCTTTCCCTTTTGCATCAAAGATATTATTAATCTTGGCATATAAGGTATAATCGGTGTTGTCTAAATAACCAATATATTCACTACCTAAACTAACCGTGTTATAAGCATCCGTAGGTGTTTCATACTCGGCTGTTTTATTCTGTTTCCCAAAATGATCAACACGGATTTGTCCGGTTAAGTTTTCTGTCAAACTATGTTTAATATAAGCACTTAATCGATAAGCCGGTATTCTTGGTATATTTCCCTTATTATTTAGTAAATTTGCTCTGATATAATCACCAGAAATACCAATTAAGCTATTTTGGTTATAGTAATAATCAATATTTCCTTCTACACCTTTAAATTGTGCATCATGTTGAACATATTGTAATGAACGATAACCATTATTTAATTCAGCACCAGTAAACTTACCGTAAATATAATTATTGATACGATTGTAATAGGCACTCATATTAAATTGAATATCGCCTGTTACTTTAGTTACTCCAATATCAATATTATTTGCGGTTTCTGCAGTTAAATTAGGATCGCCTTTTTCAATGGTTCTACTTGCTGCATGAACACCATTCGCATAGAGCTCTTCTGCGACAGGTAATCTTTTTGTGTGTGATAGTGATAAATTTAAAAAATAGTCTTGTGTAAAATTCCACGCTAATCCAGTAGAAATAGAAGATGCACTCTGTTTATTAGTTTTTTGAGTTTCTCTATTTAACAGCGATTGCCACTCTTGGCGAAATCCTAATTCATAGCGAAAATCACCTAATTGGTATTCTTCTAATAAAAAGAGTGAGTGATTTTTTGTTTTTGTTGAAGGAACATAAGCCTCCTCTCCATAGGCACTAAAATCACGTTGATTAAATTGTCCACCAATAACGCCATGCCAGCCTAAAATTGGTTGATGTGTGAAAGATAATCTTAATTCATCTCCTTTGTTTTTAAATTGGGTGCTGACTTCATGATCTTCTTTTTCGTCATGATGATAATTGGTTCTGGCTGCACTGAAACGTACAGATTCAATACCGGCAAAAGGGTTACTTTTTTCACCACGAAGATCCCATCGTTTACTCTCTATAACAATATAAGGAATGCCATGTTCATGTTGTTCATCAGGGTATTCATGATTGTGATCATGATGATGACCAGCTAAAGGAGGGCTAATAGGGGCGTGGTGGTGGCCCTCATCATGATCGTGAAAATGAGTATGACCAGGCAATCCATATCGGCGATGCTGTTCACCATAGCCAATACCAATATAGCCATCATCAAAGATCCAAGATGTACCAATATTTGCAGATTGGTTATCTTGATAAGAGCCTGCTAAACGGCTAGGTTCTCCTTGATGCAAAGGCGCAGGTTGTTTGTAATCGCTTTGATAACGCTTAGTGCCTTCAATACGCAGAGCTAAATTATCTTGCCCTAATGTTAATCCGGCTGATCCTGTATTTCCCTTAGAAACGGAATCGTATTGATACTGTAATTCACCCTCGTAGCCTTTTTCAGGTACTGACATAGGAATTTTGCTATCAATAACATTTATTGCTCCTCCTATCGTACCTCCTCCATAAAGTAATGTTGTCGGTCCTTTTAATACTTCAATACGCTGGCTTAAAAAAGGTTCACTGGTGATGGCGTGATCAGCACCAATAGATGAAACATCCATAAGATCACTACCACTGTGCAATACCTTGACTCGATTTCCTGACATTCCCCGAATAACAGGGTGTACCGAACCCCCCCCAAAAAAGCTGGCATGAAAACCTGGCAAAGATGTCAATGTTTCTGCAATAGATGCACTACGATTAGTGCGTAGATCTTCTTGTATTAAAACCGCAACGGGTATTGCCATTTTTTCTTGTGATGTATGTAAAGGTGTTGAATAGACTTTTAATACCTCATTATTCTGATTTTCCTTTGACTTTATTGCGGGGGTTGCATTTGCAAATAAAGAATAACTTATTGAAATAAAAAGTGTTGTATAGCTAAAAATAGATTTTTTCATATCACTTACCTCCTTTATTTATGATGTTATAACATAACATTTTGTAAATATTGTAAGTAAATATAATTATCATTAGCAAGTGATCATTTTTAAAAATAATAAAAATCTTATAATTGATTGTAATTTAAGGATAAAAAATAAATTAGAAGTGTGAAAAATAAAGAAGAAAAAAGGCGCCATAATGACGCCTTTAAGATAAATGATAAAATAGGGTGAAAATGTTTATTCTAAAATAAACATGCCATAAGGATGGATTTGTAGATAGTAGCTATCGCCTACATTAGGTTGAAGCTGTGTGGCATTGACTTGTAATAGCAAGGTTTGATTTTGCCATTCCACTGTCACTTCATATTGAGGCCCCATATAAGCGACATGGACAATTTTGCATTGCTGACAAGCATCGCCTTGCTGAGATAAGGTGATAGCTTCTGGTCTAACGCCCACTCTCACTTCTGTTTTAGTCGTATTAAACGTATCTGGTTTTGGTAAACGATATTGGAAAATATCAACATAATCAGCGCCCAATGTTGCTGGGAATAAGTTGGCATCTCCCATAAAGCTTGCCATAAATTCAGAAGCCGGTTGGCGATAAAGAGTTTGTGGTGAGCCTAGTTGCATTATCTTGCCTTTATTCATCACCAATACCATATCAGAAACCGCAAATGCTTCACTTTGGTCATGGGTTACGTAAAGAGAGGTGATATTAAACTGTTGTTGTAATTCACGAATTTTCTCTCTCATACTACGGCGTAAGTTCGCATCAAGATTACTCAGTGGTTCATCAAAAAGTAACACTTTAGGCTTTAAAATTAACGCACGCGCTAAGGCGACACGTTGTTGTTGTCCACCCGATATTTGGTCAACAAAGCGGTCTTCAAAACCAGCTAAATCCACCAGCTCTAAGGCTTCAGAAACACGTTGTTTAATTTCAGCTTTAGGACGTCCTAGCATTTTTAAGCCATAGCCAATGTTTTCCCCCAAAGACATATGCGGGAAAAGGGCGTAAGACTGAAACACCATACAAATATCACGTTGCTGGATTGAGCGGTCAGTAACATCCTCACCATCAATAAAAATCTTACCTTCTGTCGGTTTTTCTAACCCTGCAACTAAACGTAACACCGTTGTTTTACCACAACCTGAAGGCCCCAATAATGAAACCATTTTGCCTTGTGGAATAGACAAACTGAGATCTTCAATTACCGTGTTAGAGCCAAAACGCTTAATTACATTTTTCAGTTCAACGAAATGTTGTTGTGTCATGATTTATACTCCGTATTACTGTGCATTTTTGGCTTTAGAGCGTGAAACACGGGCTTCGCCAATCAAATAGTCAAATAAGAAAATAATTGCCAACATCACAACGATTAAAATCGAGCCGTAGGCAATTGCGACGCCGTATTCACCATCTTCAACGCGGTTTAAAATATAAGCGGTGGCAACGCGTGTATCTGGTGTAACAAGGAAAACGATGGCACTGACAGTAGTAATGGCACGCACAAAGCTATAAATCAGCGCAGATAAAATAGCAGGGCGTAATAACGGTAATAGCACATAGAAAATAGTTCTCATTGAATTCGCTCTTAAACTGAGAGAGGCTTCATCCAGCGATTTATCAATTTGTCCTAATCCCGCAATACCTGCACGTATCCCTACTGGTACGTTACGCATTGTCATAGAGATAATGACAATGGCGGCTGTTCCCGTTAAATAGAAAGGCGAGTCGTTAAATGCAAGAATATAAGAGACACCTGCAACGGTTCCTGGTACAGCGAAACAAAGCATTGTCGTGAACTCGATACTTTTCTTACCTTTAAAGTCTTGGCGCACCACAATATAGGCAATTAATAGTCCGAGAATGGCTGTAATCGGTGCTGCAATACCTGCATATAACAAGGTATCTAACAGCGAAGGCCATGCACCGTCACTCATTCCTTGACCAAATAGTTTGATAAAGTTGTCGAGTGTTAAGGTGTAATCAACCCCCCAGTTAACAGTGAAACTGCCATAGAAAATACTGCCATAGAGCAAGATATTAAAGACAACCCAAATACCTAGAACGGTAGTCACAAATGCAATTAGTGAAGATGGAAGAGGTTGAACATCACCGCGATAGGATTTACCTGATACCGTGACGTAAGAGCGTTTACCAATCCACATATACTGCACACAGAACACTAATAGTGAGAAAACTAGCAGTGACGCACCTAATGTACTGGCTGATTGATAATCTAGCTGAGAGCCTGTGATATAGAAGTAAATTTGTGTAGCGATAACGTCAAAGTTGCCCCCTAAAACCAGAGGGTTACTAAAGTCGGCCAGAGATTGCACAATCACAATTAAAAACGCATTGGCTAACGCGGGCTTAAGTAACGGCATAAAAACATTAAAGAAGGTTTGATAGCGATTAGCTCTTAAGGTGTAAGACGCTTCTTCCAATGAAGGATGAATGGTTTTTATCGCACCATCTAAAATCATAAATGACATTGGAGTAAAGGCGAGCACTTGAGCTAACCAAATTCCTGTAAAACCATATAACCAGTTGGTATTTTCCAGTCCTGCATACGTGGCGAGAAACTCTGTTACATAGCCAGAGCGACCCATCATTAATGTTACCCCTAAACCGACGACAAAAGGTGGCGTAACAATAGGTAAGATAGAAAATACACGGCCAATAATGGCAGAGCGTACCGCAATACGAGACGTATAAATTGCCAGAATTAAACCAAAGAAGGTACAACCGATACCCACTGCAATAGAAAGCGCAATAGAGTTGAGCATCACTTGCACAATATGCGCTTGGCTTAAAATAGCGATAAATTCAAAAGGCGCAAAATTGCCCGCGCTATCTTTAAACATCGGAATAAAAATAGCGATACTTGGAAAGATGATAAAGGCACCAATCAGCGCAACAACGGCGATTAAAGAGCCAATAACAAAGCTGTCACCGCCCAGCCATTCAAGGCGTGTTAAGGCGGTTTTCATGATCATTCCCAAAGAAATAAAGAGGATGATCGCAGAATAACCTAAGCCACGCCCTTCAAGAGTTGCACTAACGATTGCAATGAATGCACAAAATAGCGCAAAACCAGCATCAAAATAGTGGCGAGAACGATTTTCACGCTTAGGAGCAGTTAATGGGCGAAATAACAGTAAACTAGGTAATAAAAACCAGAGCCAACTGATATTGACGCTACTCCAGCCGTAAGAGGTGAGTAATTCATCTGCTGTAGAATCTAAAAGACCGTAATCAAGGCTCCATGACGGCAGTAACGCAAAAGCCATCCATGCAATTAGGATCCATAAAAATATGGGATCCCGCCTCTTTTTTTCAGGTAAAGCGAGTGTGTGAGACATAAATCCCCCGAGAGTAAATGTATTTATTATTATGAGAAAAAGAGAGCGAGAGGTTATCTCGCTCTATTAATGAGCTATTTACCCATTTTTACTTCGGTAACCCACTTATTAATCAGCTCTTTACGCACTTCACTATCGCCATATTTATCCATGTCGTAGTTAATGAGTTTTAAGTCTGATAATTTCAGTGCCATTGGTGAAGATTCAGCCGAGGTATTAGTGAGAATTTGGTAAGATTTACCTTCTTTCCAGCTAATTTCCTGCGCTTCTTTTGAGAGTGTCCAATCTACGAATAATTTTGCGTTATCCATATTTCGGGCATTTTTAATGATACTCACACCACCGATTTCATAGCCTGTACCTTCACAAGGTGAAATCAATTCAAGTGGAGCGCCATTTTCAACTTCTAATGAATAGTCATGTAAGAAACCAATACCAATGGCGGCTTCACCACGCGCTGCATTTCGTGCCGGAGCAATACCTGATTTGGTATATTGAGAGATATTTGTATTGATTTTCTTCAGGTAATCAAAGGCTTGTTCGGTTCCCCACAATTGGTCAAAGGTTGCCAGTGCAGTGTAAGCTGTACCTGAGCTTTGTGGATCAGCGATTTGAATTTCACCTTTATATTCAGGTTTAATTAAATCTTTCCAGCAAGTTGGGATCGCGATGCCTTTTTCTTTTAGGCGATCTTTATTAACGCCAAAGCCTAAAATGCCGACATAAACCGCAGAAGAGTAGTTACCTTTGCGTTTAGCCGGATCACGGAATTGTGGCATGATTTGATCGAGATTAGGAGAAACATAAGGCTCTAGCAGATCCATTTCACCAGCTTGTGAGTGAGGGTCCATCGTTCCACCATACCAAACGTCAGCTTGTGGATTGCGTTTTTCAGCTTCAATTTTAGCTAAAGTACTTCCTGAACCATTACGAACGAAGGTTGTTTTAACATCATACTTTTCGGCAAAGGCTTTTGTTTCAGCTTCACACATGGCATTTGTCGCACTACAGTAAACCACTAAGCGACCAGCCGCATTTGTTGATAAGCTAACCGCAGAAAGAGCCAGACCAGCCGCAACGAGAGTAGAGAGGGTTTTCAATTTCATGTTCAGAACCTTTTAAATGTGTCGTCATCGGAAAATGAAAGTGGGCCAACTAAATGCTCTTGTTTGCTAACATCAGCAATCAACAACGGCATTAGTAAGAGTCCCATTAAGGCCGCAGCACTGGTTAATAATGCAAACATCCCAGTCCAACCATAATGCGCCATGACCTGACTTAATGGCCAACCTGCCATTGCTGCCCCTAAATAGGCAAACAATCCCAAGTAGCCAGTTACCGTGCCTGCTGCGTTTTTATGGCAATATTCTGTTGCAGCAAGCCCGATTAACATCTGTGGTCCGAACACAAAAAAACCGATACTAAAAAAACAGGCTGCGAGCAAAGCATAATGATGAATTGGAATTAACCAAAGTGCTGTTACTGCGGTAAAAAGTCCAAGTGAAAACAGCAATATCATTGGTGCTCGTTGGCCACGGAATAATAAATCCGAGCCCCAGCCTGAACATAACGCACCGAGTAAGCCACCCACTTCAAATAAAGAGAGAATGGCATTAGCACTCAATAAGTTGGCGCCATGTGTTTCTGATAACCAGATATTTCCCCAATCGTTAATCGCCATACGTATGAGATAAACCAAAATATAGGAAAAACCCAGTAACCAAATCATTCGGTTAAATAAAATGCTCTCTTTCAAAATAGTTAGCATAGGTTTAGGAGGTGATGCCTGCTCTTGACGTAATTCAAAAACATCGCGTCGCCACACGCCCACAGTAGGAAGCCCTTCCTCTGCAGGAGTACCTTTTAATCGTACACACAACCACAACCCGATGATGATACCGATAATACCGGGAACAAGCAGTGCGACTTGCCAACTATAATGCGTCGCTAGCCACGCAGTTAAAATGGGAAGACTCATCCCGCCAAGGTTGATTGAGATATTCCATAATCCCCACCAGAAACCGCGTTCATTGCGTGAATACCAGTGTGTTAACAACCTTGCACAAGGAGGCCATCCAAAGCCTTGAAAGAAACCATTTAGTGCCCAGACCAAAAGTAGCGCGGGAAATGAAAGGCAATAGGCAAAAATAATATTCATAATGCCTGTCATGACTAATCCCACACCCATAAACCAGCGATATCCCCATTTATCATGGAAAATACCGGAAACAAATTTAGATAAACCGTAAGTAAGATAAAAAAGGCTGGCTATCCAACCGATATCCCCTTTATCTAAATTCAATTCAACCTGCATAACGGGCATTACAAAGTTGACGCTTTTACGTGTGAGATAGAAAGTGGCATAACCGATAATCATCGACAGCATTAAATTTTTGCGCCAAAAGTTATAGGTCTTATTAATTGATGCCGAATTTTTACCTGACATAACATCCTCTTTGATGTTGCAAATGTAAAAAAAATGTCGCTAAAAAGAATGAGATAAGGTTGTAGATGACTAAGACTTATTCTTAGTTTTCACTGTTTTCTTTTGAATTTGTGGGTAAGTTAACAATTATTTTCGTGCCGTGATGGTTAATCACTTCCCATTCTCCGCCTAAAGCGCGAATGCGTTCTTCTATTCCTCGTAATCCAAAGCCACTACTTTGTTGTGTTGATAATGATGTCGGTAACATACCAACGCCATTATCACTAATAATTAGCCGTAAACGGTTTTGATTTTGAGTCAGTGAGATTTGGATATAAGTTGCATTAGCATGTTTACTAATGTTGTTTAACAGCTCTTGCACCAAACGGTAGAGAGTAAAAATAATGGTTTCGTTTTCAGGCTCTTTATCTAATGAGTAATTAAAATTACAGGTAATGCCGTTGTCATCAAAAGCAAACTCATTGATTAAATGATGAAGGGCTTTTTCAAGCGACATCTCCTCTAAAACAGGAGGGCGTAATTGTCGGAGTAGTTGACGTGTAGATTGATGAATTTGTAGGGCGAGCCGCTCAATTTGCTCTCCGGTTTGGCGTGTTTTGTCGTTATCGGCCGTTCTTTTGATGAGCATTGATTGAATTTGGATAGCCGTAATATTCTGCCCAATTTCATCATGTAATTCGCGAGCAATGGCTTTTTTAACATCTTCTTCGGTATGAACCAGTTTTTCCATGAGATCACGACGAGCTTGTAACTCTTGTTCTAGGCGTAAACGGTAATGACGTAAATTATGAGCAAGTTGCTGTTGGCGACTAATTGCAATCCCTAAGCCGATACCGATAATGGCTTGTGTGGTTAAGAACATTTCTAACTCACGCAAATCATTAAAAGCACCATTGACTTGGCGAGCAAAAGTAATAATCAAACTACCTAACAGTGCGGATAAAACGCCACCTTGCCAGCCATAACGGTAAGCCATAAAGACATTAGGAATAAACACAAGGATAACTAATAAACGCTCTATCTCGGGTGTTAAAAAAAACTGAGCACTTAACCCGATAAGGCAAAATAGAAATCCCCACATTAGCAAGGAAGTTCTTAGCGGAGGATCGGGAGTACCATCAGAGATCAAGGCGCGACTTTGTAATTCACGAAGATATTCATAAAGTAAAAAGACAAAAGGCGCGAGCAATATGCCCCCGGTTACTGATGTGAGGAAAATATCGCTGGTGGTATTAATAATAAACCCGAGAATAAAGGCTTGTAGCAGGCTATTAAAACCCACAGCGCCAATTAATAGGGTTAAGCGTTGCCAATAAAGCGGATATCGCCACCAAATACGCTGAACTTCTAGTGCGACAACGAGGCTGAGTATTGGAGAAAGATAAATAATGGCGTGGGTAATTAATTGCTCTTGTGCTAACCAGTAATAAAGCCCCCATTCGGCAAATAGCATCGGTAGCCAAAAGCGGCGCCAGAGTAAAATTATCAGGGCTAATCGTAGACCTTGAGGTAAGAAAAGGGCAGCTTGTTGCCCATTTTTACTTAAATAGAAGCCAATCACCCAAAGTGATAGCCAAAGTAAAGAGTAGGTGAGCAATAAAAAAAGGGATTGAAGAAGAAAACGCAGTCCCCTTTTCATATTACAGCGAGCCTGTGATCAACTGATTTTTTAAGGCGAAATGAACTAAATCGATGGTGGTTTCACAGCCTAATTTACCCAGTATATTGGCTCGATGAACGTGTACGGTCTTATGGCTAAGATTAAGTTGTACAGCAATGGTTTTGACATTAACACCTTGAACTAACAGATTAAAAATCTCTTTTTCACGAGGAGTTAAAGTATGGAGTGCATCTTCTTTTTCAGGTGTTTGTCGCAATGCCTTCATCGCATCAGAACAGAGATAACAACCACCTTGATGTACAGCACGTACTGCTTGTACTAACTCTTCAGGACCACAACGTTTTGTTAAATAACCGCGAGCGCCAGAGTCTAATGCACTTTGAACAAAGGCCGGGGTGTCATAGATACTTAAAATAATAGTCCGAAAATCGGGGCGCTTTTGTTTTAAACGGCTTTGGAGTTGTAGACCACTTTCGCCAGGCATAGAGAGATCCATAACGGCAACATCAATATCGTCATGTGCTAAATAAGGCCATGCTTCTTGCCCATTGGAATATTCACCCACGATGTGAATATCGGGTTCTAGCATTAGGAGTTGTGCAAAACCAGAACGCACAACAATGTGATCATCTACTAAAGCAACTTTTATCATAATTTTTTATTAGTCAGAGAGTAGTCAGACAATACTTATATGATTTATAACAAGCTACAGAAAGATAAGCGAGGAAAAATGGAGAAGAAATCCGGTTTTGAGCTTTATATTTCGTTTTTATCAAGGTGAATCGTGACAAGCAAATAATAATAATGGGTTATTTATTGTTCTTATTATTATTTCCCATAAGCAGGGAACCACTGCCTATGGGAAGTGGGCAATATTTTATTGATTAAGCAACTTGAACGGGCACGGCTTTGGCAATGCGCTTCATTTCATTGTTGTCTTCAAAATATGCAATGTTTGGCTTATGGCTACGCGCATCGCTATCAGGAATTTGTACATAAGAGCAAATAATTAAGCGATCGCCAACAGCTGCACGACGAGCGGCTGCACCATTGACAGATATAATTCGTGAACCTCTTTCTGCACAAATGGCGTAAGTTGAAAAACGTTCGCCATTATCAACGTTATAAATATCGATCGCTTCATTTTCAAGAATGCCAGCAGCATCCATAAAATCCTGATCAATTGCACAAGAGCCTTCATAATGCAGATCGGCTTGTGTCACTTTTACGCGATGAAGTTTGCCTTGTAACATAGTGCGTAGCATTGTTGTGTTTCCTATATTCTAATAATTAAGACACAAGATTAACTTGCTGGTTATCGATAAGACGCGTATTACCCAGCCATGCAGCCATTAAAATAACCGCTCGACGGCTCTCTTCATTTAATGGTGTGAGTGTATCTGCATCACAAATAAAGCACTCGTCTGCACGAAAACCTTGCTGCTCTAAGGTGTTTTTTGCATTTTGTAGTAACTGATTAACATCATGATCACCCGACTTTAATTGTTCTGCGATTACTTGCGTCGCTTGATAAAGTGCAGGGGCTTGTTGTTTTTCGCTATCAGATAATAGGCGATTGCGCGAACTGAGCGCTAAACCATTTTTGTCACGTACGATAGCAACAGGAACGATGCTGATATCCATACATAAATCACTTACCATCTTTTTGATAATTTGTAGTTGTTGAAAGTCTTTTTCTCCAAACATTGCAACATCAGGTTGCACAAGATTAAAAAGCTTACTGACAACCGTTGTGACACCACGGAAATGACCAGGACGGCTTGCACCCTCTAATACAGTAGACAATATAGGCACATCAACGGTGGTTTGATTTTCCATGCCGTGTGGATACATCTCTTTCGCTGAAGGGGCAAAGATAATATCGACATGCTTATCACGCAGTAACTCGCAATCTTCTTGTAAAGTTCGAGGGTAGTTTGCTAAATCTGCTTCTCTATCAAATTGAAGTGGATTCACAAATATAGAAGCTATCACGACATCCGCGTGAATACGGGCTTCTTCAATTAATTTTAGGTGACCTTCATGAAGATTACCCATTGTTGGAACCAATGCAATGCGTTTACCTTCTTGCTTTAATCGCTTGATTTCTCTGCGTAAGATAAGCGTAGTTTCAATAATTAGCATGGCGTGACTCCTTTAAACGATATTGATAATTAAGATAATAAATCAGTTAAATGAATGTTTTTCTTCGGGAAACAGACCTTGTTCAACTTGTTGAACATAAAGGCTGACAGCACCTTTTAATGATCCTGCTTCTTGTAAAAAATCTTTTGAGAACTTAGGTGCTTGAGGGGTTAAGCCTAATAAGTCATGCATCACAAGAATTTGCCCATCAGTGACATTACCTGCGCCAATACCAATAACAGGCATCGTTAATGCGTCTGTAATTGCTTTAGCCAGAGTAACAGGAACACATTCCAATACCGCTAATTGAGCACCTGCATCTTCAAGGGCAATAGCATCTTGCTTTAATTGCTCGGCTTCATCGTGCTCTCTACCTTGGATTTTGTAACCCCCGAAAACATTGACTGACTGTGGTGTTAATCCTAAATGGATACAGACAGGAACTGCACGCTCAGCCAGCATTTTAACGGTAGGAATTAACCAGCTTCCACCTTCAATCTTCACCATGTTGGCACCTGCTTGCATCAAAATGCCGGCGTTAAGGCAAGCTTGTTCAGGTGTTGAATAAGACATAAAGGGCATATCAGCAATTAAGAAGGCATTAGGAGCGCCTGCTCTTACACAGCGGGTGTGATAGGCAATTTGCTCAACAGTAACGGGGAGCGTGCTGTTATGGCCTTGTAATGTCATTCCTAGCGAATCACCAATCAGCATGGCTTGAATACCTTCTTGTGCAAAAAGGCGGGCAAAACTTGAATCATAAGCGGTGATTGTGGCGAATTTTTTCTTTTCTTGCTTATAGCGATTTAGCGTTGAAAGCGTAGTGGGTTTCATTGTAACAAACTCCATCATTGTCGTTTTTTGTGTGTAGATAAAATTAATTACTTCACATAATTGTTTGTTTATTAAAGAAAATATTTGATTGTCAAAATAAAGCCGCTTTCGATTGTAGCATTTAAGGACTAAAAACGAAGAAAAAGTAACTAAATGAGTAATAAAAAATAACAAATGATAATTTTTATTTATATTCATCAATTGGTTATATATGAAAAATAAATATAAAAGAGTTTAGAGATTGAGGCAGTGAGTGGCGTTTGAAAAATAGAGGGAAAGCAAAGGAGAGGAGATAGGCTGATACTGTTTATGTTTTTTACCAAACACGCCGTAAAGCTCCGTCGTTCAGGGCGGGGATATAATGCGGAAAAGCCCGAGAGGCTTTAAAGATCAGTCAGGTGTCTCCTGCTGTTCAATATATTGTTTTCAATCGTGCGCTGGCACTCCAAAATGAAAATCATGAGGCAGGAAACAAATTTATTCCCTACACGAAAATGACTTCATGGCTCACTGAATGGAAAACCGATCCTGAGACACAGTGGCTAAAAAAAGCGCCATCACAACCGCTTCAACAATCCTTGAAAGATTTGGAGCGCGGCTACAAGAATTTCTTCCAAAAACGGGCTTCTTTTCCCCGCTTCAAAAAACGCGAGCAAAACGATGCGTTCCGCTATCCGCAGGGGGGGGAAGCTCGATCAGAGCAATAGTCGAATATCCTTGCCAAAGTTGGGATGGATACGCTATCGCAATAGCTGTGAAGTCATTGGAGAAGTGAAAAACGTCACGGTCAGCCAGTCATGCGGAAACTGGTACGTCAGTATCCAGACAGAGTATGAAATATCCGAGCCTCAGCATGATTCAACAACGATGGTTGGTCTGGATGCAGGTATAACCAAACTCGCTACGTTGTCAGACGGCACGGTATTCGAGCCTGTTAACAGTTTCAAAACCAGCCAGAAAAAGCTGGCAACATTCCAGCGCCAGTTAAGTCGTAAAGTGAAATTCAGTGCTAACTGGCAGAAACAAAAGCGCAAAATCCAGCGTCTGCATTCCCATATTGCCAATATCCGCAAAGACTACCTTCACAAAGCCACAACGAAAATCAGCAAAAACCACGCAATGATTGCCATTGAGGATCTGAAGGTCAGTAACATGTCAAAATCGGCAAAAGGAACAGCAGAGCAACACGGACGAAACGTCAAAGCCAAATCAGGTTTGAACCGAGCGATATTAGATCAGGGTTGGCATGAAATGCGTCGTCAGCTTGAGTACAAGCAACTCTGGCGTGGTGGTCAGGTACTTGCTGTACCTCCTGCATATACCAGCCAGCGGTGCGCGTGCTGTGGTCACACCGCGAAAGAAAACCGTCTGTCACAAAGTAAATTCGAGTGCCTTGAGTGCGGATATACAGAGAACGCGGATATCAACGGTGCTCGTAACATTTTAGCGGCAGGACATGCCGTTCTAGCCTGTGGAGGGATGGTGCAGTCAGACCGCCCATTGAAGCAGGAACCCACCGAGGTGAGTCAGGCTACGGTCTGAACGCAGTAGGGATCCCCGTTCTTCAGGGCGAGGAGGATGTCAAAGTATCAACCTTTAGCATTAAGGGTGTATTAGTGTGAAATTACCACTTTTCCATGCCATTTTCAGGCACTAACGCCAATCTATCTGCTAATAACTCGCCATCAGGAAAGCGAAGATCAGGTGCTAATTCAGCTAATGGGTAAAGCATAAATTCACGTACTTTAAGCCCGTAATGAGGTACGGTTAATCGCTCAGTTTGGATCACATCATCACCAAATAACATAATATCAAGGTCAAGCGTTCTTGGTCCCCAACGATTACCTTCTTTTCTAACACGACCTTGCGCCAATTCAATAGCTTGAGTGTTATCAAGTAACTCTTCTGGTGCTAATGTTGTATCAACCGCAACAGCGACATTTAGGTAATCAGGCTGATCTTGAGGCCCCATTGGACGTGTACGATACCAAGATGACTGTGCAACCAATGTTGTTTGTGGGATCTCACTGATTGCCTTAATCGCTGAATTCACCTGATCGTCAGGTGAATTCAAATTACTTCCCAGAATGATATAAACACGTTTTTTCTGTTTACTCATTGGTACTCTCTTGTCTAGATGCAGGCTTTGCACTTGGATGACGAGGGCGTTTACGTGGACGCGGACGTCTGCGAACCGGTGCTTGACCTAATTCAGATACCATTGAGCGCTGTTGCGTATTATTAGACGCTTGGAAATCAGCCCACCAACTTGCTAACGCTTCAAGCTCTGGATTGTGTTGTACATTGGCACGTAATTCCAGTAAATCGAACGCTGCACGGAATTTAGGGTGCTCAAGTAATTTATTCGCACGACGACCTTGGCGTTTAGGTAAACGTTGCTGTAATTGCCAGATATCACGCATTGTTGTGGTAATACGTTTGGGTATCGCAATAGTACGGCATTGCTCATCTAAAATATCGTTCATCGCCATAGAGAAAGAGTCATAGTAAGAAAGACCACTTTCTTGGACTAACTTTTCAGCATGTTCAATTAATGGATACCACAACATTGCCGCAAATAAGAACGCCGGATTGACTCGCATCTCTTTATTAATGCGATAGTCCGTATTTTTGAGAACTTGATCTAACATTCTCTCCATCGGCGTATCATGTTGCTCCGTCATTTTAGAAGCAATCAGCGGAAACAGTGGCTCAAGTAATTGATGGCGACACATTAATTTGTAAGTTTTGTAGCCTTGCCCTGTTTGTAATAATTTTAGTGACTCTTCAAAAAGACGAGCCGATGGAATATTACGTAATAAAGGGGCGAGTCTGCTAATTGGCTCTGCGGTTTCAGGCGCAATTTGCATATCCAATTTGCTGGCAAAGCGAATGGCTCTAAGCATTCTGACGGGATCTTCGCGATAACGCGTTTCAGGATCGCCAATTAAGCGAATAATACCTGCTTTTAGATCCGCTAAACCGCCAACGTAATCACGTACAGCAAAATCATCAACACCGTAGTAGAGGCTATTTAATGTAAAGTCACGACGAATGGCATCTTCTTCAATTGAGCCAAAAATATTGTCGCGCAGTAACATACCGCTTTGTGCTTGCTGAGATTGGTTATTATCTGAAACTTCATGATCTTCATGAGAGCCGCGGAAAGTCGCCACCTCAATCACTTCAGGGCCAAACATAATATGAGCAAGACGGAAACGACGACCGACTAAACGACTATTGCGGAATAATCGACGTACATCTTCAGGTGTTGCATTAGTGGCAATATCAAAATCTTTTGGTTTTTTTCCCAGTAATAAGTCACGAACACCACCACCAACTAAATAAGCCTGAAAGCCTGAGTTGTTGAGGCGATAAAGCACTTTTAATGCATTATCACTGATATCTTTACGTGAAATTGGGTGTTGATCTCTTGGGATCACAGTCATTGGCAAATCACTCCCGTTCGCCTTTTCTTTATTACTCTTTTTTTTACGGGGACG
The DNA here is from genome assembly GCF_023701425.1 of Proteus sp. FZP2095. Classification (NCBI taxonomy): domain Bacteria; kingdom Pseudomonadati; phylum Pseudomonadota; class Gammaproteobacteria; order Enterobacterales; family Morganellaceae; genus Proteus; species Proteus sp. FZP2095. The sequence continues at coordinate 424,681 of NZ_JAMQBJ010000002.1, forward strand.
GTCTGCGGATATAGCAGGACGCCGACGCACAGGTTTCTGTGTTTCTTGTATTGGTCGGTCAGATGCAGTGACTGGCCTTTCACTTGCTACCGGTTGTGTGTCTGATGACGTTGTTTGTCGTCCTAGCAGATTACGGCAGAAATGTGCTACTCGATTAAAAATATGACACCTCGAATAATAAATTCTAATAATTAAAAAAATTAAGCGGCTAATCATAGCCTACTGAACATTTTTTGAGAATGCTTTGTGTGGTTTATTCATACCCTTGTTGCTGATGATTTTGTTTTAAAATCTCAGAAGGTGACCACTGCGCAGTCGCAATCTCTAACAATGATGCTAACGAATAATCTTGCCAACCCGCAATAATAGGCTGATTAAGAAATCGCAAAGCATCGATAATGACGGGTCTTGGATCAGTATCTGGCAACGCATGTGCGTGATTTTGTTTTGATAATTTATTACCGTCATGATTTATTGCTAAAGGTAAATGAGCATAACGCGGAATAGGTAAATTCAGTTGTTTATGTAAACTGATTTGTCGCAACGTGGGATCAAGTAGATCGGCACCTCTAACAACTTCGGTTACACCCTGATAATTATCATCAATCACCGTCACTAGATTATACGCAAATAAGTTATCTTTTCTGTGAATAATCATATCTTCTAACACGATAGACGTACTCTTTGAATAATATGTACCTTGAATGACATCTTCAAAATGATAAACGGGATGCTGTTGGATCAACCTCCATGCACTCTCTTTATCAAAAGGTATCACATTATCTGTAAGTGGCTCTCGGTGGCGACAGTGGTTATCATACACGCCCCCTAAGTCATGTAAACGATGACGGCTACAGTGGCAGTGGTAGCAAACACCCTCTTTCCAAAGCGTGTGTAAAATTTCACGGTAAGCATCATGGCGTTGCGATTGATAGAGGATCTCTTCATCCCAAAACAAACCATAATGTTCTAATGTGCGAATAATTTGGGATGCAGTGCCGGGAGGTTCTCTAAGAGGGTCGATATCATCGATGCGCAGAAGCCAAAGCCCATGGTGTGCGCGAGCTTGAAGATAACTGCCAAGTGCAGTAACCAATGAGCCAAAATGAAGTTGACCCGTTGGCGATGGCGCAAAGCGCCCAATATAGTCTGTAATCTCGTGCATCGAAAGATTCAGATTAACGCCTCAACGTATTAGGCTGAGGCGTTTACTTATTATTAGCCAGCCATCTGCTTTTCGCGGATTTCAGCTAATGTCTTACAGTCGATACATAAATCGGCTGTAGGGCGAGCTTCTAAACGGCGAATACCGATTTCTACTCCACAAGATTCACAGAAACCAAAGTCATCATCTTCAACTTTTTTCAGTGTTTTCTCGATTTTTTTAATGAGTTTACGTTCACGATCACGGTTACGCAGCTCAAGACTGAATTCTTCTTCTTGTGCAGCACGGTCAACGGGATCGGGGAAGTTTGCCGCCTCATCTTGCATATGAGTAACGGTGCGGTTGACTTCATCCCTGAGCTGATTGCGCCAAGATTCAAGTATTAGCTTAAAATGCGCTAATTGGGCTTCGTTCATGTACTCTTCGCCCGCTTTTTCCTGATATGGCTCAACGCCAGCAATAGCGAGAATGCTCATGGACGATGTTTTACGCTTTTGCCCTTCTTGCATAATGCTTCTCCTACATACGCATTTCTGAATAATCCCCACCTTCAAAACAGGAAGGGGAAAAAATAGGGCGCTATAAATAGCAGATGTCCGCGAGGATAGCAATTATTCCTTCAATAAGTTTTCTCATGGTGTGAAGGCACGCAAGTAAATGTCCCTTTTTAGTTAAAAAATGCTTAACTAACACCATGTGAATCAATTAACCATTTGAAATAAAAGGTAATTGCTGTCCAATTGTTAAATCGTATTCACTAATATTGATGCGATAACACAAGATTTCAACCCCTGCATCACAGGCTTCTTTTAGCAGTGAAGCATAGGCAGGGTCAATCTCTTTAGCAACAGTCACTTCCGTAATCCCAGTATGGGGAACTGCGTAGAATAAGACAGCCCTTAAGCCCAATTTTGCGATAGCCGTCAACTCTCGAAGATGTTTCTGACCGCGTTCTGTCTTTGCATCAGGGAAATAGCCCATACCGTTGTCTAGCAAGGTGACTGACTTCACTTCAATATAACAGTCAACTTTATGATTTGATTTAAGTAAAATGTCAATACGGCTGTTCTCACTACCGTATTTCACTTCTCGTTTTATCTCGTCATACTCAGATAATTCTGGAATGTCGCCTGCCTCAATAGCATCAGCAATAATTCCATTCGCTCTTAAGGTATTTACACAAATCCAATCATCGGTTTGAGTTTGAGTCAGTTCCCAGCTATGCGGATATTTTCTTTTTGCATTTGAAGAGGTGGAGTACCAAACGGTATCACCGGGTGTCGCACATCCCGTCATTGCACCGGTGTTGGCGCAATGGAGCGTGAATTCTTCCCCATTAGGGGTAACAACGTCTGCTAAAAAACGCTTATATCGTTTTAGTAAAGTGGCAGATTGTAGCGGTTGCTCAAATTTCATGACAACTCCGATGAAAATACGACCTTTAATAAAGCGCTAATGCTACAATGCCTAGCCAAGAAAGTTAATGAGTCATGGAGCCTGTGTGCATTTATTGCCAATCTTTGATGTAACAGAAAAAATCGTTACTGCGTTAAAACAATCCCCACAAGTTTTGCTTCATGCACCTACTGGTGCTGGTAAATCCACGGCGCTTCCGCTCTATTTGCTGGAGCAAAATTGCTTTGATGGCAAAATCATTTTATTAGAGCCAAGACGAATAGCGGCTAAAAGCATTGCTTACCGTTTAGCCAGTCAGCTAAATGAAGATGTTGGAAATACGGTAGGTTACCGTATGAAGGCGGAAAGCAAAGTCAGCTTACAAACTCGACTTGAAGTGGTAACTGAAGGGGTATTAAACCGGATGTTACAGCAAGATCCAGAGTTGACTGGCGTGAGCCTAGTGATTTTAGATGAATTTCATGAACGCAGTTTACAGGCAGATTTAGCACTGGCTCTATTGCTTGATGTGCAGATGGGGTTACGTGATGATTTACGTGTTTTGATTATGTCTGCAACCTTAGATAATCAAAAACTCACCTTACTATTACCAGATGCCCCCATGATCAGCGCACAAGGGCGTAGTTACCCCGTCGAAAGAGTGTATTCTCCTATCAATACGCATCAACCCTTTGAACAAGAAATTGCCACAATGGCGTTGAGATTATTGGCACAAGAAACCGGTTCTATGCTGATATTCTTGCCGGGTAGTGCAGAGATAGTGCGTGTTGTAGATATTCTAAAAGATAAAGTGGATGGCAATATTTTGCTATTTCCACTTTATGGCGCGCTTTCATTAGCGGAACAACAAAAAGCGATTGAACCAACTGAAAAAGGTTATCGAAAAGTGGTACTTGCCACCAATATTGCAGAAACCAGTCTGACAATTGAAGGTATTCGCTTGGTTCTTGATAGCACTATTGAAAAACGTGCTCAATTTGATTTGAAAAGTGGTGTTACTAGCTTACAGCGTCAAAGAATTAGTCAATCATCACAGACACAAAGAGCAGGGCGAGCAGGACGTCTTGAAGCGGGTATTTGCTGGCATTTAATAAGCCAAGAACAGGCAGAGCGTGTTACTTCTCACCAAATACCTGAAATTTTAAGTAGTGACTTATCGTCGTTATGGCTTTCTGTCTTGCAGTGGGGTTGTCGCGACATTAATCAGTTGAATTGGTTAGATACGCCAACACCTCAAGCATTACATGCCGCTAAAGATTTATTGTACCGTTTAGGTGCAATAGATAAACAAGGTGGATTAACAGCACGAGGTTCACGCATGGCTCAATGGGGCATAGAGCCTCGATTAGCAGCAATCTTAGATTATGCGAATGAGCAAAGTGACAATCATCTTGCGACAGCAGCACGCTTATGTGCAATCTTAGAAGAGCCACCCCGAGGACAAGAAATTAATTTAGAGTGGATTGCTCAACAAAAAAACACCTTTTGGGCACGACGTGAAAAACAGCTTTCTCAACATCGGAAAGGGATGTTTTGTCCTGAATTGTTAGGTTTATTATTAGCGGTTGGGTTTCCTGATAGGATTGCTAAAAATCGTGATAATCAAGGTCGTTTTCGCTTAGCAAATGGGCAAGGTGCTATGATGGAGCACTCGCACTCAATAAGTGATACAGCGTGGATCTTAGCACCATTATTACTACAAAATGCACATTATGCCGATGTCCGAATTTTATTAGCGCTACCGATTGATATTGATGAAATATCAGCTACTTTTCCAGCGCTTATTGAAAATAATACAACTGTTGAATGGGATGAAAAACGCGGTACGTTGGTTGCATGGCAACAACGTCAGTTAGGACGATTAACCTTAAGCCGGCGCCAATTAGATAAACCCAATAAACAGCAAATACAACAAGCATTATTGAATTGGTTGAGAGATAACGGTTTAAATGCTTTAGCACTGAGTGAAGAGACTCAACAACTTTTTATACGCCTTTCTTTGGCGAAAAAATGGTGTCCAGAAGCTTTATTACCTGATTTAGAAGAAACGGTGTTACTTGAAACGTTAGAAACATGGCTGTTGCCTGAGCTGGGAGATGTTCAGACATTAAAGGCATTACAACAAATTGATATCAATACGATTATTAAAAATCAATTAACATGGCATGAAAATCAGTTGCTTCAAAGTTTATTTCCGACGCATTATTTGGCGCCAACAGGCACAAAAGTGATTATCAACTATGATTTGGAGTTACCTCCTGTGATCGCGATCCGCATTCAAGAGGTTTATGGCGAACAGCAAAGCCCTATTGTAGCGAATGGTCAATTACCCGTAGTGATGGAATTATTATCACCTGCTCATCGACCTATTCAAAAAACACAAGATTTAGCGACATTTTGGGCAGGAAGTTATAAAGAGGTGCAAAAAGAGATGAAAGGGCGTTATCCCAAGCATTTATGGCCTGATTCACCCGCAGATACCGCACCCACACGACGAGTAAAAAAATATAGCCAATAAATGAATATTAGTTTTACCCTAGTTTTATTCGTATTTGAGAGCTTTCTTGTGGGATCACACAGAAAAATAGCGACAATGTTAGGCTTCTTTATCCCGAGATAAAGGGGTTTTAATGAGAGATACAGTTCATGAGTAGAAAGAAAAGACCAGTGAAACAAACCAAGAGAGGTCGTTCTTGGTTTTGGTTATTTGTCAAAATCGCCATTGTGATTGCGGTTTTAATGGGCATTTATGGTGTTTATTTACATTCTCAAATTAAAGAGCGCCTTGATGGCAATGTTTGGGAATTACCCGCCGCGGTTTACGGACGTACCGTTAACTTAGAACCGGGCATGAATTATAGCCAAAAAGAGATGGTGAGCTTACTAGAGGGTATGCAATACCGCAATGTTAACAAAATCACTCGTCCTGGCGAATTTGTTGTAAGAGGCAACACGATTGAAATGTTGCGTCGACCTTTTGATTTTCCTGATGGTCGTGAAGAACAAATTTTAGCTAAATTAGCCTTTGAGCAAAATTCCTTGGTTAGTATTACTAACATGGATAATCAGCGGCAGTTTGGCTTTTTCCGTCTTGATCCTAAATTAATTACCATGATGCAATCTGCAAATGGTGAACAACGCTTATTCTTAGCAAGAGATAAATTCCCACAATTATTAGTGGATACATTAATTGCAACAGAAGATCGCCGCTTCTATGAGCACGACGGTATCAGTTTTTATTCTATTGGTCGTGCTGTATTAGCAAACTTTACTGCGGGCAGAGCAGTTCAAGGTGGGAGTACTTTAACGCAACAGTTAGTGAAAAACCTATTTTTGACTAACGAAAGAACGTTAAAAAGAAAGCTAAATGAAGCCTACATGGCAATTATTATGGATGCGAGTTATAGCAAAGATCGCATCCTAGAGTTGTATCTTAATGAGGTTTTTTTAGGGCAAAGTGGCGATGAACAAATTCGAGGCTTCCCTTTAGCTAGCCTTTACTATTTTGGTCGTCCTGTTGATGAGTTAAGTCTTGATCAGCAAGCACTTTTAGTGGGGATGGTTAAAGGTGCTTCAGCTTATAATCCTTGGCGTAACCCTAAAGCAGCGTTAGAACGTCGTAATGTGGTATTAAAACTACTACAAACCCAAGAGATAATCGACCAAGAGCTTTACAATGTACTTAGTGCGCGTCCTTTAGGTGTGAAACCACGTAGCGAAGCGTTAACGCCTCAACCTGCGTTTATGCAACTGGTTCGCCAAGAGTTACAAACAACCTTGGGCGATAAAGTGAAAGATTTATCGGGTACGAAAATTTTCACCACATTAGATCCTGTCTCACAAGATGCAGCTGAAAAAGCAGTTGAAGTGGGTGTCGCAGATATCCGTAAAGTTCGTAAAATAGACGATCTTGAAGGGGCGATGGTTGTTGTGGATCGCTTAAGTGGTGAAGTGAGAGCCTTAGTGGGGGGATCTCAACCACAATATGCGGGCTTTAACCGCGCATTATCGGCTCGTCGCTCTATTGGCTCTTTAGCAAAACCCGCGACCTATTTAACCGCATTAAGTGAACCAGAGCGTTTTCGTTTAAATACATGGCTTGCTGATGAACCGATTTCTGTACCTATTCCGGGGGGTAAACCTTGGCAACCTCGTAACTACGATCGTGGTTATAAAGGTAAATTAATGCTGGTGGATGCATTAGCAACATCACGTAATATACCTACAGTAAATCTTGGTTTAGAAGTGGGATTAGACCAAGTTATCAAAACATGGATCAACTTAGGCGCACCAGCGGAAAATCTGGAAAAAGTACCAGCGATGTTATTAGGTGCATTAAACTTAACACCGATGGAAGTGGCTCAAACCTTCCAAACAATTGGTAGTTTAGGTAATCGTGCAAAATTATCATCATTACGTTCTGTTATTGCCCAAGATGGCACAGTGCTTTACCAAAGTTATCCTCAAGCTGAAACGACTGTTTCACCTCAAGCGGCTTATATGACGTTATTTGGTATGCAACAAGTGGTGAACTCGGGAACAGCATGGCGTGTATTAAAACCAAAATTTGGCAATTATAACCTTGCAGGCAAAACCGGTACCACTAACGATCTTCGTGATAGTTGGTTTGCCGGAATAGATGGCAAGGAGGTGACGATTTCATGGATGGGACGCGATAATAATGGTCCAACGAACTTAACGGGTTCAACAGGGGCATTATTGCTATATCGTAACTATTTAGAAAATCAAGCACCGCTGAAATTAAATCCACCAGTACCAGAAGATATCGCTGAAATGTCTGTTGATGCTCAAGGTAACTTTGCTTGTTATGGTGGAGGTGTTCGTATTCTACCTGTATGGACAGCAAATCCAGATGGATTGTGTACACCTATTCAGCAAGATACTGATGAAAGTGGCGCACCAAAATGGTTACAAGATCTATTTTCTGAGTAGGTAATCACGTAGATTAGCTAAAATAAAAACGGCACATAAGTGCCGTTTTTTGTTTATTTACATCTTATTTTATCAAAAAACTAATCGGATCTTAGCCCTTCATCTGAGCAAAAGCATATTCCGCTGCATCAATAGTGCGTTGAATATCTTCTTTGGTATGAGCAATCGACATAAAGCCAGCTTCAAATGCTGAAGGCGCAAGGTAGATGCGTTTTTCTAACATTAAGTGGAAAAATTGCTTAAAGCGCTCGACATCGCAGTTCATCACATCTTGATAGCAAGTCACTTCTTTTGCATCCGTAAAGAATAGACCAAACATACCGCCAACATGGTTGATAACCATTGGAATGCCCGCTTGTTGTGCTTTTTCAAGTAAACCATCAGCTAGCATTGTTGTTAGCTCATTTAATGTTTGATGAACACCCGGTTGTGATACTTCGTGTAAACACGCGAGACCTGCTGCCATTGCAATGGGGTTACCTGATAACGTCCCCGCTTGGTAAACAGGCCCAATTGGTGCGAGTTTAGACATCACTTCCATATGTCCACCAAATGCACCCACTGGCATACCGCCACCAATGATTTTACCTAAGCATGTTAAGTCAGGATCAACATCGTAGTAAGCTTGTGCGCCACCTAATGCGACGCGAAAGCCTGTCATAACTTCATCTATAATCAGCAATGCACCATACTCATCACATAATGCACGCAAGCCCGGTAAGAAGTCTGCTTTTGGTGGTACACAGTTCATATTGCCTGCAACAGGTTCAACAATGATACAAGCGACTTCTTCAGGGTAGTTTTCAAATGCTTGGCGTACAGAATTCAAATCATTGTAAGTACAGGTTAAGGTGTGTTTTACAAAATCAGCCGGTACACCCGGTGAATTTGGCTGCCCCATCGTTAATGCGCCAGAGCCCGCTTTTACTAATAGACAATCAGCATGACCGTGGTAGCAACCTTCAAACTTAATGATTTTGTCACGACCAGTGTAACCTCGAGCAAGGCGAATAGCGCTCATTGTCGCTTCTGTCCCTGAGTTCACCATGCGAACCATATCCATGGAAGGTACAAGTTCAGTAACTAGGTTTGCCATTTCAACTTCAGCTGCCGTTGGTGCACCAAAGCTTAGACCTTTTTGTACAGCGTCAGTAACTGCATGGCGAATAGAAGGGTGGTTGTGGCCTAAAACCATCGGTCCCCATGAGCCGACATAGTCAAGGTAAGCTCGTCCATCAACATCATAAATATACGCACCATTAGCACGTTCAATAAAAAGAGGGGTTCCACCTACACCGTTAAATGCTCTAACAGGTGAGTTGACACCGCCGGGGATCACTTGTTGTGCGAGATTATAAAGCGTTTCAGACTTGCTCATGTCAGACTCCTAATGATGGGTGAGCGTAAGATTAAGGCGTATTCTAAAGCACCGCGCAGATGAAGCCAAATATACGACAACAACATTTTGATTTATCACTGTTATTGTGGGTACGTGGTTTATCGTAAAAAGTGATAGGTAGCAAAAAGTGTATTTTGTCCACAACAAACTTGAAGGTTATGAGCAGGTATTAGATAATCATCACATTATATCAGCAAGAAATATAAATTTTTGCTGGCTGTTTTTTTGCTGGAATACCCAGTCTGGAGTGAACAATGAGTGATGATATGGCTCTGCCGTTACAATTTACTGACGCGGCTGCAAATAAAGTAAAAGATTTGATTGCGGATGAAGAAAATCCAAATCTGCGTTTACGTGTTTATATCACGGGTGGCGGTTGTAGCGGATTCCAGTATGGTTTTACCTTTGATGATGCAATGAATGAAGGTGATATGACCATAGAAAAACAAGGCGTTGCCTTAGTGGTTGATCCGATGAGTTTACAGTATTTAGTGGGTGGCTGTGTGGATTATACCGAGGGATTGGAAGGGTCGCGTTTTATTGTGACGAATCCTAATGCTAAGAGTACGTGTGGTTGCGGTTCCTCCTTTAGTATTTGATCCTTCTTTGGCGTCGTGGCTGTGCAGTAGTGCCACGGCGTTAGAGCAGTGCTCGTAATGCTCACATACTAATATATGCTCCGCTTACTGTGCGCTGTCTGTCTTGTTGCACTGCTTGCTCACGACTTTTGTCTGTGGTTACTCTTCTCTTTTTTTCTTCTCTTCTTTATTTTTGATTGTTTAAAGGGTTGTGTATTAGTAGCGATAGAATAATTATTTTGCTAATGGTTCGTTGCTATTGCCTTACAAACTTGCTGTGCTGCGTTAATAATACGCGGTGCAGGTCGACTAAAACTGTCTTCATCAATAGCAATAACGGGTACAGTGAGCTGAGGTTGCCAAAATGCTTGTACTGTAGGTATTTGATCTGCTTTACCACTGAATATAATTAAATCAGGTTGTTTTGTAAGTACTTGCTCACGACTTACTTGAGGCCATGCCACAGAGCTATTAGCAAAGATATTTTCACCGCCACAAAGTTCAATAATATAGCTTTGTAATGTGTTATTTGATGTGGTAAATAACGGCTGCATCCCAAATTGGATAAACACCTTTTTCTTGGGATGATTAGATATAGTTGATGAGTATTGTTGCTGCAATACTTGATATTGCTGGCGTAATTGTTGGGCATTTTTTAATGCAATATCAGGATGATGGCTATAATTGGAAAGAGTAACGAGATCGTCTGCAATTTCTTCAATACTTTGTGGATCAGAATAGATGATAGGGATACCCAAAGCTTTTAACTGATCTAACGAACGTTGTGGATTACCGCCTTGCCATGCAATCACTAAATCTGGCTTTAATAATAGAATGCGTTCGATATTAATACCCTGCCAATTGGCAACTTGTTCAATACTTTTGGCTCTCTCTGGATAATCAGAGTAAGCACTAACTCCGACAATATTATCACTCATCCCTGCGGCATAAGCCATTTCGGTGGCTGATGGCGATAGCGTAATAACACGATCAGCAGGCGTGATAGCAATGGCAAAGTTTAGCCAAAATAATGAACAGAGTAATAATCCAAAATTGATAAATAAACGCATTGTTATTCCAATAATAAAAAATACCCACCTAACTTTTATCTTAGAATAAGTAAAAAATAAAGGTGGGGGTATTGATAAAGCGATATTAGGATTATCTCGACTTAATTAGTCTTTTAATTTATCCAACATCGCTGTCACCATTAAGCTTGATTGTTCTGCTGCTACAGATAAAAATTCATCAAAGCTTAAATGTGATTCTTTATCAGCCACATCAGAAATAGCGCGAACTACAACAAATGGTGTGTTGAATTGATGACAAACATGACCAATCGCGGTGGATTCCATTTCTACGGCAGCAACATCTGGGAATGTACGACGAATGCGCGCTAAAGGCTCTGAACCATTAATAAAGGCATCACCGCTACAAATTAAACCACGAACAGCATTTAATTTTAGCGATTCAATACACTCTTCTGCGATGCTAACAAGTTTAGGATCTGCAATAAAAGCAGGAGGGCATTGTGCCATTTGACCAGGTTCATAACCAAACGCAGTAACATCTGCATCGTGATAGCGAACTTCTGTTGAAACAACGATATCACCGACATTTAATCTTGAGTCTAAGCCACCCGCAGAACCAGTATTGATAACAACATCAGGGCGAAAATGCTCAAGCAATAAGGTTGTGCCAATCGCAGCCGCAACTTTACCAATACCTGATTTTAATAATGCAATATCAACACCGTTGATTGTGCCTGTATAGATTTCACAACCGCCACGAGATAAGATTTGGCAATCTTCAATTTTCTCACGTAGAAGTGTGACTTCTTGCTCCATTGCACCTATTACGCCAACTCTCATTGTGTCATACTCACTTGTAGGTTAATAATAAATAGAAATTTAAATAGAGTTTAACATCTATCGGAAAAACACGATATAACACAAAGAATAGAGAATTCGTTTCATCGAAACCAGAAAGAGGACAGAAATGATCGATTTTAAGCTGAAGTTAAATTATCAACGCAAATATAACAGCAGTGATATCGATATTAACGATGAAATGCAGGTTTCTCGTCAATTTGAAAGTGATCGTGGCCGTATTATTAACTCAGCCGCTATTCGGCGTTTACAACAAAAAACGCAAGTCTTTCCTTTAGAGCAAAATTCCGCAGTACGTAGCCGTCTTACTCATTCTCTTGAAGTTCAGCAAATTGGTCGTTATATCGCTAAACAAATTATCGGCGAATTAAAAAAACAAAATAAGCTTGAAGTGTATGGCTTAATTGATCGCATCGATAGTCTTGAAAGTTTAATTGAGATGGCGTGCTTAATGCACGATATTGGTAATCCACCTTTTGGTCATTTTGGTGAGGCCGCGATTAAGCATTGGTTTCAAAAAGTATTATCACCAGAGGCGACAGCCGAATTCGATAATTGCCCGTTTATCCCTATGCAGTATTCAGCTAAAGTGCAATTAAATGAATTGCGACAAACTTTACGCCAAGATTTATGCCAATTTGAAGGCAATGCTCAAGCTATTCGAATGGCGCATCATCTTCTTAAATTGAATTTAACCTATGCTCAAATAGGTTGTGTATTAAAATATACTCGTCCTGCTTATTGGCAAGGTGAAATCCCCAAAGAATATAGCTATTTAATGAAGAAACCGGGGTATTACTGGTCTGAATTAGCATTCGTAAAAGAAGTACAAGAAAAATTAGATATGGGCGAATTTTGTCGCTTTCCTCTCACATATATTATGGAAGCTGCCGACGATATCTCGTATTGCATTGCGGATTTAGATGATGCGGTAGAAAAGGGGATTTTTGATATCAACCGTCTTGTTCAACTTTTACGAGATGCATGGCGTGAAAATGGTGATGTGACCGAAGGTGATTTATTCGATATTACTGTGAATCGTGCCTATAAAAAAGTCGATCAAAATGAAGCTAAACGTAGCATGCAAGATCAGTTTTTTATGTATTTACGAGTTTATATTACAGGAAAATTAGTCCCTTATACGGCGTACCGTTTTATAAAAAATCTCCCTCAAGTTTATGACGGGAGTTTTAATCACGCCTTATTGGAGGGAGATAGTGCAGAGCATCGTTTATTAACAACATTAAAAAGTGTCGCTAAAAAATGGGTGTTTAGCCATCCTGAAGTTGAAGAGCTTGAAATGAAAGGATATCGCGTGATCAGTGGATTACTTGATATTTATAAGCCCTTGCTTTTATTATCAACTGAAGATTTTTTAAGATTGCATAAATATAACGAACATCCTAAATATGTAATTGAGACGCGTTTATATCATAAGCTTTCTGTTAAACATAAACTGGCTTATAACGAAATGTTAGAAAAGCTAAATGATATAAATCCTGAAAAAGGAAAAATTTTAGAGTTTTATTATCGTACCAGATTAATTCAAGATTATATCAGTGGAATGACTGATCATTATGCTTATGAAGAATATAGAAAATTAATGGTTTGTGATTAATTTGTAATCATTAAGAGAAATGCTATCTAATTGATTGGTGATAATTTTTAGACTTTTCTTAGTGATAATAAATGTTTATTAAAATAACAGAAAATAGATGTTATTAATTGTAAATATATTCAATATAAAAGTTATATATAATATTTGTTAGTTATAGAACAATATAAAATTCATAAAGCGAGTGCCTTAGGTTGTTATCATTAAAAGTTTTCTCAATTTAACAAAAATATTGCTTATATCAGTTAAGTAAATAACTTGTTCGATGTTATACTCTTCCCATGTTTTCTTCTGAAATGCATAGTCATTCATGTAACGCTGAAAAACATACAGCGTATTCTAAAACGATGCCATTTCACTGTTAATCCGTCATTGATACTTAATTTAATACTATGGTGCAGTTTTATTCTCCTAAAAAACGCCCTGTGAAAAAACAGGCGACAACTCTGGAAGTGACCGCCAGTGCATTGGATGCAAATGGTCAAGGTATTGCTCATGCTGAGGGCAAAACGATTTTTGTAAAAGGATTACTCCCACAAGAAACTGCTCGTATTCGTTTAACAGAAGAAAAGCGCCAGTTTGCTAAAGGCGAGGTTATTAAGCGTTTAACTACTAGTGAGCAGCGTATAACGCCTCATTGTGAATATTATGAGCGTTGTGGTGGTTGTCAGCAGCAACATGTGCCGATTGCGTTACAACGTACAACAAAAGCGGGTGTGTTATCACATCTTATTAAACGTGAAACGGGTGTGGTGATTTCGGCGGAACCTGTTATTTCCGGCGCTGAATATGGTTATCGTCGTAGAGCAAGATTGGGATTGCGTTATCAACCTGAAAAAGGGTTGGTGATGGGCTTTCGCCAAGAGCGCTCTAATGATTTGGTCATGATAAAAAAATGCCCAGTATTAAAATCACAGTTAAATGATTTATTGTCTCCTCTTTGGGAATGTTTTAAACAATTAACATCAGTACGTGATTTAGGGCATGTTGAAATGGTGCTCGCTGATAATGGGCCGTTGGTGATTTTACGTCATCTATCACCATTACCTGAGAGTGATAAACAGAGTTTGCGTGATTTCTCTCAAACTCATCAAGTTACGATGTATCTTGCAGGTGATAATAGCGAGATAGCACGATTAACTTCAATTGAGAAGGAACCCTTCTATCAAATAGAAGGTCTAAATTTACGTTTTGCACCTACTGATTTTATTCAAGTAAACGATGAAATAAATCCTAAGATGGTTGCTCAAGCTATTGAATGGCTTGATTTATCGCCAGAAGATCGCGTGTTAGATCTGTTTTGTGGTATGGGAAACTTTACTTTACCTATCGCAAAACGTGTCAGTGAAGTGGTGGGCATCGAAGGTGTACCTGCGCTGGTTGAAATGGCGAAAAAGAATGCAGAACTAAACCAACTAGGTAATGCGCATTTTTGGCATGCAGATTTATCAGCTGATTTCTCTGCGATGTCGTGGTCGAAAGAAGGTTTTAACAAAGTGTTGTTAGATCCCGCAAGAGCAGGCGCTTTGGAGGTAATGTCACATATTGTGAAGTTATCCGCAGAAAAAATTGTGTATGTCTCCTGTAATCCGACCACGTTAGCCAGAGATAGTAAGATATTATTAGATTCTGGATATCAGCTAGCCGGTTTAAAAATGTTGGATATGTTTCCACAAACGGGTCATCTGGAATCAATGGCACTGTTTAGTCGAAAGTAAATTTATTTGAAAATAAACAGTTAGCCAGTAAATAAGTCGCAAATAAGATTTATACCGTGTAGGGAGAGAATATGGTTGCAGTAAGAAGTGCTCACTTAACACCTGCAGGAGAGTTTGCTGTTGATAAATGGGTCAATAGCTTGAACTTAACCCATGTCAATGCGGGTAGTGAAATCATGCAAACCTGGGAATACTGCCATCGTACTGTTCAAGGGCGTGAAGATGCCGAACTGTTATTGTGGCGTGGTGTTGAAATGGTTGAGCTTCTTTCGACACTAAGCATGGATAAAGACAGCATGAGGGCAGCGCTTCTTTTCCCACTTGCTGAAGAAAATCTTATTGATCAGGAAATTGTTACTGAACACTTTGGTGATGCCATTTGGAGCTTAGTGCGTGGTGTTATGGAGATGGATGCCATACGCCAATTAAAAGCGACACACACTAATGAAACAAGTTCAGTTCAGGTAGATAACGTGCGTCGCATGCTGTTATCTATGGTGGAAGATTTCCGTTGTGTGGTCATTAAACTTTCAGAACGTATTGCCCATTTACGTGAAGTGAAAGATGCCACAGAAGATGAGCGCGTACTGGCTGCTAAAGAGTGTTTTAATATTTATGCACCATTAGCCAACCGATTGGGTATTGGTCAATTAAAATGGGAGTTAGAAGATTTTTGTTTCCGCTATCTTCATCCTGATGAATATAAAAAAATAGCAAGCTTGCTTCATGAGCGCCGTATCGATCGCGAACAGTACATTGATAATTTTGTCAGTACAGTACGTGGTTATATGAAAGAAGAAAATGTCGATGTAGATATCTATGGACGTCCCAAACACATCTATAGTATTTGGCGCAAAATGAAGAAAAAGAACCTCGCATTCGATGAGTTATTTGATGTGAGAGCGGTACGTATTGTTGTTGAACGTCTTCAAGACTGCTATGCAGCATTAGGGATTGTACATACGCATTTCCGTCATTTACCTGATGAATTCGATGATTATGTTGCAAATCCAAAACCGAATGGCTATCAATCTATTCATACGGTTGTGTTAGGGCCTGAAGGCAAAACGGTTGAGATCCAAATTCGTACTCGCCAAATGCATGAAGATGCTGAATTGGGTGTGGCTGCGCACTGGAAATATAAAGAAGGTGCAACTGGCGCTGCAACGAAAGGCGGTACAGGCAGTTATGAAAACCGCATTGCATGGTTACGTAAACTGATTGCATGGCAAGAAGAGATGGCGGATTCTGGCGAAATGTTGGATGAAGTCCGGAGCCAAGTCTTTGATGATAGAGTTTACGTCTTTACACCAAAAGGTGATGTAGTTGATTTACCAGCGGGATCAACACCACTTGATTTTGCTTATCATATTCATAGTGATGTGGGACATCGCTGTATTGGAGCGAAAATTGGCGGGCGTATTGTGCCGTTTAGCTATCAATTACAGATGGGTGACCAAATTGAAATTATCACGCAAAAACATCCTAATCCAAGTCGTGATTGGTTAAATCCTAACTTAGGTTATGTCACCACAAGTCGTGGGCGTGCGAAAATTCATAATTGGTTCCGTAAGCAAGATCGCGATAAAAATATTCTTGCTGGACGCCAGATTTTAGATAACGAATTGGCGCATATGGATATCAACATGAAAGAAGCAGAAAAACTGCTGATTGCGCGTTATAACGTGCATAGTGTTGATGAAGTATTAGCTGGTATTGGTGTCGGTGATATCAGAATTAACCAGTTAGTGAACTTTATTCAAAGTAAATTAAATAAAGCCACTGCGGAAGATGAAGATAAAGAAGCTCTGCGGACACTTGAAAACAAAACGCCAGCACCTAGAGCCACAGGATCAGGTGGAAGCATTGTTGTCGAAGGTGTGGGTAACTTAATGCATCATATCGCACGTTGTTGCCAACCTATTCCGGGTGACAATATTGTCGGCTTTATCACTAAAGGTCGTGGTATTTCGATTCACCGCGCTGACTGTGAGCAACTTGCTGAACTGCTTTCTCATGCACCAGAACGTATCGTTGATGCGGTATGGGGAGAGAATTACTCTAGTGGTTATTCATTAGTTGTTCGTGTTGTTGCTAATGATCGTAGTGGATTATTGCGTGATATCACCACTATTTTAGCGAATGAAAAAGTCAATGTGCTAGGTGTCAGTAGCCGTAGTGATGTGAAGCAACAAATTGCGACAATCGATATGAATATTGAGATTTATAATCTCCAAGTATTAGGTCGTATTTTGGCAAAACTTAATCAGTTGCCTGATGTGATAGAGGCGAAACGCTTTTCTCACTAAAACATTAAAATGATAAGATGCCGAGACAACTGTTCTCGGCATTTTTTTATCTAAAAATGTATTAAACAGGATAAAGCTCACTCTTATTTAAAAGGCAATATGATGTCAGAAAATCGTGAAATCTTTCGTTTATTAGAAATTATGGCGCAGTTACGTGATCCAGATACTGGATGCGAATGGGATAAAGTGCAGACTTTTGACACTATCGCGCCTTATACATTAGAAGAAACGTATGAGGTGTTAGATGCTATTACTCGTAAAGATTTTGCTGATTTAAAAGAAGAGTTAGGCGATTTGCTTTATCAAGTTGTTTTTTATTCACGAATGGCGCAAGAGCAAAAATTATTTGATTTTAATGATGTTTGTGAAGCGATTAGTAATAAGCTAGAACGTCGTCATCCTCATATCTTTGCCTCTGAAAGCGAAAACAATTTATCAACGGAAAAACATCGCTGGGAAAAGCTGAAAGCACAAGAGCGTGAAGCAAAAGCACAATTTTCATTATTAGATGATATTCCCGCTACATTACCCGCTTTGATGAAAGCAGAAAAAATTCAGAAACGATGTGCTTCTGTCGGATTTGATTGGAATGAACTTGAACCTGTTTTAGGTAAAGTGTTTGAGGAAATTAATGAAGTGATGGCTGAAGTGAAAAAAACACCTCAAGATGCGTCTAAAATTGAAGATGAATTGGGTGATTTACTATTTTCAGTTGTAAATTTATCTCGGCATTTAAAACAAAAACCAGAACAAGCATTAAATCGAGCATGTCGTAAATTTGAACAACGCTTTCGCTTTGTTGAAAAAACGCTCTCGGAAGATGGCATAGACATAGAAAATGCTTCATTGGAAGAGATGGAGATCTGTTGGCAGAAAGCAAAGAAACAACAGATTGAGTGAATTGTGACACGCAAATTAACGCCAGTGTGACATAAAATGCGATAAAAATAGCTTGTAACATCTCGTTTTTTCAGCTGTTTTTATAAAACTTGTTAAAAATCGAAATTATAAAAGGTAATTTCGTTTTTTTGTTTTTAGATGATTTTAAATATTGCAGTTACATTTAATTGCATTAAAAATGTGATTAACCTCAAAAAAATTAAAAGCATGATCATAAGCAAAAGATCTCGCTATAAACCTGCTACACTTAATATCGTGAAAAAAATAAAGCATCTCTTTTCTAAAAGTGGTATCTTAGCTGAAAGGATTAAGCTAAAATGCTTGAGAAATATTTTCACGGGTTTAGTTTATTGAATTTTTACTGTTTTTTCGTGTTTAAACGGATAAGTGGCGTGATGAAAAAGAACTTTATACTACTAAGAATATTTGTAGCGAAAATAAGGTTCGGGTATACTGTGTTCCCGTCCAGTTATATCCATCATCCTAATACACCTAAACTTTCAGGTTCAGCATGAAAACGAATTATATTTTTGTGACCGGCGGGGTCGTATCCTCTCTGGGTAAAGGCATTGCCGCAGCCTCTCTGGCGGCTATACTCGAAGCCCGTGGACTCAATGTCACCATGATGAAGTTGGATCCGTATATCAACGTCGATCCAGGTACTATGAGCCCAATTCAGCACGGGGAAGTCTTCGTCACTGACGATGGTGCTGAGACTGATCTCGACTTAGGACACTATGAGCGCTTTATTCGCACGAAAATGACTCGTCGTAATAACTTCACGACAGGTCGCGTATACTCTGAAGTATTACGTAAAGAGCGCCGTGGTGACTATCTTGGGGCTACAATTCAAGTTATTCCTCATATCACTAATGAAATCAAAGAACGCATCATCCGTGGCGGTGAAGGCCATGATGTCGTTTTAGTTGAAGTCGGCGGGACTGTTGGTGATATCGAATCTTTACCATTCTTAGAAGCGATTCGCCAAATGGCAGCAGAAGTGGGCCGTGAGCACACATTCTACCTACATTTAACATTAGTGCCTTATTTAGCCGCTTCTGGTGAAGTGAAAACCAAACCAACTCAGCATTCTGTAAAAGAATTACTGTCGATCGGTATTCAGCCAGATGCGTTGATTTGCCGTTCAGACCGCGTTATTCCTGCAAACGAACGTGCCAAAATTGCACTGTTCTGTAATGTGCCAGAGAAAGCGGTTATTTCATTAAAAGACGTCGATTCCATTTATAAAATCCCTGCACTATTGAAATCACAGGGATTAGATGATTATATCTGTAAACGATTCAGCTTAGATTGCCCAGTTGCAAATCTTGCAGAGTGGGAACAAGTTATTTACGAAGAAGCTAATCCTGAAGGCGAAGTAACCATTGGTATGGTTGGTAAATATGTTGAATTACCAGATGCCTATAAATCAGTGATTGAAGCATTAAAACATGGTGGTTTCAAAAGCCGTGTTACTGTAAATATCAAATTAATTGATTCACAAGACGTTGAAACCCGTGGCGTAGAAATGCTTAAAGGGTTAGATGCAATCTTAGTACCTGGTGGTTTTGGTGAACGTGGTGTTGAGGGCAAGATTATGGCTGCTCAATATGCGCGTGAAAATAAAATCCCTTACTTAGGCATTTGCTTAGGTATGCAGGTTGCTATGATTGAGTTTGCACGTAATGTTGTTGGTATGGAAGGCGCAAACTCTACTGAATTTGCACCAGATTGCAAATATCCAGTTATCGCATTAATTACTGAATGGCGCGATGAAAATGGCAACATTGAAGTGCGTTCAGATGAAAGTGATTTAGGTGGCACGATGCGCCTTGGTGCTCAGCCTTGCCATTTAAGTGGTGATAGCTTAGTTCGTACACTGTATGGCAAAAACACCATTACAGAGCGCCATCGTCACCGTTATGAAGTAAATAATCTGCTATTAAAACGTATCGAAGATGCGGGTTTACGTATTGCAGGTCGTTCAGTAGATAACAAACTGGTGGAAATTATTGAAAATCCAAACCATCCTTGGTTTGTTGCTTGTCAGTTCCACCCAGAGTTTACCTCAACGCCGCGTGACGGCCATCCGTTATTTGCAGGCTTTGTGAAAGCAGCCTTTGATAACCAAAAAGGCCTGCTGAAATAGGATATATGAGAAGAGATAGGGTATCTCTTCTCGGAAATTTAACTTGTACAGAGGAAAACCGAATGTCCAAAATCGTTAAAGTACTTGGTCGTGAAATTATTGATTCTCGTGGCAACCCAACAGTTGAAGCAGAAGTTCACTTAGAAGGTGGTTTTGTTGGTATGGCAGCGGCTCCATCAGGTGCATCAACAGGTTCTCGCGAAGCTTTAGAATTACGTGATGGTGATAAATCACGTTTCTTAGGTAAAGGTGTTCTGAAAGCGGTTTCAGCTGTTAATGGTCCAATCGCTAAAGCGATCCTTGGCCAGGATGCAAAAGACCAAGCTAACATCGATAAAATCATGATCGATTTAGACGGTACTGAAAACAAATCAAACTTTGGTGCAAACGCAATCCTAGCGGTTTCTTTAGCAAACGCAAAAGCAGCAGCTGCTGCGAAAGGTATGCCTTTGTATGAGCACATTTCTGATCTGAACGGTACTCACGGTCAATATTCTATGCCTCTGCCAATGATGAACATCATCAATGGTGGTGAGCACGCAGATAACAACGTTGATATCCAAGAATTCATGATCCAACCAGTTGGCGCACCTACTCTGAAAGAAGCAGTGCGTATGGGTTCAGAAATCTTCCATCACTTAGCAAAAGTGCTGAAAGCAAAAGGTATGAACACAGCTGTTGGTGACGAAGGTGGTTATGCGCCAAACTTAGAATCTAACGCTGCTGCATTAGCAGCTATCAAAGAAGCCGTTGAGAAAGCTGGTTACGTTTTAGGTAAAGACGTTACTCTGGCTATGGACTGTGCAGCTTCTGAGTTCTACAACAACGAAACTGGTAACTACGAACTGAAAGGCGAAGGCAAAACCTTCACTTCACAAGAGTTCACTCATTACTTAGAAGAACTGACTAAACAATACCCAATCGTTTCTATCGAAGATGGTTTAAACGAATCTGATTGGGATGGTTTTGCATACCAAACTAAAGTTCTTGGTGACAAAATCCAACTGGTTGGTGACGACCTGTTTGTAACTAACACTAAGATCCTGAAAGAAGGTATCGACAAAGGCATCGCTAACTCAATTCTGATCAAATTTAACCAAATCGGTTCACTGACAGAAACTTTAGCAGCAATCAAAATGGCGAAAGATGCAGGCTACACAGCTGTTATCTCTCACCGTTCTGGTGAAACAGAAGATGCAACTATCGCTGACTTAGCAGTTGGTACAGCAGCTGGCCAAATCAAAACAGGTTCTATGAGCCGTTCTGACCGTGTTGCTAAATATAACCAACTGATCCGTATCGAAGAAGCATTAGGTAACAAAGCACCTTTCAACGGTCTGAAAGAAGTTAAAGGCCAAGCATAATCTTGCACCTTTGATTAAAAAATCTTATTGATTGAAAAGGGGAGAGCCTTAAGTTCTCCCCTTTTTTTAATTTTTTTTCAGAAAAAACAGAATATTTATTCTTAACATCATTGAAAAAAGTGTGATGTGTAAGAGAAAATAGTGTTCAATTATTACTCTTTTATTAATAAATTGGTTAATTCTCGTGGATGAGATCCCAATTATACGTTTTGCACATTTTCAATGGTGCGAAATGTTTTTATATTTCACATATAACCTATTTCGTTAACAATTTAAGCTTAGTGAATCCAATATTCATATCAGCTAATGTGGAGTATTATCATGGACGCGTCCAATTTAGCCCCATCGGCGAAGTCGAGCCCGATAAACAAACGAGGGTTAATCATTCTGGCTATTGATGTGGTGTTATTACTACTTCTGCTAGAATTTTTACCTTATGATCCAAAGGCCAATGCAGGTTTAGCATTAATGGTGTTTGTGGGAGTGTTATGGCTGACAGAAGCCATTCACGTTACGATAACAGCATTATTTATACCTATTTTAGCCGTTGTGCTTGGGCTAATGAATACCAATGAGTCATTAAAATCATTTGCGAATCCCATCATTTTCTTATTCTTCGGTGGCTTTGCATTAGCGACAGCGCTTCATATTCAAGGGCTAGATCGCTTAATTGCTAACCGCTTGCTGATGATTGCAAAAGGTAAACTTTCAATTGCTGTATTGCTGTTATTTGGTGTTACTGCATTACTCTCAATGTGGATCAGTAACACAGCAACAGCCGCGATGATGTTACCTTTAGTGTTAGGTATCCTCTCCAACCTAGATATTCGTTCAGAGCGTAATACCTTTGTATTCGTATTATTAGGTGTTGCTTATAGTGCGAGTATTGGTGGCTTAGGTACGTTAGTGGGAAGCCCGCCAAATGCGATTGCAGCAGCTCAGCTGAACTTAGATTTTATTACGTGGATGAAGTATGGTGTCCCAATCATGCTGGTATTATTACCTATCATGTTTATCGTGATGTATCTGATGCTACGTCCTAACTTAAAACATAAGTTTGATCTGAAATTAGAAGTGTTAGAGTGGAATAACAAACGTGTTATTACCATGATCATCTTCTTGGTTACTGTATTTTGCTGGATCTTCAGCTCTTTTATTAGCAGCGCTTTTGGTGGTGTAAAAGATCTGGATACCGTTATTGCGGTCAGTGCTGCAATTGTTATCGGTGTGACTGGGGTCGCTAGTTGGAGCCAAATCCAAGAGAACACAGAGTGGGGAGTATTAATGCTGTTTGGTGGTGGTTTAACACTAAGCGCAATTTTACAATCATCTGGTGCAAGTTTAGTTATGGCTGACTTTATGAAAGATACCTTTGGTAATAGCCACTGGTTCGTGATTATCCTTGCAGTAACAACCTTCATCATCGTATTAACTGAATTTACCAGTAATACAGCGAGTGCGGCGTTATTAGTACCAATCTTTGCAACGGTTGCACAAGCATTAGGCATGCCAGTAATGGCGTTAACTATGATTATCGGTATCGGTGCATCTTGTGCGTTCATGCTACCTGTTGCAACCCCACCAAATGCGATTGTCTTTGGTTCTGGTTATATCAAACAGACAGAGATGGTACGTGTCGGTGGTGTACTGAACTTAGTGTGTATCTTAGTTATCTCTCTGTTTGCTTGGTTCTTCTGGCTATAAAGCTAATACACTAAATTAACCTAAATAGAGCGCTTGATAGTTATATCTGGCGCTTTTTTATTGCTATCGTTTGTCTATTATTTGAATTGATATCATTGAGATAAGATTAGAAAAGAAATAGAGCAAACACAGTATGTGGCATGAATTGGATAAATGGCTTTTTTATCACTTGTAAAAAAGCCATCAAGATTAAGACTAAAGATGTCATAACATTGATGGCTTTTAATCAGAATAGAAAATGAGCTAACTATTTTGTATAAAGCGTAAGTTGTGTACCGGGCTTTAACATTTTAATATCTGAGTTCCAACTCATTAATAATTTAAGGTTAATGCCGTGGCGACGGGCAATACTGTAATAAGAATCACCTTGGCGTACTTTATAGTAGCTTGGTGAAGGTTTTGTTGGTTTCGTTGTCGTGGTGCTACTGACACTACCTGCATTATGAATTTTTAATGTCTGACCAACCAGCAATGTGCTCTTTGCATTTAACCCATTAATACGCTGTAAGTCTTTGATACTCATATTATAGCGACGAGCAATAGCGTAAAAGGAATCCCCTGAACGAACCTTATAAACGCCTTCTTGCTTAATAGATTGATTCGTTTTGGCGACGGCCAAGCGAATAGTTTCTAATATAGCTTCATCTTCAAAAGCGTTACGGAATTGGTCAAGCTTATTGCGAGGCAACATAATGACATGAGGGCCATTAGGTGCAGTTATTCCACGTTTATAGCCGGGGTTATAGTCTTTCACGGTATTAATAGGTAACTGACTTAATTCAGCGACTTTACTTAACGTGATTTGCTCACCGACATCAAATGAGGCTAATGCTTTATCGCGATAGTTACTTTTTGGGAAAGTAATATCTTGTTCGTTTTCACGAATAACCTTACTTAAAGCGAGAATTTTCGGCACGTAATTCATCGTTTCTTTAGGTAAAGAAAGCGACCAATAGTCTGTTGGTAGGTTTTTACTTTCATTTGCCTTTATTGCTTGCATAACACGGCCTTCACCAGCGTTATAAGCAGCAAGGGCAAGTGCCCAATCACTATCAAACATCACATACAAACGCTCTAGTAAATCAAGAGCTGCTTTAGTTGATGCCATAACATCACGACGACCGTCATACCATTGATTTTGTGCCAAACCATAGTAATTACCCGTTATTGGTACAAATTGCCATAAACCCGCTGCATTTGCAGAAGAGGTAACATGAGGATTAAACGCACTTTCAACGACAGGAACAAGAGCAAGTTCCATCGGTAATTCACGTTTTTCAATTTCATCAATAATCGAATACATATAAGGCTCAGCGCGAGTAGCAACGCTCTGTATATGTTTGGGATTATTTAAAAAATATAATTCTTGCTGCGAGATCCTTTCATTTTCGGGGAGGTCCATTTTTAATTCACTTACTACATAACCCCATAAATTGGTTTTTACATCATATTGAGGTTGGTGAGAAGTTGAAGTCCCTTTCGTTGATATTGGTGCATTCGCAGACAAATTAGGTTTAATGTTCTCAGATTGCTGGCAACCCGCCAGTAGCAATATGGAGAACAAAATCGCTTTTGTCTTCATAATAGAAAAATTCATCCTGTGTGTTTTTTGAACCAAATGATACTTAGTGTGCCAAAATAAAACAACCAATAGGAATTAAAAGTTGTCTTTTAATTCTCTTAATTTTGTAAATGTCTTAATTGTAGCATAAGTATTAGTGGTTATACCTAAAATCCTTTGCAAATCAATATCGTCAGATTTCAAAAAAAGATTAATATTCTTTTCGTTTTTCAGTGTCATTGGCACAGTAGGTTGCAAATTTTTACGCATTTCACTAACTTGGGCTAAATAATCGGTAATAAGTGCATTTTCTGGCATGATATGATGTGCAAAGGTCATATTTGATAGGGTGTATTCATGAGCACAACAAATTAATGTGTCATCAGGTAAAGCACTCAATCTTTGTAATGAACTGAACATTTGTTGTGCGGTTCCTTCGAATAAACGGCCACAACCACCAGAAAAAAGTGTATCGCCACAAAATAAATAGGGCTCGCAATAATAAGCAACATGACCCAATGTATGGCCCGGCGTACCAATCACATTAAAAGTAAAAGAGCCAACAATAATACGCTCTTGATTATGAATAATATTTTCAGCCCCTTTACTTTGTGTTTCTTGTGGGCCAAAAATGTCGATGTTAGGATATTTTTTGGCAAGTTCAGCAACACCACCAACATGATCATCATGATGATGGGTTAATAAAATCGCGATAGGCGTTAGTGAACGTTGTGAGAGCATTTCAATAACAGGTTTGGCCTGTGACGGATCAACAATCACACATTCACTATTTTCATTACTTAATAGCCAAATGTAGTTATCGGATAAAGCAGGAATTCTGATAAGCTCCATATAAGTTACCTTACTTATAAAATATAAAGGGTTAAACGATGAAAGCAGCGCGTTCAGTAAAACCAATTACAATGCCGGACTCTTGGCGTGATATTCCTTGGGGAGAATATTATCGCATGGCGATTGAATTGCGTTTACAAAACTGGTGGCCGAAAATGTATGGCTTTCATTTGCTGAAACTCGGTCAACTCAGTGCCGAACTGGATACCAAATTAAGTATCGTTTCACATCAAGTCAATGTGACATCAAATGCAATAAATGCGGATGTTATAGCGTCTTTGGATTATCTACCCTTTGAAAATAAATCGGTTGATGTTTGCCTTATGGCTCATGTGCTTGATTATAGTGCAGATCCCCATTGGCTATTAAGAGAAGCTGATCGTGTTTTAATTGATGATGGCTGGATAGTATTAACGAGCTTCAACCCTATTAGTTTATTAGGACTGGGTAAATGCACGCCTCTCTTGCGACAAAAACAGCCTTATTCAAGTCGTATGTTTTCACTTCGTCGGCAAATTGATTGGCTTAGTGTGCTAAATTACGAAGTGATGACACAACAGAATTTTCAGATTATGCCATTTTCAAGACCAATAAAACGTGATGGTAGCCGCTATCACACCGGAGGCTGTTTAAATTTAATTATCGCTCGCAAAAGAACGCTCCCTTTAACACCCACCGCGTTGAAATTTGCATTGCCACGCATGAGTGTAAAAGGTCGAGTTTTAGGGGCTACACGCAATCACTCAGAGCCATAAAACATTACTCGTTGGCTGTCTTATCTTTCTGGCTTTCAATATAGCCCGTGTCTTCTTGTGTAGGTGATTGAGCCGCCGTTTTTGCTAATTCATCACAACGTTCATTTTCATCATGACCTGCATGGCCTTTTACCCAATGCCATTCAATTTCATGACGAGTAATAGCACTATCTAAGCGTTTCCATAAATCAACATTAAGTACAGGGCTTTTGTCTGCTTTACGCCATTGACGCTTTTTCCAGCTATGGATCCACTGTGTAATACCCTGTCTGACATATTGGCTATCTGTTGTCAGTGTAATTTTACAAGGGAATTTTAATGTTTCTAATGCTACGATAGCGGCAAGAAGTTCCATTCGGTTATTGGTGGTCATAAAAAATCCTTCACTTAGGGTTTTTTCATGTTGTTGATAGCGTAAAATAGCGCCATAACCACCGGGGCCTGGGTTGCCTAAGCATGAACCATCGGTGAATATTTCTACCTGCTTGTGCATAAAGGCGACTTATCCTTTTTGATTAATACGAAAAACTAACCCTAAGTCTGACATAAAAACGGATTATGAGCACTCCAATCACACGACAAATTGTACTTGATACCGAAACCACCGGTATGAATAAGCTGGGCGTTCATTATGAAGGTCATAATATCATTGAAATTGGTGCCGTAGAGGTTATCAATCGTCGATTAACAGGGCGAAATTTCCATGTTTATATTAAGCCTGAAAGATTAGTTGATCCTGAAGCATTTGAAGTTCACGGTATTAGTGATGAGTTTTTAGAGGATTGTCCTTCTTTTGCCGATATTGCTGACGAATTTTTAGAATATATCCGTGGCGCAGAGCTGATCATTCATAACGCATCGTTCGATATCGGCTTTATGGACTATGAGTTTAGAAAGCTTAATCGTGATATTCCGCCTACTGAAACGTTCTGCCAAATTACTGATAGCCTTGCAATGGCAAGGGCATTATTCCCCGGCAAACGAAATAACCTTGATGCCTTATGTGATAGATACTTTATAGATAATTCTAAACGTACTCTTCACGGCGCGTTATTGGATGCTGAAATACTTTCTGATGTTTACTTGGCGATGACTGGTGGACAAACAGCACTAGCATTTTCAATGGATGGTGAATCAAGTAACGAACAAGAGCAAAATGATATTCAGCGTATCGAGCGCCCAGTTTCAGGTTTAAGAGTAATAAGAGCCACCGCAGAAGAACTTGCTGAGCATGAGTCTCGATTAGACTTAGTTGAGAAGAAAGGTGGGCATTGTTTATGGCGTCCTGCATCAAATGATGAGGCGGTTTGAATATAAAAAAAGCAGAATTGTTTAGTTGAGATTAAAAACTATCCAAATGCATCTTTTTGTTAGAAAAACAGTTGACGACAAGGCAAGAGATTCGTAATATTCACCTCGTCCGAAAGGATACGCGGAGCGGTAGTTCAGTTGGTTAGAATACCTGCCTGTCACGCAGGGGGTCGCGGGTTCGAGTCCCGTCCGTTCCGCCAACATTCCAAACCCCAGCATTTATGCTGGGGTTTTTTGCTTTATTAGCCTAAAAAACTTCAAATTTTAATTATTCCAATCCTCAGTTAATACGCTATCTTATCTTAATAGTTAACACTATTCTTGAGGCAGTTCTTATGTTATTAACTCTCGACCAAATCACAAAAGAGTTAGAAGATAAATTTTCTCCTTTAGGTGAGGATTTTAATGATTTAATTCTTTTTAAAAGAACAACACCTCTTACTGGTTTAGGTTTGCTAGAACAGACGCTAACACTCTCCCTTCCTGATGATTTTACTTCTTTTATTTCTCTCTATAATTTAGATAATTTCTCATTATTTAATATCAGTTTTGGCTGTGGTGAAGATTATCTTGAAAGACTTTTCATGCTAAATAGTCCTAATGAGTTTGCTCAATGGTGGATTGGTGATAAACGACCTGAAAACATCATTGTTATTGCATTGTCAGATCCTTATACCATCTTATTAAATACTCAAACAGGGAATGTTTTTGCAATGACGAGTGAATCATCTATGGATAGTTTCGAACATATTGCAGTGAATTTTTGTGTTTTTTTTCGCGCAGTTGCCACACTGTTTTTAACAGATATTTCGCCAGAGAGAATTATTGAGCTAACCTCATCTCAAACAACTTCATTTTGGTATCAATTAAGACCTGAATAAGATGAAAAATATAAAGAAAAAAGAGCTAGTTTATGATGGTTTTGAAGATGATTTTTATCAGTTAAATCACCTTATTCAATGTCCTTATTATGATGAAGATATGTCAGTTAGCGTAACGCAATTAAGAGACTTAGACAGCTTAGATGAAGAGGTAACACAGCAGGTAATAAATAAGATTAAAGGACTTACTTTAAATCTAGGAACGCGCTATAGCTATGATGGTTTATCGGTAATGTGTGATATTCAAAAATCAAAAAAAGAAAATATGCAGTTGCTTGGTTTATTTGCTATTGGTGAAAGACAGCCTGCGCGGTATCAAATAATAGTCTTAGGGATATTTAGGATTAATTTATGAACACGGAATTTTATTTACGTTTAAGTATGCTATCTAAAAAAACATAATCATTATGTTATGTTGAAATCAGACAGAATTAACGTAGAAATAATTGAGTCTATTAGCCATGAGCTTTTTTAACGAAATCCAACAAAAAGTCAGCATTACACCTTTCTTTTCTAATATGGGAAAGGGAAGCATTGATGATAAGAAAATTATCTATTTTCAAAGTATCCAAGCTTGTTTTGAATCGTCTTTAAATGTTGAATGGTTGCCAACTTCTCCTACGCAAGATGATCCTTTCTATATAAAACAAGAATACCCCAAAGATTTGGCCGAGATGCGATTAGTTGTCAGTAAAGCCGTGATAGAGAGTCTAAAAGCGTTTTCTGTACCAGATAGTCAATTTCAATACGATGTACATAACTTTAAAATTGCAGCAAGAAATGCGATATGTTACGCATTTAGGCAGTATCTTACTGAAAAATACTTCAATTATGGTGACAACTGGGAAAGGATCATTCAGATTTACTACCAAGGTCATTTTCCGATAGGTTTTTATAAAAAGAAATTAGTGGTGATTTAACTGCTAGTTATTTAAAAAGAGTTTTCAGTTAGAGTGACAACTAGAATTAAATTTGTTTTTATCCTTTTTTATTAATATTAAAAAGTAACATTTACGTTACGCTGATTTTTCCTTTTAGCTATATATGATGTAAATAAGATTTTTATTACTGAATCAGTGAATTATCTGCTTTTTATCTTTTTTAAGCTCTTATAATTCTACGTCCTTGCAACAAGTTTAGTTAGTTATTAGGTTATAATTAAAACAAATACAGTATTTGTTTGATTTGATGGATAATTCAGCAATAAAATTTTATCTTGATTAGTCATATCAAGCTAAGGTTTAATAGCACGCTTCTCAATTGCGCAAATTATTGTCTTTTTTGCTTTTTGTTGCGCAACAATGCGGTGGTGTAATGTTATTTTCCGCTTTAATCGTAAAAAATGCTGTGCAAATCAAAGAATTATTGCTTTATGCTAATTACGATAGCCACCTTTGTGGATTTTTTATATTGCGGTTTTTTGCCCGCATTGAGAGAATCAGCTATCTAGATGCTTTTTATCCGACTTGGAGTAGAAAATGACCACTCGTAAAACCCTTGCTAATGCGATCCGTTTTTTAAGTATGGATGCTGTGCAAAAAGCTAAATCAGGACACCCTGGCGCCCCTATGGGTATGGCTGATATTGCAGAAGTATTATGGCGTGATTTTTTAAATCATAATCCAATTAACCCTAACTGGGCTGATCGTGACCGTTTCGTTTTATCTAATGGTCATGCTTCAATGCTGATTTACAGCTTACTGCACCTGTCTGGTTATGATCTTTCTTTAGATGATCTGAAAAATTTCCGTCAATTGCATTCTAAAACACCAGGTCACCCAGAATATGGTTACACCGCGGGTGTTGAAACAACAACAGGTCCTTTAGGTCAAGGTATTGCAAACGCAGTGGGTTTTGCAATTGCAGAACGTACATTAGCGGCTCAATTTAACCGTCCTGGTCATGATATCGTTGACCACTACACCTACGCCTTTATGGGTGATGGTTGTATGATGGAAGGTATCTCTCATGAAGCATGTTCTTTAGCGGGAACATTACAGTTAGGTAAACTGATCGCATTTTACGATGACAATGGTATCTCTATTGATGGTCAAGTGCATGGTTGGTTTACTGATAACACAGCAGAACGTTTCGACGCTTATGGCTGGCATGTAATTAGTGGCATTGATGGTCACGATGCAGCAAGCATTAAAGCCGCTGTTGAAGCAGCAAAAAAAATCACTGACAAACCTTCACTGTTGATTTGTAAAACCACTATCGGTTTTGGTTCTCCTCATAAAGCAGGTACTGCTGATTCCCACGGTTCTCCATTAGGTGATGCAGAAATTGCTGAAACACGTAAAGCGTTAGGTTGGGAATACGGTGCATTCGAAATTCCACAAGAAATCTATAAAGAGTGGGATGCAAAAGAAGCGGGTAAAGCAAAAGAAGCTGCATGGGATGCTAAATTTGCCGCATACGCAGCACAGTTCCCTGAATTAGCGGCTGAATTTAAACGTCGTATTTCTGGTGAATTACCAGCAAACTGGGAAAAAGATTCCAAAGCATTTATTGAAAATCTGCAACAAAACCCTTCAAGCATTGCAAGCCGTAAAGCATCTCAAAATGCATTAGAAGCATTCGGTAAAGTATTACCAGAATTTATGGGTGGTTCTGCGGACTTAGCACCAAGTAACCTGACTATGTGGTCTGGTTCTAAAGCGCTGAATGAAGACAAAGCGGGTAACTACATCCATTACGGTGTACGTGAATTTGGTATGTCTGCAATCATGAACGGTATTGCATTACACGGCGGTTTTGTTCCTTATGGCGCTACCTTCCTGATGTTTATGGAATATGCACGTAATGCTGTACGTATGGCTGCACTGATGAAGATCCGTAGTATCTTTGTTTATACTCATGACTCTATCGGTCTGGGTGAAGATGGCCCAACTCACCAACCTGTTGAGCAAATGGCTAGCCTGCGTGTAACACCAAACGTGAGCACATGGCGTCCATGTGACCAAGTTGAATCAGCTGTTGCATGGAAATATGCAATAGATCGTAAAGATGGCCCAACAGCTCTGATCTTCTCTCGTCAAAATCTTGCACAACAACCTCGTACTCCAGAGCAACTGGCAAATATCGAGAAGGGTGGTTACATCCTGAAAGATTGCGCAGGTACTCCAGAATTAATCTTTATCGCAACAGGCTCTGAAGTTGAATTAGCGGTTAGCGCTTATGAACAACTGACAGCTGAAGGCCGTAAAGTACGTGTTGTTTCTATGCCAGCAACTGATGCATTTGATAAACAAGATGCAGATTACCGTGAAGCAGTATTACCAGAATCAGTGAAAGCTCGTGTTGCTATCGAAGCAGGTATTGCTGACTACTGGTTCAAGTATGTTGGTTTAGATGGTGCGATTGTAGGTATGCGCAGCTTCGGTGAATCTGCGCCTGCAAACGAACTATTTGAAGAGTTTGGTTTTACTGTTGAAAATGTGGTTACACAGGCAAAATCTTTACTTAAATAATCAATAAGTGTTAACAAGAGCACATTTTTGGGAAGAATTTCTCAGATGTGCTCTTTTTTTATCCTTCCATCTTTGTTTACTATTGCGATCTTCTCTCATTTCTCGTAATCTGATTATCAGTAAGCTGAACCGTTTCAGTTAATCCTGAAATGTCGGTGACTGCACAATTTCTAGATTTACTTGATTTATCGTTGTTGATTAGTATCTTGCTCTATTATTCTAAGCGGTTGCAAATCACAAGTTATCAAGGGAGTCACATGACAATCAGAGTCGCTATTAACGGTTTTGGCCGTATAGGGCGTAATGTGTTAAGAGCGCTTTATGAATCAGGTAAACGAGCTGAAATAACGGTTGTTGCAATAAATGAATTGGCTGATGCGCAAGGTATTGGGCATCTTCTCAAGTATGACTCTAGTCACGGACGTTTTGCTTGGGATGTACGAATTAATAACGATTTATTGCAAGTAGGTGATGATACTATTCGACTTTTTCACCACGCTGATATCACTGATTTACCTTGGGGTGAACTTGGTATCGATGTTGTACTTGATTGTAGTGGTGCTTATGGCTCCCGTGCTGATGGCGAAGCGCATATTGCACAAGGTGCAAAGAAAGTGCTTTTTTCTCATCCCGGTACAACCGATTTAGATGCAACAGTCGTTTTTGGTGTCAATCAACACGAACTAAAAAAAGAGCACCGAATTGTTTCAAACGCATCTTGTACAACAAATTGCATTATTCCCATTATTAAAATGATGGATGACGCATTTAATATAGAATCAGGAACTGTAACAACAATCCATGCAGCCATGAACGATCAACCCGTGATTGATGCATACCATAAAGATTTACGTCGTACTCGTGCAGCTGGACAATCTATTATTCCAGTTGATACGAAGTTGGCTGCGGGAATTACTCGAATTTTCCCGAAATTTAAGGATCATTTTGAGGCAATTTCTGTACGAGTTCCTACAATTAATGTGACGGCAATTGATTTAAGTGTCACTGTAAAAACTGCTGTAAATGTGTTAGATGTCAATCGGTTAATTCAAAAATCAGCAACTGGCGCATTTCGTGGTATAGTGGATTACACAGAATTGCCATTAGTCTCAACTGATTTTAACCACGACCCTCATAGTGCAATCGTTGATGGCACACAAACAAGAGTCAGTGGGCAACACCTGATCAAGACTTTAGTCTGGTGTGATAATGAATGGGGCTTTGCTAACAGAATGCTTGATACAACGTTAGCAATGGCTGCAACTGGTTTTAAATAATCATGTTTTAATGACGGTGTCGCGTAATAATACGACGCACTGAACAGAAGATTACTAAATTTTAGAGAATCAATGAGAGGATTCATCATGTCTGTAATTAAGATGACCGATTTAGACCTAGCGGGTAAACGAGTTCTTATCCGTGCTGACCTGAACGTTCCAGTTAAAGATGGTAAAGTGACTTCAGATGCGCGTATCCGTGCTTCTTTACCAACAATTGAAGCCGCGTTAAAACAAGGCGCTAAAGTGATGGTAACTTCTCACTTAGGTCGTCCTACCGAAGGTGAGTACAACGAAGAGTTCTCTTTAAAACCAGTTGTTGACTATCTGAAAGACAAATTAACTGCACCAGTTAGTCTTGCTAAAGACTATTTAAATGGTGTTGAAGTCAATGCAGGCGAATTAGTTGTTCTTGAAAACGTTCGTTTTAACAAAGGCGAAAAGAAAGACGACGAAACTCTGTCTAAACAATACGCTGCATTATGTGATGTATTCGTAATGGATGCATTCGGTACTGCTCACCGTGCTCAAGCGTCAACTCATGGCGTTGCTAAATTTGCACAAGTTGCTTGTGCAGGTCCACTGTTATCAGCAGAACTTGAAGCATTAGGTAAAGCATTAGATAAACCAGCTCGCCCAATGGTTGCGATTGTTGGTGGTTCTAAAGTTTCAACTAAACTGACTGTATTAGATTCTTTATCAAAAATTGCTGACCAATTAATCGTTGGTGGTGGTATCGCAAATACCTTTATCGCAGCAGAAGGTCATCCAGTAGGTCGCTCTTTATATGAAGCAGACCTTGTTGATGATGCTAAAAAGCTGATGGAAAAATGTGATATTCCAGTACCAAGTGATGTTCGCGTTGCGACTGAATTCTCTGAAACAGCAGAAGCTGTTTTAAAATCAGCAAACGACATCAAAGATGATGAACAAGTACTGGATATCGGTGATGTGACTGCGGAGCGTTTAGCTGAAATCCTGAAAAATGCGAAAACTATCCTGTGGAATGGCCCAGTAGGTGTGTTTGAATTCCCTAACTTCCGTAAAGGTACAGAAATCATCGCTAATGCAATCGCAGAAAGCGAAGCGTTCTCTATCGCAGGTGGTGGTGATACGCTGGCTGCTATTGATTTATTTGATATCGCAGACAAAATCTCTTACATTTCAACCGGTGGTGGTGCTTTCTTAGAATTCGTTGAAGGCAAAAAACTTCCTGCTGTTGCAATGTTAGAAGAACGCGCTAAACAGTAATTAAGTCAGCTCATACAGGTAGAAAGTTATTTTCTACCTGTTCCAAATATAGGATCTTATTACATGTCTAAAGTTTTTGATTTCGTGAAACCGGGTGTCATCACTGGTGATGATGTACAAAAAGTATTTGCAGTAGCAAAAGAAAATAAATTTGCTCTGCCTGCGGTTAACTGTGTAGGTACTGACTCAATCAATGCTGTGTTAGAAGCTGCTGCGAAAGTTCGTTCTCCTGTTATTGTACAGTTCTCTAACGGTGGTGCTGCATTTATCGCAGGTAAAGGTCTTAAATCTGATGTACCACAGCAAGCTGCTATTTTAGGCGCAATTTCTGGTGCTCATCATGTGCATCAAATGGCCGAATACTACGGTGTTCCTGTTATTCTGCATACAGACCACTGTGCGAAAAAATTATTACCATGGATTGATGGTCTGTTAGATGCAGGTGAAAAACACTATGCTAAAACAGGTAAACCACTGTTCTCTTCTCACATGATTGACTTATCTGAAGAGTCATTAGAAGAAAACATCGAAATCTGTGCTAAATATTTAGCGCGTATGGCTAAAATCGATATGACTTTAGAAATCGAATTAGGCTGTACTGGTGGTGAAGAAGACGGTGTTGATAACACAGGTATGGACAGCTCTGCGCTTTATACTCAACCAGAAGATGTTGCTTACGCATACGAAAAACTGAGTGCGGTAAGCCCTCGTTTCACTATCGCGGCATCTTTCGGTAACGTTCATGGTGTTTATAAACCAGGTAACGTTCAGTTAACGCCAAAAATTCTACGTAACTCACAAGACTACGTATCAGAGAAATTTAATCTGCCACATAATAGTTTAGATTTTGTTTTCCATGGCGGTTCTGGTTCTTCTGCAGAAGAAATCAAAGAAGCCGTTGACTATGGTGTTATCAAAATGAATATCGATACCGATACTCAGTGGGCAACTTGGGATGGTATCTTACAGTTCTATAAAAAGAACGAAGGCTATCTGCAAGGCCAATTAGGTAACCCAGAAGGTGCTGATAAACCTAACAAGAAATACTACGATCCACGTAACTGGTTACGTCAAGCACAAGCATCTATGGTTGTTCGTTTAGAACAAGCATTTAAAGAACTGAATTCAGTTGACGTTCTGTAATTGAGTTACTCTTAATGATTAAACTAAACCCGCTTATTTGGCGGGTTTTTTTATACCTGATAAAAAGCGATTAGGGAGTTTGGTTATGATGATATTTATTATTAAGGTTGGGCGCGAAGGGGGGATGTAGGTTAGTCTCTATTAGCAATATCTAGCCAATACGAAATAAAATCTAACGTTGAGATAAAGCAGATATAAAAAAGCGCCTATTAATAAATAGACGCTTAAATCGAGCAATATATTATTTGGAAGATCAGCCAGTGATTTTAGCGCCTTTGCTTTCTTCTTTCATCATACGATTTAATAAAGGTACTGTTGCCCACATAACGATACCTACAATTAAGGTCACAATACCAATTTTACCAAACACATCAGTGTAAATAGGTAATGTTTGTAGTGGATCAGTAATACCTTCTGGTGCTGCGGTGAAGGTTGCTACATAACCGCCTAGCAAATAAGCCGTAGCTTGCGTTAAGAACCACATACCTAAAATAAAGCCCATCATGTATTGCGGTACGAACGCTGCAACCATTGCTAAACCTAACGCACTGATCATCAATTCACCTAAGCTCTGGAATAAATAAACCAGAACGATAAACCAAGGTGAAGTCAAGCCTTGAGCATCGGCAAACCACATGCCTGATGCTGCCGCTGTAAGGAATCCTAACGAGCACAGAAGCATACCTGCGGTAAACTTCGCTGGCATTGATAAGTCTTTACCTTTCGCGCCAAAATGGCTATAAGCGATTGCAAGGATTGGGCTAGCAATAATGATCCAGAATGGATTTAGTGCTTGGAAACTTACAGGGTTAATATCAAAGCCTAAAAGTGTGTGGTGAACGTTATGAATAGCAAAGAAGTTCAGTGAAGTTGGCATCTGTGCATACAGAATGTAGAAAACAACAGCTTCTAACATCAGAACAAATGCAACATACATTTTATTACGTGCAACTCTATCTTTTTGTTTAAAAGCTTCACGGAAATAAATGAAGACAACAATAATAGACAGGCTGACTAAAACGATATTTGCAATCATCACGTTGTGCAGTAGCCATGCACAAACAAATACCATCGCAACAGAACCCGCAATAACTAATAGTAGTTTGCTAAAGCTCATTGGTAAATGGTCAGGTTCAGAACCAATATTGGCAACCATTTTACGACAGAAGAAATAGACTAATAACGCCATGATCAAGCCAATACCACAGATATTATAAGTCAGTGCATATCCGTAGCGTTCAGCAAGTACAGGGGCGATAGATAAAGAAATTAATGAGCCGATATTAATCGACATATAAAATAGCGTAAATGCGCCATCAAGACGTGGATCTTTAGGTGGATAACATTTTGCTAATAGGCTGGCAGGGTTGGCTTTAAATAAACCATTACCAACTGCGATAGTTCCTAATGCATAGAAAATTAAATTAGGATACATAATTGACATACCAGTCATGAAATAACCGATAGCCAAGACAATAGCACCTAAAACAATTGTTCGTTTTGTTCCTAATAAGTGGTCACCAACATAACCACCAATAGAAATAAGCCCATAAACCAGTGCAGAGAATGCACCAAAAGTAATGAAAGCCTGTTCTTGAGAGAAACCGAGTTTACTAACAAAATAAACGGCAAGAATACCTTGTACGCCGTAGTAACCAAAACGTTCCCATAATTCTACAAAGAAAATCATAAAGAATGGTTTAGGCTGTTGTAATAAACCGACTTGAGCGGGTTTATCCATATCTGTAATGCCCCTAATTATTATTTATTTTCAACAACGATGTTATTTACTCACATTCACGAGGAATGTTACACAACGGTAACATTATCTGTCGCATTTAGAGTGATGTTTGCAAATTTAAGAAGGTAATCAGCAAGTCGAGTAGACTAATATATTGATAGAATGACTTCTCAAAGGTTGATCACACTGTAGGTAAGATTAATACCAGATTGAAAAAAATATTCATTAGTTTATTTTCAAATAAAGTCATTTAATTGATGTTTGGTATGAAATATAACCAGTAAGATTATTGTTTGTTTATATTTTAATCTGATTAAATTAAATAAAGATAAAGGGAAAAAGTGGAGGGGAAATATTCTTGATTATGTGACTGATTGATTCTAGAAAGAATTTTTTCACTATAATTAAAAATTATTCTTTTATAACAAACAGATGTTAATAAATATTTAATAAATACCTAAAAGTCAGCCAATGTTATTTAATTAAATAAATATTCACTTAATATAAATAAATATTTAATTTTACTTTGTGATTATAATCAATAAAAAACGCCCTTATTAAAAGTGCGTTTTTATTTTGAGGTAAAATAAGTGAAAGTTAAACGGAGATTGGTACTTGTTCATTTTTAACAGAATGGAAACGACGTTTGAAATAAATAAGTCCATCACCATCTTCACGTACTGAAATATTCCTAATTTCGGTCATATAAACAAAATGTGTACCGACTTGGCGCACATCATAAATATCACCTTCAAGGCAGGCAAGCGCATTAGTTAATACGGGTTGTTGTAATTGTCCGTTTTGCCATCCTGGTTGGGTAAAGCGATCTGCCATCGCGAGCCCTGTCATGCCGGCGAAATGGCATGCCATTTCTTCTTGCTCATGATTCAATATATTGATACTCAATTTTCCATTCTCTTGAAAAATTGAGTTCATCTGACTTTTACTGTTGATGCAAACCATCACGGTAGGTGGGTTATCAGTAACGGAACATACTGCTGTTGCCGTTAAGCCACAACATCCCGCATCGCCATTTGTTGCCACAATATTGACCGCAGCGCCTAAGCTTGCCATTGCATCCCGAAAAAGTGGGTTAGCCTGTTTTTCCTCAGACATTATTTACTCCTACTGCCAGACTTCTCGTCTGTGGGCGTCTTCACTTAAAATAATTATTAGTTAGATAACTAAAGAATCACCTAACTACTCCGCTAACAAAGTTGTAATGTTATTGCCGGTTTCTTTGTTGCGTTGTTTTAAAGCCGTAACGCTACCGCGCATAAACAAAGATAGCAATCTTTCTTTGTTACAACCTGTTAACTTTATCTCAAAAAATAGTGAGACAACCTTATCGCTAAGCGCCATTATTCCTAATTTAAAGGTAGGATAATAGGCAAATCAGGCTACTTTGGGGGATTGGCTGAGGGATAACACAAATTGCCAATTGATGAAAATTGCGTATAGGTCAAGATGTTGCAGAATATGAAATAAACACGAAAAGAAGCATGGGTGATAAATTGCACAAAGGGAATAAAATTGCAAAAATTGAGTCAACTTTATTTATTTGTTAATATGAATAATTGTAACAATTAGTCTATTCTTAGAATATAGTCATTTTATAAACCATAAGTAGCGGTACTTTTTCACTGTCTCTATTGAGTGATATTTTGTCATTTCACCTATAACACCATATAAAGAGCTTCTTGATTATGCATGAATCATTAACTATCGCGCTATTACAAGCACGGGAATCTGCGATGGGTTTTTTTCGACCTGTTCTCAAAGAGCATAATCTGACAGAACAGCAGTGGCGGATCATTCGCGTACTTGCGGATAAACGCTCTATTGATTTCCACGAATTAGCACAAAAATCGTGTATTCTTCGACCAAGTCTAACGGGTATTCTTATTAGAATGGAAAGAGACGAGCTAATTTGTCGTTTAAAACCTGTGAGTGACCAACGTAAACTTTTCGTTTCACTGTCTGCCAATGGGCAAAGTTTATACGATAAAATTCAGCCTAAAATTGAAGAAGGCTATCAATTACTTGAGCAAAAATTTTCCACTGAAAAACTACAACGACTAGCTGGATTATTAAAAGAGCTGATTGCGCTTAATCCAGATGATGTTGAACAATCAGAGAAATAAGTTATTTGATAAGAAAAAAGGAGATGCTATGGCATCTCCTTTTTGTTGTTTTCACTCAGGTAAAATTATTGCTTACCTAACACATGTAAGAAGTGAATGTGTTTTTCATACTGATCAAGAATATCGTGAATGATTTGTTCTTTCGTCCAACCCATTACATCGTAATCTTGTCCACCTTCTTTTAAGTGAATTTCAGCGCGATAATATTTATGTTCTTCGTCTTTTTCTTCATCGCTTAATCCCGCTAAAGCAAAGGCCGGTTGAGTATAAAAACGCAAACGAACTTCATAGAAGAAATTTAAGTCATCACCTAAATCGACCTCAAAACCAATACGATCTTCTTCTTCATTATGAATATAGCATTGTATCGCTTGCTTACTTAGTTCCGCAGAAACCATTTCCATTGATGGCTGAATGACTTCATCCATAAAACGTTTTACATGAGAACGCTTAGGAAAATAGGC
The DNA here is from genome assembly GCF_023701425.1 of Proteus sp. FZP2095. Taxonomy (NCBI): domain Bacteria; kingdom Pseudomonadati; phylum Pseudomonadota; class Gammaproteobacteria; order Enterobacterales; family Morganellaceae; genus Proteus; species Proteus sp. FZP2095. The sequence goes on from NZ_JAMQBJ010000002.1 coordinate 464,693, forward strand.
AATATTTCTTAAACGGCGTTGCCAAGGGATCGGATTACGGCTTGCTGGTGGTGCAATTGTCGTTAGCTGTTGGCTATCACGTTTATATACATCCACTCGCAATGCTTTTATTAGTCCATATATAGAAGCAAGCAATACCATTGAGAAGGGAAGTGCGCTCGCAATGGTGACTGTTTGTAGCGCAGTTAATCCACCCGCTAATAATAAAGTGATGGCTGAAATACCCATTAAGGCGGCCCAGAAAATACGTTGCCATACAGGTGTTTCACTATCTCCCCCTGATGCTAAGGTGTCCACTACCATAGCTCCAGAGTCCGCAGATGTGACAAAAAACACAATGACCATTAGCATCGCAACAAAGGATAATACGGTTGAGAATGGAAAATAGTTTAAGAACTCAAATAAAGCCAAGGAAACATCTTGTTGCACAATATTGGCGAGTGTCTCGGCACCTTTATCTTTGATTAAATGGATTGCAGTGTTACCAAACACTGTCATCCAAAGTAAAGTAAAGCCAGCAGGAACAAACAGAACACCGACAACAAATTCGCGGATAGTACGACCACGAGAAATGCGGGCAATAAACATCCCTACAAATGGAGACCATGAAAGCCACCAGCCCCAATAAAGCAGAGTCCATCCCCCTAACCAGTCACTCGATTTTGGTTCGTATGCGTAAAGATTAAAGGTTTTACTCACAATTTCGGATAGATATCCCCCCGTATTCTCAACAAATGATTTTAATATCAATACGGTTGGGCCGAGGATAATGACTAATAAAAGAAGAATTACCGCTAATCCTAAGTTAAGTTCAGATAAAAAGCGGATCCCTTTCTCTAATCCAGAAACAACTGAAATAGTCGCAAGTCCTGTTATTACAACAATCAATACAACTTGCACGGTTGGATTAATGGGTACATCAAAAAGGTGATTTAAACCAGCGTTAACTTGCAGAACACCGAAACCAAGAGAAGTTGCGACACCAAAAACTGTTCCCATAACAGCAAAAATATCGACGGCATGACCAATAGGTCCATGTATGCGATCACCAATAATAGGATAAAGTGCAGAACGTAATGTTAATGGCAAACCATGGCGATAAGAGAAAAAAGCCAAGATTAAAGCGACAATGGCATAAATAGCCCACGCATGTAATCCCCAGTGGAAAAAAGTTAATCGCATAGCTTCTTTGGCTGCTTCTATGGTTTGAGCATCACCGGTCGGGGGCATTAAATAATGCATGACAGGTTCAGCAACGCCAAAGAACATTAACCCAATTCCCATTCCCGCAGAAAAGAGCATGGCAAACCAGGCAAAATAGCTAAAATGAGGGCGTGCATGGTCGGGTCCCAGTTTTATTTGACCAAAACGGGAAAGACCTAAATAAGTCACACTCAGCAAAACCAATGCTACGGCTAGAATGTAGAACCAACTCGCATTTGTGAAGAGGTTTTCCTGAAGATGACCTAATTTATCATTAGCCAGCTCTGGAAATAATGCAGAGAAGCCAACGACCAATAAAATTAACAACGCTGATGTATAAAAAACGGGAGGATTAATTTTCATCCTAACTTTTTGAGGGGTTATATCATTTTGTTGACTCATAGCTAACCTATTTTTTGTTATTTTCCTAGAAAGAGACTTTTCGCTACCTACTTTCTGATTATTTATGTTATCAGAAAAGAAAAGTTCATAAGAAAATTTGAATAAAACACCAAGCTGGAAAGATGTTTTATAAAAGAACGGAAATAAATTATTTTTTCCGCAATATGAAGAAAAACACAATTAAATCAATTTATTAATAACTTTATATATTAAATGATTTCGCTCTTTAATAGGTTTCTCCTGTTGAAAAAAGGAGAACATGGTTACATTTTTTGCTTAATCGATCAACCCTTGTCTTTTTTTTGTACAAAAAAAGCCAGTGAAAATTTACTGGCTTTTGATTCATCAAAAAAACTGAAATCAGATTATTTGTTCTCAGTTTTTAAATCATCAATTTTTTGTTTGGCTTGATCCGTTAATTGATCAGCTTTATCAAGTGCTTTATTTTCAGTCTCTTGAGCTTGTTGTTTTACATCATTACTGGTTTTTGATGCATCATCTTTTAACTGATCAACCTTGTTGTCTGCTTCTTGCATCAGGTTATCTGCTGTTTTGCTCGCATCTTGTTTTAGCTCTGCAGCTTTTTCAGATAACTTATTGCTTTCGGCTTCTAGGCTTTGTTTAATTTCTTCAGATTTTGCAACACTTGCATCTTTTAGCTCATCAGTTTTCTGTGAAATGCTCTCTTTTAGAGCATCTGTTTTTTCATCAGCTTGTGTTTTTAACTCAGCGGCTTTTTGTTCAGCTTTATCTTTTAGCTCTTGAGCCTGTTGTGTTAATTCATCTGCTTTTGCCGATGCATCTTCTTTCAAGTCGGCCGCTTTGTCTTTTGCTTGTTGTGTTAATTCATCTGCTTTCTCTTGTGCTGTTTCAGTTACTTGAATCGCTGTTTCTTTTGCCTTATCAATACCTTCATCAACTTTTTTAGATGAATCATCACAACCTGCTGTAATTGTAACAAGACCCGCTAGAACCAATGAAGTAAGTAGTTTTTTATTCATTTTTTTCTCCAAAATGTGTGTTCAAAAACAATTCAGTGATATCCCGCGTAAGAACTAGAAAAGGCGAGAAGCTATTGAGTTGATAGTAAGAGTTTACGGATAAACTATCGTAATAAGTATAGTGTGAGTCTTAAAATCAACAAATCTAAGTATATTAAGTGTTTTTTCTTAGTCAAATATCATCAAAAATAATTTAGATTTTTATCTGGATGAGATTTTCTGCTTTATAATAATAAGCGTAGAGATTATTGGAAATGTGAGACGGAAATGGAATATTACTTTTTGGTTATTATCAAATTTATTATTGGTTTTACTATCATATTAGCCCATATGAATTTATCGGGTAAAACACAACTCTCTCAATTAACTCCTATTGATTTTATTGGTAATTTTGTACTCGGTGGCATTATGGGAGGGGTAATTTATACTGATGCGATCCCTCTTTATCAATATATTATCGTCTTCCTAATTGGTGTTTGTTTTATCTCTTTGCTTAATTATATCAGTAAGCGATTCAATTTTTTTCGTGCAGTAACTATTGGTGATCCTATTCCCATTATAAAAAAGGGCGAGTTTATAATGGAAAACATTATGGAGAAAAAGAACAAAATAGACATTTTAAATATAACATCTCGTCTTCATGCTCAAGGCATTCACTCATTTCAAGAGGTCAATTACGCGCAAATTGAACCTGATGGACAAATCACCGTGGTATGTGATGGTGCAAAAATGCCTTCGATTATTGTTATGAAAGACGGTGTTATTCGAACATCAGAATTAGCGCAAATAGAAAAAGATGAAGCATGGCTTCAAGAAGAGATGAAAAATCAGCATATTGATAAACCAGAAACTATTTTCTTAGCTGAATTTTGGGATGGAAAAGTTAATTTTATTTTGCTAGATGGGAAGATAAAGCGAACTACGGTATAGATAACTCACTAAAATATACGTTGATGAGTGGAATATGATTGATAACGGTGGCGGCATAATATCGCCACTGTTATTTAGTGAAAATGCGATTACAATTTAAATACCTCAAAATCAGAAGCCATTTCAGTATGACTAAAGATCTGCTGACTTTCTTTGAGTAATCCAACACAGTCTTCGGGGGAATAGCGACTACTAATATGTGTGATAATCAGCTTTTTGGCATTAGCGTCTTTGGCTAATTGTGCCGCTTGTACCGTTGTTGAGTGTCCACGGCTATTCGCTTGCTCTGCCATTTCATGTTTAAACGTCGCTTCATGAACAATAACATCTGCATTATTAGCCAGTTTTAATGCATTTGGTGTGGGTTGTGTATCACCAAAAATAGCAATACGACGGCCTTCTGTTTCAGGGCCAATATACTCTTTGCCGTCAACGACCCTTCCATCTGGCAATGTAATGGTTTTACCTTGTTTTAACTCTTGTAGCCAAGGGCCAGCAGGAATATTGTCAGCTTTCAATTTTATGGCATCTAATTTACCCGGTCTGTTTTCTTCTTCTAAGCGATAACCAAAACAAGGTACAGGATGAGAAAGAGCTTCACAGCTGACTTTCATGCCTTCCTCTTCAAACAGAAAGCCCGCTTCGTCAATTTCAACAATATTAATAGGGTACGTTAAATAGGATTGGCTTAATGTCAACGCCGTTTCTATAAAGGTTTTTATACCCGTAGGGCCATACACGGTTAAAAGTGTTTCGGTTCCTCCCATTGAGCGACTACAAAGTAATCCCGGTAAACCAAAAATATGATCGCCATGTAAGTGGGTAATAAAAATTTTATTTAAACGCGGTAGTTTTACGCGGGTATGCAATATTTGATGTTGTGTCGCTTCACCACAATCAAACATCCACATACTTTTTTGTTTATTTTGTAAATCAAGCACCATGCTGGTGACATTGCGATCTTTAGAAGGGACGCCTGCGTTAGTGCCTAAAAAAGTGAGCTCCATAATGAAATATTATTCTCCATGTCGAATTTGTTCCCAACTTAAATCGAATTTCGCAAGATATTTACGTAGGCGATCGGCATCGTTGGGTTGTTTTTTATTTTGTCTTGATACTGCGAAAAGTTTTCTACCGGCTTCTGAGAGCGTTGATGATTGCTGGCACGTTTTGATAACTGTATTGAGTTGGCTAAGATCGAAAAGATCAATATCAGTACTATTAAATAAAGAAGAGGAAGTAACTCCCCAATTTTGTTTTAAACGATTAATTTCTTCATCAACAAGAGGAAGGGTAATACGACCATTTTCGGCAAGTGTTGCCATTCGCGTTATACTAGCACTAAGTTCACGGAAATTACCACGCCATAATGCTTGTTCAGATGTTGCAAATCGAATATAGTGTGATTTCGCATCAGAATTAAAGCGAATTGCCTTTTGATAAAGCTTTGCAAAGTGATGCAATTCATAATCGACGTTAGGCTCAATATCCTCTTTACGATCGGCTAAACCCGGCAGTGAAAAAGACCATAAATTGATCCTCGCATAGAGATCTTCACGAAAAAGCCCTTTTGCGATTTGTTTGTCCATATCTCGATGCGTTCCCGCAATTAGCTGAAAATCGCTTTGAACTTCAATATCGGAGCCATAAGGATAAAAAGATTTCTCTTCTATTGCTTTCAGCAACATTGCTTGTTCATCAAGTCCTAGTTCCGCAATTTCATCAAGAAATAAAATTCCTTTATCGGCCTCCCTTAATAAACCTTGTCTGGCTTGTAATGCGCCTGTAAATGCCCCTTTTACGTGGCCAAATAAAGTAGACATGGCGTTATCACCGCGCAAAGTGGCGCAGTTAACAGCAATAAAACGTCCTTTTACAAAATGACGAGACTGCCGTAATTCATAAATACGCTGAGCAAGAAATGATTTCCCGGCTCCTGTAGGGCCTGTTAATAAAATGGGCGCAACAGAGCGTAATGCCACTCGCTCAATCTGAGCAATTAAAGTATTAAAACGTTCGTTGCGTGTGGCTATTCCTGATTTTAAGAAAGAGAGTGACTCATTATGGTAGTGCTCGAATCGGCTGGTTAGTTTTGTATAACGGCTTAAATCAAGATCAATAACAGAATAACTCCCCGTGGCTGATTGTACTGTTTTGATACCATCTTCATTTTCGATTTTAGAAGAAGGGGAAGTTTGTAATAGTTTTGCAGGTAAGTAGTGCGCTTCAGTCAGTAAAAACCAGCAAATCTGAGCGATGTGAGTACCCGTTGTAATATGGACATAATATTCTTCATTTTCAGTATCAAATGGATAATTCACTGCAAAATCAAGAAAGTGACTGTAAACCTCTTCCAGATCCCAAGGATCACTAATATCAATTTCGTAAGGTAATACTTCTGTATCAGGAGAGACAGTATGAATATCTTCAATGATTTTTGACGCTAATATTGAATCATTGGGTTGATGGATCATGACCAATCGGCTAACGGGGAAATCTTTTTGATGGCAAATAGAAATTGTTGGACGCCATGAGTTCCATCTTTTATGGCTTTTTCCCCGTTTATCTAATGTTGTGCCTAAAACACCAATCACCACTTTGCGTTTCATTAAGTTATCCCTACTTATCTTTTTATCTATATTTATAAATGTGTAGATAAAAAGATAAGTTTTTATTGATTTTAATTCAATGGCTAAATATTTAAAAATTACACTGAAAATCCTTTTGTTAATTAAAACATATAGTTATAAATATTTTTGGTGATATTTAAAAACTTGGCACGATACTCGCAATATTATTAATGTCTTGAGCAGATTTTAAATCTGGTAGGCACATAAAGAACACTCTGTGGTGTTATCTAAATGTGTTCCTCCACATCGGGACTCTGTAGGTGAAGAGGGTTATTTTCAGGTTCGATTCCTGACACCAAAACCATTACAAATCCAAATGTAAAATTAAATATAAAAAATCGTTGTGACAGCAGTATCGTCACCTTGCTTATCCACCAGCAACTACGCTGGATTGAAGGCAGAAGAAGAGACAAACAAAGTATCGTTCCTCTCTTGTTTTCCCTTCGATTTCGCCAAGTTTGTTCGTGGGAAGCAAGTCACGATAAAAATGGTAATAAAAGAAAGCCAATAATAAAGAAGAGAAAAAGGAAGCAATGATGATAAGAACAACAATAAAAGTGAAACAGGGACAACTGGGTTTATTAAAGAAGGACGATGAATATATTGATGTCCTTGCTGTGGGTGAACATAAATTTTTCGATCTTCGCCGTCAATTAAGTGTTGAGCTGGTGGAATTGAACGGCCCTGCAATTGAAAGGGAAAAAGCTGAATTTTTACGCCAATATCATCCAGAATGGGTGAGTGAATATTGTTTTGATATTGTGCTATCTGATGAAGAGATTGGCTTACTTTATGAAAATGGCTCTCTCAAAGAGATCTTATCGCCGAGTACTCGCCGCCTCTATTGGAATTATGCACAGCGCTCAATGGAAGTGTTGTCAGCAAATGAATTGGAAGTTTCGCCAACTTTGGTTAAAAAATTACAGTATCCAAAATTACGTAACCAGACGATAAAAGGCAGTGAAGGTGTATTAAGTGTGGATATTCCGACATGGCATGCTGGCATTATCCGTGTTAATGGTGAAACTCAATCACTATTACCACCTGGATTAAAAGGCTATTGGCGTTATCAGCACAAAGTTGATGTTGAAGTCGTTGATATGCGCTTGCAAACACTCGATGTAAGTGGTCAAGAGATCTTAACAAAAGATAAAGTGACCTTACGCATTAATCTGTCAGCGAATTGGCGTTATTACGATGTGCTTTCTGCGTATCAACTACTGAGTTCACCTCTTGAGTTCTTATATAAAGAGTTGCAGTTTGCGTTACGTGAAGCCGTAGGAACAAGAACATTGGATGAATTATTAGAAAATAAAACACTGATTGACAGTTTAGTGAGTGAAAAAATCAGGGAAGTGACTAAAGGATATGGCATTGAAGTAGCTTCATTAGGGGTAAAAGACATTGTTTTACCGGGTGAAATGAAAACGATTTTAGCGCAGGTGGTTGAGGCTGAAAAATCAGCTCAGGCTAATGTTATACGTCGAAGAGAAGAGACATCCGCGACACGTTCTTTATTAAATACGGCAAAAGTGATGGAAAACAATCCAGTAGCTCTACGATTAAAAGAGCTAGAAACCGTAGAACGTATTGCAGAACGTATTGATAAGATTTCCGTTTATGGTGGTTTAGACCAAGTATTAAACGGGCTAGTACAAATTAAAGGAGCACAGGCATGATATTGGATCATCAAATAGTAAAAGAAGCAGGGACTGCTGAAATCAAAATGTGGACAAATGGTGTACCTGTTGAAGCAGATGCTCTAAAGCAACTTATCAATACCGCCAAGATGCCTTTTATTTTTAAACATATGGCAGTAATGCCCGATGTTCACTTAGGGAAAGGTTCAACAATAGGAAGTGTTATCCCAACAAAAGGTGCGATTATTCCGGCTGCTGTTGGTGTGGATATTGGATGTGGAATGATTGCGGTAAAAACATCATTACACGCAAATGATCTGCCAGATAACTTATTTGCCATAAGAACGGCAATAGAAAGAGCAGTACCTCATGGACGAACAAGTTATCAGTCAGGGAACGATCGGGGTTCATGGAAGAACCCACCTAAACTTGTTGATCAACATTGGCAACAACTTGAAGGGCGTTTTAAGGTTTTAACTGATAAGTATCCGCGTTTACGAAATACGAATAACTATCGTCACCTAGGTACATTAGGAACAGGAAACCACTTTATCGAGTTGTGCCTTGATGAAGCAGATAATGTTTGGGTAATGCTACATAGTGGATCTCGTGGTGTGGGTAATGCTATCGGTACATTATTTATACAAATGGCACAAGAAGACATGAGAGAACATATCGCTAACTTGCCAGACAAAAATTTAGCGTACTTAAAAGAAGGAACGCTTTTCTATGATGACTATATAGAAGCCGTAGAATGGGCACAGGATTTTGCTCGACATAACCGTGAAATTATGATGGAACGTGTGTTGGCGGCATTATCAACAGAAATAACTAAACCTTTTACGACTCAACAACAGGCAGTGAACTGCCACCATAACTATGTGCAAAAAGAAATGCACTTTGGTGAAGAGGTTCTGGTGACTCGAAAAGGGGCTGTTTCTGCTCAAAAAGGTGAAATGGGGATCATTCCGGGTTCAATGGGAGCGAAGAGCTTTATTGTTAGAGGTAAGGGAAATGCCGAAAGTTTCTGTTCATGTAGCCATGGTGCAGGACGCGTAATGAGTCGAACCGCAGCAAAAAAAGCCTTTAGTGTTGAAGACCAAATTCGAGCTACAGCGCATGTGGAATGTCGAAAAGATGAAGATGTGATTGATGAAATTCCAATGGCTTATAAGGATATTGATGCTGTTATGAAGGCTCAGTTATCGCTTGTTGAGGTTGTTCATACACTACGACAGGTTGTTTGTGTAAAAGGATAATGGTGTTTTTTTAAGATAATTCATAACTATCCCCTAACAGTAACGTAGGGGATAGTGAGATATTACAGCGTGTGCATGGAATGCAAATGAATAAAATTTTTAAGAATAGAAATTTTCTTTGAATAAGGTCCTTATTTTCTGATTAAAAATCAAACAAAGAATGTTTAATATTTTTTATAAATAAAGATTGATATTAAACTTACAGTTTTCCAATAAAGATAATCAAAAAAAGAATATCTTTATTAAATTATTCTTTAATTAGAAAACGATTATTAATAAATTATTAATACCAGTAATAGCGATTATTTATTTAATATAAAACATTTCCTAATTTTCTTAATTAGATTGAAATTAACTTTATTCTTATTGAAAAAGTATAGCCTACTCTATTTAGTGTATTAATTCTCAGTAAGTATATTAATTAAAAACCAGATGTTAATTTCTTATATCCCAAATGTGAACAAAGCGTTTTGAATTACTTGCAGTATAGATAACAGTATGTGAAATATTACGATGTCCCAAGTAATCCTGAATTAAGCGCGTATCTCTACCTAAATCGGCCAAAGCATAGCCGCAGGCATGGCGAAGCATATGCGGATGAGGGGCAATGGATACATTAGCTTCCTTACCTAAACGACGAAGTAATCCATAAACTTGTTGACGTGAAATTGGGCCTGTTTTTTGAGATAAAAAGACCCATTCAGAATCCGATTCTCTCCATGTTTCCCGTTTTTTCAACCAGTTAACTAACGCATCATATTCCTCTTCTATAATAGGTTGTGTTGTTGATAAACCTCCTTTTAAGCGCCTGACATAGAGTATCCTACTTTCCAAATCAATATCGCTTAAGGTTAGTCTGCATAGCTCACTAACACGAAATCCATGTAAAAAACACATTAAAAACATACAGTAATCTCTTTCTGGGTACCGTCCTTCTTTTGCTTGCTTCAAAATAGAGTTGATCTCAAAACGTGTAAGAAACTTACGTTGCTTCATTTTCATAACCTTTTCAATGAGATAACAAGGAACAAAAGTCAATTGATACATAACTATAACAAGTAATATGTATCAATAAAGAGTTGTGTTTTTTTTATGCTTGCACTTTTACTTGTTAATTTTAAACAAGTTTATTGAAAGTTTATTTATTTTTAGAAAATGAAAGTGATTGATTGACAAAGCGAAAAATGAATATAGATAGGAATTCGGCCATCTTTAGAGAAATAAACAGAATACACCAAATTGTTTACTATTATTCTCTGGCTTCTCACTTAAGTCAAATTTAATGTTCATCACATATCATCATTTATTTAACATATTGATATTTATCATTATTTCAAAAATCAAATATGATTAGTTACTTTGTTTAAAATCTAGAAATAAATTTTTTTACTTTTTTCACAAATTATAGTAATTGCACTTAGAATTATAAACTCTTTTTCTGATATTTAAAGTTAGATTATCTAAATGTGTTTGATTTCGAGATGAAAATTTTTAACAAAACAATTTGGTGTATTTTGTTTTGTTTCTAACGAGATTTAATTTCGTTTTGGACAGGCATCAGTATACCAAAATTCAAAAACTCAATAATGAGTCATTCAATTAGGAATAATTTAATCCTAATGAATTTATTATTTTTAATGTCTTCGTCCTTTATATTTTAGGAAACAAAAAGATGAAATTAAATAAATTAGCGTTAGTTCTTGGCTTAGGTTTATCTGTTGCTGCGGGTTCTACATTTGCTGCTGATCCAGTAAAAGATCAAGGTCATGGTACAGTTAAATTTGTTGGTTCAATTATTGATGCTCCTTGTTCAATTACTCCAGATACAGAAAATCAAACTGTTCCATTAGGTCAAATTTCTACTGCTGCATTAAAAGATGGTGGCCGTAGTAATTCTCGCGATTTTAAAATTTCTTTAGAGAATTGCACAACAGAAACTTATAAAACTGTTCAAACAACCTTCACTGGTTCAGAAGATGCAGACATCTTAGCTGGTTCTTTAGGTATTGAAGGTATCGCTAAAAATGCTGCTGTTGTTATCACTGATGCGGGTGGTAAACAAATCAAATTAGGTACACCAAGCGCTGCTCAAACATTACGTGATGGTAATAACGATCTGAACTTTGCTGCTTACTTACAAGGTTCTTCTGCAGAAGCTGCTGTTCCTGGTGACTTCACTGCAATCGCAACTTTCGCACTGACTTATCAGTAAGAAAAAATAAGTTCTGTACAGGGATGTACAGGGCTTTTTTCTTGTGTCTATTTTTAACGATTTTTTTCTTACGGAGAAAAATATGAATCGCAAGATGACACCACTATGGCTATGCCTTATTGCCAGCTTACTGACAACAACAGCAGTAGCAAGTGATGTAAAACAAGATAAAAACATGCATCAGCGATTTGGGGCACTTAATCTTTCAGGCTCGATTTTAGAACCATCATGCACGATTGCAGCTGGGAGTGGTGAACAAGTTATTCCACTGACAATGGTTTCTATTCCGATGCTGGTGACTGAAGGGCAAGGACCTATTGAGTATTTTTCTATCAGATTAACGGAATGTACGCTAATTGAACAAAAAGGTCAGGAAGCGGACAACCCTCGTTTTATTGCGACGTTTGAAGGTCCCTCTAACGGGAATGGGAATTTTGCACTTTCTGGTGAGGCGAGAGGTGCGTCATTAGCCATTGCCGATCGTTATGGCAGACGAGCAATCCCTGGGAAGCCATTACCCCCGGTTGGTATTGACTCCAAATCGATGGCGTTACTTTACCAAGCGCGAATAGTCAAAAATAACGATATACCAAAAGCTGGAAATTACCGAACAACGCTGCGATTTAAGCTGGAATACTATTAAATGGATCGGGTTGGATAACTTATGGTTAGAACATTCAAAACCGTTTGTTTAGGGACGGAAAAAAAGAAAAAACAACATACTATTCGGCCTGTTGCTGTACTGATCTATTTAATTCTTACTGGCGCTTCTAGTATTTCAAGTTCAGCTTTAGCAAATAGTGATATTGAATTTAATGCCGATATTTTAGATTTAAAAGATAAGCAAAATATCGACTTATCAGATTTTTCTCGCGCTGGGTATATTATGCCTGGCCGATATGAATTTGTTGTTCGTGTGAATAATAATGAACTCCCAGAACTCTACAACATTAACTATGTTGTGCCAGCCAATGATCCTAAAGGTAGTGAGGCTTGTTTACCGCAAGAATTGGTCAATCAAATAGGGCTCAAACCTGAATGGGTTGAAAAAGTTAAATATCAAGATAATGGAAGTTGTCTTGATATCTCTTCTATTCCAGGTATGACGGTAAGTGCAAGCCTGGGAAATGGCAATCTTATTCTTACTATTCCTCAAGCCTATCTTGAATACTCAGCACCAAACTGGGATCCACCCTCTCGTTGGGATCATGGTATCTCAGGGGTACTTTTCGACTATAACGTCAATGCTAACGTGACAGATCCCGCTAAAGGGAAGCAACGTCAGCAAGTAACTGGCTTAGGAACCGTGGGAGCAAACCTTGGTGTTTGGCGTTTCCGTGCTGATTGGCAAGCGAGTTATCAGCATACAACAGGTATTCCTGATAGCACTGAAAATAGTTGGAAATGGAACCAGCTTTATCTTTATAGAGCGATCACGCAATTAGGGGCTCGCCTTGTAATGGGGGAGACTTACTCACGCTCTGACATTTTCGATAACTTCCGTTTTACCGGGGTTAATTTGTCTACGGATGACAATATGCTACCACCTAACTTAAGAGGATATGCCCCTGAAGTAACGGGAGTAGCAAAAACGAATGCGAAAGTAACGATTAGCCAGCAAGGTCGTGTGATCTATGAAACTCAGGTTGCTCCCGGGCCGTTTCGTATTCAAGACATCAATGATGCAGTGAGTGGTAAATTAGATGTACGTGTTGAAGAGCAAGATGGATCTGTTCAAGAATTCCAAATGGATACGGCAAGTATTCCTTATTTAACACGTCCGGGTCGAGTGCAATATAAATTATCTGCGGGTAAACCGTCGGATATGAACCGTAATACCGAAGGCCCTATTTTTGGTATGGGGGAATTTTCATGGGGGATCAGCAACGGTTGGTCACTTTATGGTGGTTCATTAATATCGGGTGATTATAACTCTGTTTCTGCTGGTATTGGTCGTGATCTGATGGTGCTAGGTGCTATCTCTTTCGATGCGACGCATTCTTGGGCCAAAATTCCAAGTGATAATAAGCGTTATCACGGTGGTTCCTATCGCCTAAGTTACTCAAAACGATTTGAACAAATCAATAGCCAAGTGACATTCGCAGGTTATCGATTCTCCGAACGTGACTTTATGAGTATGAATCAATATTTAGATCGTCGTTATCATGGTGGTGAAGAAGATAACAATAAAGAGCTTTATACCATTATGTTTAGTAAGCAGTTCCCTGAATGGGGATTAAGCGCTTACTTAAACTACAGTCATCAAACCTATTGGAATAAACCTAATAACGATAACTACAACCTGTCGTTAGCTAAAACGATGGATATTGGTAGCTTTAAAAATATCAATCTCAGTCTGTCGGCGTTTCGCAATAAATTTAATGGTAACAATGATAATGGCATTTATATGAATGTCAGTATGCCTTGGAGCGATCGCGCGACCATTAGCTACAACACTGTGATTAATAAACACGGTAATTCACATAATGTCAGTTATTACGATCGTATTGATAACAATAGTAGTTATCGTGTTGGGGCAGGTTTAAGTAGTAACGGTAAGCCATCTGCAGATGCTTACCTCATGCATTATGCTGATGCAGCATTGATCACTGCCAGTGCGAGTCATATTAATGACGAATACACATCAGCTACATTATCTCTACAAGGTGGGGCTACATTAACACCAAAAGGTGGTGCATTACACCGCACAAGTCGTACTGGTAGTACTCGTTTACTAATTGATACAGATGGTGTTTCTAATATACCAGTAAAAAGCATTGGCGCGATTACGCACACCAATGCTTTTGGTAAAGCAGTACTACCTGATATCAACGATTATTATCGCAGTAGTGCCAGTATCGACCTTGATAAGATGCCAGATAATGCTGAAGCATTACGCTCAATTCAACAATTAACACTAACAGAAGGTGCAATTGGCTACCGTCACTTTGATGTGGTTTCGGGACAAAAAGCCATGGCTGTCATTCGCTTACAAGACGGAACTTATCCCCCATTTGGTGCCAGTGTCACAACTGAGAAAGGGCGTGAACTCGGTATTGTCAATGATGGTGGGAATGTCTATCTGACGGGGATTAATAGTGATGATGTATTGAGTGTGCGTTGGAATGGTCAAGAGCAGTGTAAAGTTCGTATTCCAACATTAGTTGAAGGATTATTTATGTCTTCTTTATTACTGACTTGTAGTGATGGAGACGCAACACCTTCGACAATCAATCAAAGAACAGAGCCCTTACCTAAACCTCAACTGATTACACAATAAGGTTAGGAAAGAAGGGAAAGATAAAAATAATTTCAGACAAAAAGAGTAATTCAAAATGATGTTATCAAAGCGCTTATTCATTGTAACAACCACTTTATTGACTGGAATGGTCTTTACTAGTCAAGCCCTTGCTGCGATTGCTTTAGATAGAACGCGTGTCATTTTTAATGGTGCAGATAAATCTATTAGCTTAAATGTCAGCAATCAAAACAAAGAGCTCCCTTACTTGGCTCAGGGCTGGATGGAAAATGAAAATGGAGAACGTATTGACAGCCCATTATTAGTTTTACCTCCAATTCAGCGTATTGAGCCGGGTGATAAAAGCCAAGTAAAGGTGCAGTCATTGCCGGATATTGCCAAGTTACCACAAGATAGAGAAAGCGTTTTCTATTTTAACTTGCGTGAAATTCCACCTCGTAGTGATAAACCTAATGTATTGCAAATTGCATTACAAACACGAATTAAGTTGTTTTATCGCCCAGCATCAATCTATGCCACACAAACGGATCTCACTCATCCTTGGCAGGAAAAAATTACCTTAATAAAGAAAGGTGATCGTTATGAAGTGAATAATCCAACACCTTATTACGTGACATTAGTGGATGGCCTAACAGGGTTACAAGGAAAAAGTCTTGATGGCTTTGAGCCACTGATGATAGCGCCTAAAAGTACAGGAACGATAAATCTGCCTACTTCGGCGTTTGGCGCATCACCTGTACTTAGCTATATCAATGATTACGGCGGACGTCCTCAGATGAAGTTCACCTGTAATGGCAATGAATGCAAAGTCGCAGAAACATCAGCAGGAAAATAAATAGGTCTATTTTATGAAAATGGAACAGCGGTTTAGCCCAAGCAAAGCAGTGTTGATTCTTATTTTGGCAACGTTTACTGGAGGCCTAAGTTTTACTGCTGTTGCGAATTCATCCGCGAGAGCGGTGAAAGCCGTTATTCCTGGAATTGTTTATATCAATATTTCAGGAAATGTCATTGCACCACCACCTTGCCTCATTAATGACGGCAAAATGATCGAAGTTAATTTTGGTGAGGTGATGAGTACGCGTATTGATGGCGTTCGCTATAAAGAGCCTATCCACTACACCGCGACTTGCCAAAAAATGCCAACTAATGCCATGAAAGTCTATGTTACGGGTAGCGCAACAGGATTCGATTCAAATGCGTTACAAACAAATATTACAGGATTAGGGGTACGTATTCTGTATAAGGGGAGCTTATTAGATTTAGGTAAGGCGGTGAATTTTACCTATCCCAACTTACCTGAATTAGAAGCCATTCCTGTTCGTGATCAGAATGAAGCCTTAGTGGGTGGTGATTTTGTCGCAAGTGGCACACTGCATGTGGATTATCAGTAAGGGGTCAGAAGATGAATAAATTAAAGTACATATGTCTGATTGCATTACTGAATTCTTATTCTGCCATAAGTGCAGACGCACCTAATATGAAATTGTTTGGCACTTTATTAGTGCCACCACCTTGTGTCATCAGTAACAACGAACTGATTGATGTCTATTTTGGGCACAACGTAGGTATTCATAAAGTAGATGGCATTAACTACACCGAATCCGTGAATTATCGATTGGTCTGTGATCCAAATTTAAAAGGTTGGGATTTAGGGCTTTCTATTATTGGTCCTAAAACTCAGTTTGATGAAGCTGCGCTACAAACCAATATTCCAGATTTAGGTATTCATCTCACGCAAGATGGTAAGCCTTTTAAATTGAACGAGCGTATTGCGATATCACCCGATAATCCACCTGTGATCCAAGCAGTACCTGTTAAAAGACCGGGTAGCACTTTGCCTGAAGGTGCATTTGAAGTTTCAGCAACATTGCTTGCTGAATACCAATAGGAGCGTATTGATGAATATAGCAAGATTATCGATCCCGTTCGTATTGAGTCTGGCCACATTTATGGGATTAACATCAACCGCTCTCTCTGCACCAGACAATATGCGTTTTCACGGCATATTAGTTGACGAGCCTTGCACCATAAAGCCCGGAGACGAAACTGTTGAGTTAGATTTTGGCAATATTCCGGACAAAAACCTTTATGCGTATCAAAGAACACCAAGCAAGTTGTTTCAAATACGCTTGTCTGAATGTGACTTAACGATTGGTAAAAGCGTCAAAATCACCTTTAAAGGTGATGAAAATCAAGCCATGGCAGGACAAGGTTTTTTAGCAATAAGCCCAAGCAGTCAAGCCGCGGGTATTGCTGTTGGACTGGAATCTGAAAATGGAAATGCGCTACCTGTTAATAAAGAAACAGACAAAATGTCATTAAGTGCGGATGACACAATTTTAAATTTTTATGCCTTTATTCAAGGGGAGCCGGATGCGATTGCTAACCAGTCCATTAAACGCGGCCCATTTAGTGCAATAGCCACATTTCATTTGAATTATGACTAATTATTAGGGTTGAGGTTTTTTATGTCCATATTAAAGCGATTTCCGGCTTTATGTATTGCAATCGGTTTGCTGTTTTCGGCACCTGCGATGGCATCCATCTTTTCTTATATAACCGAATCAACTGGAACACCAGCAAATGCAACCTATACCTATGTTATTCAACGCTGGGATCCTGAAGATCCTTACACCCCAAATCCTTGTTATGGTTGGAGTAAATGCTGGATAACCATTAACCATAAACATGATGCTAATGGTTCTCCAGGATCTGCGGTAAGAAGTATTGTCCGTGTTGAAAAAGAGCGTTATTTAGCTGGCGTTCGTGATGCGGTAATGCGAATGGAAAGTTTTCCAATACAAGGCACTGCTCGACATGTTGGTGATCCACTTACCTCAAACCAAGAATGTGTCGGGTTATTTTATGAATCTAAGGAAGGAGGTTGGTCTCCAAATGGGCGTTTATTACCAGGATCACTATGTGGTATTGCGCCACCACCAGTAGGTGCCTGCAAAATAACAGAAGGCGCTGTAAACCTAAATTATGGCGATATTGATGAAGTGAGTTTAGAAAATGCAACACGTGCTCAAAATATTAATGTCACTTGTAACTTGGCAATGAAAGTTCTAGTTATCGCATCAGGCTCAGACAGTGGCCGAGTACCACTGCGACCTGATAATAGTCTTTATGCCGATTTGTTTCTTGATAATTATCCTGGTGAAAAAGGTACTGTAATTGATGTTCCTGCAAATGGAACCATACCTGTAGAGGTTAAATCAGTTTTACATACCAATGGTCGCGTTGCACCGGGCTATTTCTCTGGTTCAGGTTCAATTATTTTAACGATGCCTTAATCATGATAATGGGTGAATATTATGATGAATTACGATTTTACAGATATTGATGTTAATGCGTTAGTTGGCAAAAGAATTCAGAAAAAACGTAAAGAATTAGGTTACACCGGTATGCAAATTGCTGAAAAAATTGGTGTTAGCCAACAGCAATTTTCTCGTTATGAGCGAGGAATGAATAAAATAGACCTCAGTTATCTCGTTTTGTTGGCTAATTTTTTAAATACGCCTATTTATTGGTTTTTTGAAGACTGCTTTACCACGAAATCTTCATCTGAAAGTCTGCGTATCGATAAACGAAGTAACATCATGGCTGAAACCATGCCTGACGTTTTTTTGTATTAATGCATATCGCGAAAGGATACTTTAACTTGGTGTTTTAGAGCGTATGCTTTTTCTTTGATTGATTACCAAATTGGTAAGGCAGGGGAAACCCTGCCCTTTTTTTATGCTAAAAAGTACTAAATACGGTTAGTCAAATTTGAGTTATTGATCGTGCTATCTGTAAAAAAGGAAGGTATTGATAATCAATTTTTACTCTTTTATAAGAGATGAAAATTAGCCATAAAAGTAAAACTGTCATTTTATGACGATAATAATTATCTAAGACACGCATTTTGCTAAAAATGTATGTTAAGAATACTCTTAAAGAGAGTGTTTTAAAAAAAGTGCATTTCTATTAGGTTAAACATGTCTTTTTTTATTACATCATGAAAAAGATAAATAAAGCTAACTTAATTCATTAAATAAAGACCTTCTAATAATGATATTCTTATTAAGAGGTGGTTGGTCGAATAATTAAATAATATTAATGAAATTCTCTATTTTTATTTAAATTCTTAACTTGTTATTATTTAATCGATAAAAGATTATTTCTAATATATACCTTAAAACTTACTTATTTTGATTAATTAACTCATTCAAAAATGAGTTAAATTTATTCAGATAATATAAAACTATTCCTGATTTATCGTAAAGATAAAAAACTCCAATATTCTTATTGAAAAAGATTTGATGATTAAAAAACAAGTAATAACGACTAATATATATACGCACTAAATGAGTAGTGTTAAATATATATATATTAAATGTAAATAAAATGTATTTAATGGTGTTTCTTTTTGGATAAAAACATGTGGATTCTATGGGAAGGCAATAATATGAATAAGCTAATAATGAAATTAGTAGCAATACGTAAAATAGTCAATAATCTAATAAATAAATAATTTAAATGTTTGAGCTAGCTCTTAATAAATACATTAAAATTTTTACCCAAAAAAGGAGTAACCATTCTCAATCAAATGATTAAATTTCTGGTTTTTTTTGAAGAAAAAATAGGCATTACACGAATTTCTTTTTTGAATTATCAGTTAGTTAACATATGGAAGTGTTCTTAATCAAAAAATGCAAATTGTACAAAAAACTCACTTTCTGACCTTAATTTCCTAAGTGTAAATACTCACATCCAAGTGTTAAATTATTATCAAAACACTCTATTCTCGATTATATTATTTGTATAATTAATTATAAATCAATGCTTTATAATGTTTTTACTCTTTTTGTATTGTTTATTATAAATATCCGTAATTATAAAAGGATGTAATTATTAATTTATATATAAAATACAATGTCTTATCTATTATTGAGACTGATAGTTCAATATTTAATTCAATTTAAGATTATCATTATAAGATTATTATTAGTGTGATTTCTGCCCGAGAGTAAATAATGATAATAAATCAATTAACAAATTCATTATTTTGATCTTCTGGTAAATCAATGCATTAGGCTTGATTTGTTTCAATATGTAAAATTTAGGTTATGTAAGGTTAAAGTAAGTAAATAATAAAATGTTATTTAATTGACAAATACTCTTATTCATAAAAAGATAATCAGATCTTTTAACTTTAAATTTTGAAATGTCAGTATTTAAATCTCATATATCTCTTTTTAAGAGTAATTTATTGGTTTTAAATTCCATTCGGGGCGTTTTCGAAAAGTAATATTTTGTATGAAAATGTAAAAAATACACTTAATATCAGTAAATTAATAAAAATGAATTTAATAAAGTTGGGGTGGTTTGACTTAATAAGAATCGAAGAGAATAATATATCCAACTTGATATGTTTCCTTTATCTAATTTCATTATTAAATATGAAATTGATTAGGCGAAATTTATCAAAATATAGAAACTCTATTTAGTATGACATTCATTTAAGCAGTTTGCTTATATTGAATTTTATTATTTTAAATATCTTCGTTCTTATATTTTCAGGAAACATAAAGATGAAATTAAATAAATTAGGTTTAGTTTTAGGTTTAGGCTTAACTGTTGCTGCTGGTTCTGCATTCGCGGCTGATCAAGGTCATGGTACTGTAGAATTTTGGGGTTCAATCATTGATGCTCCATGTTCAATTGATCCTAACTCTGGTGACCAACGTGTTCCATTAGGACAAGTTTCAGCAAATGCTCTGAAAGATGGTGGTCGTAGCGTTTCTAACACTTTCAAAATCAAATTACTGCAATGCTCTACTGAAACTTATAAAACAGTTCAAACTACTTTCACTGGTGCTGAAGCAGCAGCTATCCTGCCTGGCTCTTTAGGTATTGAAGGTTTAGCGAAAAATGCAGCAGTTGTTATTACTGATGCAGGTGGTACACAAATTAAATTAGGTGAACCAACAAAAGCTCAAACTATTCGTGATGGTTCAAATGATCTGAACTTTGCTGCTTACTTAAAAGGTTCTGCAACAGATGCAGCTGTACCAGGTGACTTTACTGCGATCGCTACTTTCGCATTAACTTACCAATAATAGATGTTCTTTTAAGCCCTGTATAAGGATGTATAGGGCTTCATTCCAGCATTATTTTTTTATGGTTTATTTTATGGAGTAGAGCGCAATGAATCGCAAAATGGTGCCACTATTATTACTTGTTGCGACAGGATTATTAGTTAAACCTGTAATGGCAGTGACCGACATAAAACAAGATGTAAAATCACATCAGCGATTCGGCGTGGTTAGTTTACAAGGTTCTATTTTAGAACCAACATGTACTATCTCAGCAGGAAGCCGAGAGCAAGTTATTTCTTTAAGTACCGTGTCTATTCCAACCTTAGCTGTCGAAGGCCAAGGACCTATTGAATATTTCTCTATTCGATTAACAGAATGTTCTCTTGTTGACCAAAAAGGTATGCAAGCTGAGCGTCCTCGTTTTATTGCTACTTTTGAAGGCCCCGCACAGAACGGATTATTCCAACTTTTTGGTGACGCGAAAGGTGTTTCGTTAGCTATTGCTGACCGTTATGGAAGATTGGCAATACCAGGGAAACCTCTACCTCCTGTGGATATTGATACAAAATCGTTGTCTTTGCTATATCAAGCAAGGCTCGTCAAAAATAACGAAATTCCACGAGCAGGTAATTACCAAGCAACCCTGCGTTTTAAACTCGAATATTATTAAATGGATTGGTTGGATTATTTATGGCTAAATCATTCAAAACTGCTTCACGAAAAGCAGAAAAAAAGAGTAATCAGCATACTATTCGACCTGTTGCGGCACTGATCTATTTAATTATTGCTGGTATGGCAAGTGCTTCTAATGTGGTGTTTGCTACTAGTGATATCGAGTTTAACTCTGATATTCTTGATCTTAAAGATAAACAAAATATTGATTTATCTGACTTCTCTCGTGCTGGCTATATTATGCCAGGAAGATATGAGTTCATTGTTAAAGTTAATAATAATGAATTACCTGATCTCTATACTATTAATTATATTGTTCCCGAAAATGATCCTAAAGCGAGTATTCCTTGTATTCCTCGTGATTTGGTCAATCAATTTACGCTGAAACCTGAGTGGATTAAAGCGGTGACTTGGAAGGATGGCGACGCGTGTCTTGATGAGTCTTCATTACCAGGTATGACAACAAGCACTAACTTAGGTGCGGGTAGCTTTATTGTCACCATTCCTCAAGCTTATGTTGAGTATTCAACTGAAGACTGGGATCCACCTTCTCGTTGGGATGAGGGTATTTCAGGTCTTATTTTTGACTATAACGTCAATGCTAACGTCAATGATCCTGCAAACGGTAAGCAAACACAACAAGTAACGGGGAGCGGTACTGCGGGTGCAAACTTAGGTGTTTGGCGTTTTCGTGCTGATTGGCAAGCAAGCTATCAACATACAACAGGCGTTAACAGTAGTTCAGAAAATGATTGGGATTGGAGCCAATATTATCTTTATAGAGCAATCACTCAATTGGGCGCTCGCCTTGTTATGGGTGAAACTTACTCACGCTCTGATGTTTTTGATAATTTCCGTTTTACAGGTATCAGTTTACTGACTGATGACCAGATGTTACCACCCAACTTACGCGGTTATGCTCCTGAAGTAACGGGTGTGGCAAAATCTAATGCAAAAGTAACCATTAGTCAGCAAGGCCGAGTGATCTATGAAACTCAGGTCGCGCCAGGTCCATTCCGTATTCAAAATCTTAATGATGCAGTGAGTGGTAAGCTTGATATTCGAGTAGAAGAGCAAGATGGCTCAGTACAAGAATATCAAATGGATACCGCAAGTATTCCTTACTTAACACGACCTGGTCGAGTGCAATATAAATTATCAGCGGGTAAACCTTCTGATATGGACCATAAAACGGAAGGACCTGTTTTTGCAATGGGTGAGTTTTCATGGGGGATAACAAATGGTTGGTCTCTCTATGGTGGTTCATTAGTTGCAGGCGACTATAATTCTGTTTCTTTAGGTATTGGTCGAGATTTGATGGCATTAGGTGCAATTTCTTTTGATGCCACCCATTCATGGGCAAAAATTCCTAATGATGGTAAGAACTATCATGGTGGTTCTTATCGGGTCAGCTACTCTAAACGTTTTGAAGCAATTAATGGTCAGGTAACTTTCGCCGGTTATCGCTTCTCTGAACGTGACTTTATGAGTATGGAGCAGTATTTAGATCGTCGTTATCGCGATAACAATCGTGATAATAATAAAGAGCTTTATACCGTCACATTAAGTAAGCAATTCCCTGATTGGGGAATGAGTGCCTATCTTAACTATAACCACCAAACTTATTGGAATAAGCCTAATAACGATTATTACAACTTATCATTATCTAAATTTATGGATATTGGTAGGTTCAAAAATATTAACTTTAACTTATCAGCGTATCGCAACAAATTTAACGGCACTAATGATGATGGTGTTTATCTGAATGTCAGTATGCCGTGGAGTGATAAAGCGACAATTAGCTATAACACTGTGATTAATAAACACGGTAATTCACATAACGTAAGTTATTTCGACCGCCTTGATGACAATAATAACTATCGTTTAGGTGCCGGTTTAAGTAGCCGTGGTCGTCCTTCAGCTGACGCCTATTATACCCGTTATGGTGATACTGCATTAGTCACTGCAAGTGCAAGCCATATTCAAGGTGAAAATACATCTGCATCACTTTCATTCCAAGGTGGCGCAACGTTGACACCAAAAGGTGGCGCATTCCACCGTACGGCAATGCCAGGCGCGGCGCGCCTATTAGTTGATACTAATGGTGTTTCTGGAGTACCAGTGAGAAGTTTAGGAGCGGTAAGCTACACCAATGCCTTTGGTAAAGCGGTGCTTCCAGATATTAATAACTATTATCGTAACAGTGCAACAATCGATTTAGATAAATTACCTGATGATGTCGATGCGGTACGTTCAATACAACAATTAACCCTAACTGAAGGGGCTATTGGTTACCGTGAATTTGACGTTATTGCAGGGCAAAAAGCGATGGCAATTGTACGTTTGAAAGACGGTACTTATCCACCATTTGGAGCAAGCATTACCACTACGAAAGGGCGTGAATTGGGGATCGTGAATGATAGCGGTAATGTTTATCTTAGTGGAATAAATTCAGGTGATATTTTAGACGTACGTTGGAGTGGTAAAAAACAGTGCACAGTACAAGTCCCTAAATTAGATGAAGGTTATTTTATTTCTTCACTATTATTAACTTGTGGAGCCACTCCATCAACATCTTCTCCAGCAGAAGAGAGAACCGAATCACCATTTCAACCACAGCTTGTTAAAACAGAAGGTTGAGAAGGGAAAAATTAAACGATTTTATAAACAAAAGAGTAATTAAAGATGATGTTATTAAAGCGCTCATTCATTGTAGCAACCACATTATTAACTGGCATGGTATTCACTCAACAAGCCATTGCTGCGATTGCATTGGATAGAACTCGTGTCATTTTTAATGGAGCTGATAAATCTGTCAGCCTGAATGTTAGTAATCAAAATAAAGATCTCCCTTATTTAGCACAAGGTTGGATGGAAGATATCAATGGGCAAAAAGTGGAAAGTCCATTAATCGTTCTGCCACCTATTCAGCGAATTGAACCAGGTGATAAAAGCCAAATAAAAATACAAGGCTTACCTGATGTCGCTAAATTACCTCAAGATAGAGAAAGTGTGTTCTATTTTAACTTACGTGAAATTCCACCACGTAGCGATAAACCGAATGTTTTACAAATTGCTTTACAAACGCGTATTAAACTCTTTTATCGTCCAGCAGCTATTTATGCAACGCAGACAGATTTAACAAATCCTTGGCAGGAAAAAATTACCTTAACAAAAAAAGGTGATACCTATCAGGTAAATAATCCAACACCTTATTTTGTGACCATTGTTGATGGATTAACAGGATTGAAAGGTGAGAGCTTAGCCGGATTTACGCCATTAATGATAGATCCAAAAAGTAGTGCGGATCTTAATTTAAAAGCTTCTGCATTTGGTGCCTCACCAGTATTAAGTTACATCAACGATTACGGTGGACGTCCTCGTTTAAAATTTAGCTGTAGTGGTAACGACTGTAAGGTTGTAGAAACTGCAGTAGGAAATTAATAGGTTTATTTATGGATATGGAACAGCGGTTAAACACAAGCAAAGCAGTGTTGATTTTATTAATGACAGCATTTACTGGTGTCCTGAGTTCAGCTGCTGTTGCAAATACATCATCAAGTATGTTCGCACCTAAAGCGACGACAGTTTCACCGGGTATGGTTCCTGTTAATATTACCGGTTATGTTATCGCTCCTCCACCTTGTGTTATTAATAATGGGCAGATGGTTGAGGTCGATTTTGGTGAAGTAATGAGCACGCGTATTGATGGTGCTAACTATAAACGTCCCATTAATTATAAAGTTGAATGTAAAAAAATGCCGACTAATGCGATGAAAATCTCGGTTGTTGGTGGTGGTGCTGGATTTGATAGTAATGCGCTAAAAACAAATATTACTGGGTTGGGCGTCCGTATACTCTATCAAAATAAATTGTTGCGATTAGGACAAACTGTAAACTTTACTTATCCGAATATACCGGTTCTTGAGGCAATCCCCGTTCGCGATTATTCAGCAACATTAAGCGGTGGTGATTTTTCGGCAATCGCGACACTTCGCATTGAATATCAGTAAGGAGCCGAGACTGTGTATAGCAAATTGAAACATGTTTGTTTGATGACTCTACTTGTAATGGCTCCATTATCAATCAATGCAGCAGACGAACAACCTAATCTAAAATTATTTGGAACATTATTAATTCCGCCACCTTGTGTGATCGAAAATAATAACTTAATCGAAGTTTTTTTTGGCGACAATGTGGGGATTAATCGGATTGATGGAATTAATTACACAAAACCGGTGAATTACACATTAAAGTGCGATCAAAATATAAAAGGTTGGGATCTTACCTTGTCAATAATTGGCCCTAAAAGTCAATTTGATGATGCGGGACTACAAACCAATATGGCAAATCTAGCTATTCATATGATACGTGATGGTCAACCTTTTATTTTAAATGAACGTGTCATTATATCGCCAAGTAAACCACCGATTATTCAAGCTGTACCTGTCAAAAAACCAGGAAGCACGTTGGCAAAAGGCCCATTTGAAGTCACTGCAACATTGCTCGCTGAATATCAATAGGAGAGTGAAAATGAAAATCAAGACATTATCGCTTCCTGTTATTTACGGGCTAACGGTATTGATAGGAAGTATGGCAACAGCCAATGCAGCACCGAATAATATGCGGCTTTATGGTACGTTAGTGGATGAGCCTTGTGTGATTAAGCCGGGTGATGAAACTATTTCTCTGGAATTCGGTAATGTGCCTGATAAAACATTTTATATTGGTTCTGGAAGAACAAATAGCCAAGTATTTCAAATTCATTTATCAGAGTGTGATCTTTCGATTAATAAAAAAGTGAGAGTGACATTTAGTGGTACTGAAAATCAGGCAATGGTCGGGCAAGGTTTTCTTGCTTTAAGTGCAGGAAGCCAAGCAGAAGGTATTGCTATTGGATTAGAAAATTCAGATGGTACACCACTACGGATTAATCAAGAAACCAGTAATATTGCCTTAAATTCAGGGGATTCGATTTTAAGGTTTCGAGCCTTTATACAAGCAGAACCTAATGCTATTGCCAATGAATCAATAAAACGAGGTCGTTTTAGTGCAATAGCCACATTTCACCTGAATTATGATTAATCCTTAAGATTGAGGTTAATATGTCTACCCCAAAACGATTATCAGCATTATTTATATTTAGTGTGATGATGTTATTTTCAACATCATCAATGGCGGCAATTTTTTCTTATATCACAGAATCTAAGCTTGTAGGCTCAAAAGGTGCTGACTATACCTTTATTATTCAACGTTGGGATCCTGAGTCTCCTGGTACATTAAATCCATGTTATGGATGGAAAAGATGTTATATCACAATTAACCATCGGCATGAAGCTGATGGTTCTGGGGGGACAGCAACAAAAAGGATATTAAGCAATGCACAAAATTATCGCACGATGGAAGAATTGCGCCAAGCCGTTTTGGCTAAATTAGCGTTACCTTATGGGCCTAACAAAGCCGTACACAGAGGTGTTGATCCTTCTCTTCTTCAAGAATGTGTGGGGCTATTTTACCAAGAAGAGTCAAGTGGTATTGCTAAAAGTGGTCGTTTATTACCCGGTTCTTCTTGTGGTATAGCACCTCCTCCTGTGGGAGCTTGTCAAATTATTGATGGCTCTGTGAATTTAGACTATGGTGAAATTAATGAGAACGAATTAAATAATGCACGCCGTTCAAAAAATATCAATATCACATGCAATAAAGATATGAGTGTAAAAGTGATTGCGACAGGTATGGTAAGTGATCGTATTCCTTTACGTTCAGATAATAGCTTATATGCAAACTTATATTTAGGAACCCTTAATGGGGGCGAATATCCTGGGGAAGACGGCACAATTATTTTTGTTCCCAAAGGTAGAGCAACATCAGTATCAGTCAGTTCTGTATTGCGTACAAATGGTCGTGTCGAGGCGGGATTCTTCTCAGGTTCTGGTGCACTTATCTTAACATTGCCATAATAGAGAGAATAGGTTAAAGCATGATGGATTATGATCTTATAGACATCAATGTGAATGAGCTAGTTGGCAAGAGAATACAGAGAAAACGTAAAGAGCTTGGTTATACTGGCGGCCACATTGCTGATAAATTGGGAATTAGCCAACAACAATTCTCACGTTATGAACGCGGGTTAAATAAAATAGACTTGAGTTACCTTGTGACATTGGCGGTCTATTTAAAAACCCCCATTCACTGGTTTTTTGAAGATTGTTTTCATGTTGAAGAAGAAATTGAAGATAGACATGCAAGTAAGTGTATATATTTTATGGCGGAAACTACGCCAGATATTATCTTCTAATCAGTAAATATTTTCTCATTAAGTGATAGATAAAAAGGGCAATAATAAATTGCCCTTTTTATCTTTAAAATATCAACGATATTGTCCTTTTAAAGATTTTTTTGTCATTTTTCTCTTTCTTCTCTCAGGCCATCAACTCTTCATTCTGCGTATACTCGAACGTTCAATATCTACTATAAAATTAGTTGCTCACGTTACAAATAATCTAAAGTTTTAACCTATTCTGACCATTTATTCGTCATTACTTTCTCTTTTATAGTAATTACAACCGTTACTATCAGGTTTATCTGAGTGTTTAATCGTTTCTGACTATTAATTGAAGGCATTTTTAATCAGAAAAGGTTAATAAATAATCATGATAATGTTAAAAAATGTTACCTTATGCACATTTTTTAATTTTAGATATTATAAATTAATTTTAATGTAAGTTATTTGTAATTGTATGATTTATTTTTAATTTATTGTTTATTAAAGTAAAAAATATTTTATTTAGCAATTTTATTCAGGGTTTTATCTTAAATAAGGCATTTATAAATAGGATTAACAGATAGTCATAATAAAAAGGGTTGTGTACTGTGCATTTTCTGTTTTTTTATAAAAAGGATAAATGATGCAAACAAAAAAACAGGGAGGCAGTCGCTTTCTACGCACAGTGGAATGGCTAGGAAATGCGCTACCCCATCCCGTTATTTTATTTATTATTTTAATTGCTATTTTACTTGTCTCTTCGGCGGTTGGTGAATATTTCGGTGTTACGGTACAAGATCCCCGACCAGAAGGCGCCAAAGGACGCGCAGAAGATGGCTATATCCATATTATTAGTTTGTTAGATGCGGATGGCATTCGTCGTATATTGGCAAATATCGTCACAAACTTTACTGGATTTGCGCCTTTAGGTACGGTGCTGGTGGCGTTATTAGGTGTCGGTATTGCTGAACGCGCAGGTTTATTATCTGCGGTGATGCGTTTAGTGGTAATGAAAGCACCTCGCAAGATGACTACATTGGCAATTGTATTTGCCGGTATTATGTCTAATACCGCGGCTGAATTAGGTTATGTAGTACTGATACCGTTATCAGCAATTATCTTCCATTCATTAGGGCGGCATCCTCTAGCGGGTCTTGCTGCTGCATTTGCGGGTGTTTCTGGCGGTTATTCTGCTAACTTGCTCTTAGGAACGATAGATCCGTTATTATCGGGTATTACACAGCAAGCAGCGCGTATTATAGATCCAACCTATATCGTTGGTGCTGAAGCAAACTGGTACTTTATGTTTGTCAGTACATTCCTTATTACTTTCTTAGGTTACTTCATTACGGAAAAAATCGTTGAGCCTCAACTAGGGCCTTATAACGGTAACGAACTTGATGATGAAGAAAATGATTTAAGGAATGCTGCTGAAGTTACGCCACTAGAAAAGAAAGCACTATGGGCTTCAACAGGGACATTTATTGTGATGGCCGTGATTTTGGCGCTAACGGTTGTTCCTGAAAATGGCATATTGAGAAACCAAGAAACAGGGTTAATTGGTAATTCTCCTTTCTTAAAATCTATTGTTGTCTTTATTTTCTTATTCTTTGCAATACCGGGTATTGTTTACGGATGGATTGCTAAGACAATGCGTACAGATAAAGACATCGTTGATGCTATGGCGAATTCGATGAGTACGCTTGGCCTCTATTTAGTGATTATTTTCTTTGCGGCTCAGTTTGTTGCGTTCTTTGGTTGGACAAACATCGGTCAGGTCATTGCTGTTAAGGGTGCTGCGCTACTTAATAGTATTGATATGCCAAGTGGATTACTGTTCTTAGGCTTTATTTTAATCTGTGCTTTTATTAACTTAATGATTGGTTCAGCATCGGCACAATGGGCTGTGACAGCACCTATCTTTGTACCAATGTTAATGCTTGCAGGTTATGCGCCAGAGACAATCCAAGCAGCATATCGAATAGGAGATTCTGTCACTAATATCATTACACCTATGATGAGTTACTTTGGTTTGATATTAGCAGTCGCAACAAAATATAAGAAAGACACAGGTATTGGTACGATGATCTCTATGATGTTGCCATATTCTGTTATTTTCTTAATTGGTTGGTCATTATTGTTCTACTTATGGGTGTTTGTATTCAATTTACCAGTAGGGCCTGGCTCACCAACATACTACTCTCCAACAGCAGGTTAATTCTCTGCGATGATTGAAGCTTATACAGGGATGTATAGGCTTTTTCTATTTTGATATTTCATTATTTTTGTTCGGTTTCTTTTTTATGATTTACCAATTTTTCTGTTAATTGTGTGGCATAGTCTGCATGTAAAAATTGGGTATCTAAACCTGCTTGTTGCAATTTTAGCTCAAGTAATGCCAAACGCTTTTGCAGTGTTTCATCTTCTATTCCCGTTTCATTTAACGTACTTAGGATTTCCGCTAGAGATAAGGCTTCTTTTCTGTCTTGCATTTCAGGTGGTAAAAAACCAGCATTCTTTAATAAGTGATAGCTTGCTCTGAGTGACTCAGGAACATGGCTATTATCATCAAGTATCAGTGGTTTTCCTTCACCTTTTAGTGATGAAAGTTCTCCTTTTTGTAACGCTTTTTCGATATGGCGTTCAGCCCACTCATCTAAAATAGACACTTTAAACCTCTTTTTTAGTAACTATCGCAATAGAAAAGATCACCACAAATTAAATTGACTTGCTTAGATTATATAATTTGATATTATATTTTTATATTATATAAATAAGTATATCGATAGGGGATCAAAAATGAGCAAGTACAAAGAAATAGTAACAGACATTGCAGGTAACATGGGGGCATTGTCTCAAAATATTCCAGAAGTGATGAAAGCTTTTATGAGCACGACAAAAGCGGGTGGTAAAGAAGGTGCTTTAGATGCAAAAACAAAAGAATTGATCGCTATTGCAATTGCTGTTGCGAATCGTTGTGATGGCTGTATTGGATTTCATACAAAAACACTTGTAGAGCTTGGCACAACAGAACAAGAACTTGCAGAAGCATTAGGTGTTGCTATTTATATGGGCGGTGGTCCTTCAGTTATGTATGCATCCAACACCATGGGCGCTTTTAAAGAGTTTAGTAAATAAGATTTTTATCATCATATGATTAAATAAAGTAATCAGAAACCAGAATAAGTTCCTTCTGGTTTTTTTATTTATATACTTTGTTTACCTTCTGTTTATATTTAACAGTTATCCTCTATGTTTTGTTTTAATACTATCTAGATAATCTTTTAATAAAAAGACGTTCATTATTTAATAAAAAATTAATCTTTTATTATTTTGATTTCTAATGAGATGGTTTTATCGTATTGATTTTTATTAGTAAAATTTCCATTAAACGTCATTTGGGTTGGTTGGGAATAAATAAAAACAATAATTAATTATAATTTAATAAATAATATTGAATCTTTTATAGGATAGCTATTCTAAGTGAATAGTTTGTATAACGTGATATTGTTTTATTTTAACGGGGAATATATGCGTGTTGACTTTGTAGAAAAATATAAATGGTTTCTACTTTTTATTTTTGTATTTCTAACTTATTTAATTCCTCTCGAAACGCGACTACTCTGGCAACCAGATGAGATCCGCTATGCTGAAATTAGCCGAGAAATGCTGGTATCAGGTAATTGGTCAGTACCTTACATGCTGGATATTCGCTATTTTGAAAAGCCAGTATTGGGGTATTGGCTAAACAGTATTGCACAATGGTTATTTGGCGGAGGTAATTTTTCTGTTCGCATTGTTGTTGTAACTTCAACCTTATTAACCGGCTTATTTGTTTATCGTGCCACTATGCTAGTTTGGCATAACCGTACTTTGGCGTTTAATGCACTAGTGGTCTTTTTATCCTCGTTTCTTGTGTTAGCAATTGGTACCTACAATATTCTTGATCCTATCGTGACAATGTTTGTCACTATTGCGATGTATTACTTTTTAAGTGGATTATCTGCACAAAATAGAAAGTCAAAAATCAATGCTTATATTTTAGTCGGTATTTTCTGTGGATTAGGTTTTTTAACTAAAGGTTTTATTGCTGTTGTATTACCTGCGTTAGTTTTTGTTGTAACCGCAATTAGCTCATCTCGTTTTAAAGAAGTCCTTTGTTATGCGCCAATAGCGCTTATCTCAATGCTTGTTATTGCAGGCCCTTGGGTGATTTCTGTTGCACTTCAAGCCCCTGATTATTGGCACTACTTCTTTTGGATTGAACACGTTCAACGTTTTGTTGAAAAGGATTCAGCAAGATCGCAACCTATGTGGTTTTATTTACCTATTATTGTTTTGGGTATTTTGCCGTGGTTAGGGTTCTTATTTGGCGCTCTTAAATCTGCTATTTTTTTGAAAAAGGGAACGCTTTATTTTTCGTTTTGGTTATTCCTGTTTTTTGCATTCTTTTCTGCCTCCAGCGGTAAGTTATTAACCTATATGTTACCTTGTTTTGTGCCACTCTCTATATTGATTGCACATTATATGGAAGAGCTAAAAGATAAACAAAATGAAAAAATTCATAATATCAATGCGATCATAAATACTATTTTTGGGCTTATAGGCGTTTCTATTATTGCTTATTCGCTGTTCTCTACACGATTTACGTTATATGAAACACATGAGCAATATAAAGCGCTGCTGGGTATTGTGGGCTTTTTATTTTGGAGTGTGATGGGAATTGCTTCACTCTTTAAACCCACACGTTTACTGACTTTATTCTGCTCGATAGGATTAAGTCTAGTAATTGGGTATGCCATTCCTCATAAAGTTGAAAGCAAAAGCACCCCTGAAAAAGCAATTAATCACTATTACAGTGAGCTAGCAGATAAGCCTTATATTTTAACTGATGAAGTGGGGATTGGAACGTCCTTAGCATGGAGTTTAAAACGCACTGATATTCGTT
Source organism: Proteus sp. FZP2095 (assembly GCF_023701425.1). Classification (NCBI taxonomy): domain Bacteria; kingdom Pseudomonadati; phylum Pseudomonadota; class Gammaproteobacteria; order Enterobacterales; family Morganellaceae; genus Proteus; species Proteus sp. FZP2095. The sequence goes on from NZ_JAMQBJ010000002.1 coordinate 497,203, forward strand.
TAACAGAGACGAAAGGGGAGCTTGCCTATGGTCTGGCATATCCTGATGTGCAAAATAAATATTATGATCTTAAGCAGTTAGTTAACTTAATTGAAGAGAATAACTATCAAGGGCTTGCGATTGTTTTAGTCCGACCAGAGCGAAAAGAAATATTATCTGTTATAAGTCAGTTAAAGGTAAAACCTATTGTAGAAAAACAGGGTGATTTAACATTCGTTTTCTTTAAGTAATTGATTTAACACTCTATTTTTATTTTTCAAAAGACGGTTATAAAAGAGAAAATAAATTTAGTTTCAGCTTTAAAATGACATCAATTTGATTTTTTGTGTTGTTTTTATGTGATCAAAGCCAAAAAATGGATTTTGTTGAGAAATATATTTTGCTCTTTTTAGTTTTAATGGTAGGTTTAAAATGTGTCCATTAAATCGGAGTTAGCTAAGCACTATATGACAAGTCACTTTACTTTATCAGAACCCCCGCCCAAACAAAATGTACTTATGAATGGGGGTAATTTATGCTGATTTTCCTAGCTGAATGTTTTATCGGTCTAGCATCAATTGCTCTTACTCACCGTGTATTAACGTTGTACGGTACTAAAAAGAAGTGATGATACCCGCTAGCTAAAATAAGTAATCAACAGTTGCTTATAATTAAAAGTCCTATATCTATCGCGATCTAGGACTTTTATAATTATATTAATATCTCTTATTAAAAAATTTAATAATTCTATTGAAAATAACCTTCAATCAATTTTATTTTTTCAGTATCCAATGTATTAGTATATTGATGTAATAATGTCCAAGCCTGAATATAATCATATTTAGCTTTAATTAAATCCTGTTGAGCGCGATATAATAATTCTTCAGCATTAAGAACATCGACCATTGTTCTTTGCCCACCAATATAACTTTTCTGAGTTGCATCTAGTTGCAATTTAGCAGAAGAAACTGATTGCTCATAGGCATCCAATTTAATATTACTCGTTGTGCATATTTGGTATTGATGACGTAATTCTTGTTTAATTTGCTGGATAATGGCATCTCTTTCAAAAGCACTCATTTGATATAGTGCAGTAGATTGACGCATTGAAGCTGTTGTTTTTCCACCATTAAATAAAGGTAAACTGACATAAAAACCAACGTTCGCTGATTGATATTTCTGATTTACGGTATTATTACTATCGGAATCGCTATTAGAATAAGAAGCATAGAGTTGCACTGTTGGGAAAAATTCACCTCTATTTTTTTCTACTTCTTGTTTTGCTATTGCCATTTCATAACGAGCTGTTTGAATATTGAGGTTGCTTTGCATAGCCTCTTTTTCCCATGACTCGTAATTATTAGGTGTGATAGGTTGTAATGTAAAACTATTATTACTTAATTTTGCTATATGCTCTGCATAAGGAAGTGATGTACCAATCATTGAACTTAGTTTATTTTTAGCATTATCTAACTCAAGCTGGATATCTGTATATTGAGATTGAGTTAAATATAATCGTGTTTGGATCTCTGAAATATCTGTTTTTGTTCCTTCACCTAATTCGAATAAACGCTGACTTGATATTAGCTGTTTTTTATAAATCTCTTGCTGTGAAAGATTTAATAATAATTTATCCTGCGCATAAGCTAATTCTATATAATTATCTACTAACCTTATCACAAGCTCAGAAAATTTAACTTGATAACGACTGTCAGATAATAATGTTTTAATTACTGATGATTTGTAATCGCTAAATGCCGTGTAATCAAAGAGAGGTTGGCTAATAATGGCACTGACAGAATGACTTTGATAATTCTGATATTCGGTTCGTTCCATTTCACCTTGATTCGTGTTAATAGGATAAACTTTTCGTTGCCAATTTCGTGGGTTGTTTTGATAGTTTACATGTACACTTGGAAGTAATTGAGATAATCCAATGTTTTCATACTCTTTCCCCGCAACCTGTTCTTTAATCGCAGCATTAAACGTAGGATCATTTTTTATTGCTAAGAAATAGAGATCAGACAAACTGATGGCAAAAGCGTGAAAACTTAGCATCCATATAAATAAAATGGCAGAGAGTTTTTTTATTTGCATTATTATTCTTCCGTCAATGAAGTATGGAGCCTATCTAAAACAGGTTTGAATAAATAATTTAGTAATGAGCGGTCACCCGTATTAATAAACACATCAACTGGCATTCCTGCCTTTAATTTATTTTTCTTGTCTTCAAGAAGCGTATAATCTTTAACATTAATAAAGACTTGGTAATAAGGTTCTGTCGTTCTTTCATCGAGAAGTCTATCCGCTGAAATTAACGTCACCTCTCCGGGGATTTTAGGTGTTGTATTTTGATTGAATGCACTAAACATTAAATCAACAGGAAGACCAAGGGTAACTTTATCAATAAGATGAGGGGCTAAACGAGCCTCAATAATTAATTGGTGATCTAGAGGAACAACTTCCATTAATGTTTGACCGGTTCTTACAACCCCACCTTGGGTAAAAACAGATAAATCCATTACTATTCCTGAAATTGGGGCAGTAATTTGCATTTTTTTCAGTTTATCTATTTCAATGATAAGTTGTTTTTCTGTTTCACTTATTTGTAATTGAACTTGATTAAGTTCAGTACGTGCTGATTGGTAAAAATTGGCATTGCGTTGCAATATTTTTTGCTCATATTCCAACTTCTGTTTTTCTAATGTACTTATTTGCCCAAATGTATCATTGAGATGGTTATTATTTTCAGCGAGTTCACGCTCAATTTCTTGATAACGATGACGAGGAATATAGCCCTCATTAGCAAGTGTGTATAAATCTTTGATTTGATTTTGTAAGCTATTAATTTGATGCTGCTTATTTTGTGTAGATCTTTTTAAATGAATTAAACGATTAGAAACTCCATCAATAATAGCCTTATAGCCATTTATTTCACTATGCAATTCAATATACTTTTCATTAAGTAATTTGTTTTGAAGTAGTACTAAATTATTTAAATTTTCTGAAGGAGAGTAATATTCTTCATTAAGATCTAAGGTGAATTCTGTTTTTTCATTCAATTGAGCATATAAACGCTGTTGAGTAATAAGTAAATTATCATATTGTTCTGATAAGGATTTTACTAAGGCTTTTGATTGAATAGGACTTAATTGAATAAGTGTTTGGCCTTCGGTTACTCTATCTCCATTCTTCACTAGAATATCAGTAATAATGCCTTCTACAGATGCTTGAACACTTTTTTTATTACCTGAAATTGAAACATTTCCTTTAGCAGATACGCCTTTATCTAAAGGAGCAAAAGCTGCCCAAAAAATAAAAATAGCAAGACCTAAAAGAATAACTGACCATCCTATTATTAAGAATTTCCTAGGATCATCTGAAATTCCATGAACAATATCGATTTCATTTTTTTTTGTGATCATAATAATCTTCTTAATATTAAATATTACTTTGAGTAATAGGTGTGGTTGCTGGCGTTGGCGTACTCTTTATTGCTGATGAGTTATTTAACTCAGCAATAACTGCAGTTGTAGAGCCAAATAATTTAGTGTGACCATCGAAAAGAACTAAGAGTTTATTGGTCACTGAGAGTAATTGTTTTTGATGCGTAATTAATATAACGGTTTTCTTATTTTTTTTAAGCGTTTGAATTGCTTGTATTAAAGCTTTAATACCCAAATCATCCAAATTAGAATTCGGCTCATCTAAAACAACTAAAGCAGGATTTCCATACAATGCGCGAGCTAACGCTATACGTTGTCGTTGTCCTCCTGATAACCCTTCCCCATGAGCACCAATAACGGTTTCATACCCATCAGGAAAACGTAAAATCATCTCATGAACATTTGCCATCATTGCAGCTTGAGTGACCTTTTGAGGATCTATCTCAGAAAAACGTGCAATATTTTCAGCAATTGTACCGGGGAAAAGGGCGATTTCTTGTGGAAGGTATCCAATATATTGACCAACTTCACTTTTATTCCATTGATATATATCTGCATTATCAAGGCGTATGGCACCGGTTTTAACTTCCCATATGCCAACAATAAATTTAGCTAAAGAGGATTTCCCTGAAGCACTAGGGCCAATAATACCAAGTACATCACCCGGGCTTAGTGAAAAATGAATATTATTTAATAGAGTACGTTCCGTTTGAGGATATTGAGCTTGATTAATATTGACTGTTAATTCACCTTTAGGAGCAGGTAGCGCCATTTTTTTATTTTCTTCAGGATACGCATTTAGTAATGTGGTTAATCTTTTATAAGCTTCTTTACTACTATCCCAGTTTTTCCATACACCAATAACTTGTTCAATTGGAGCTAAAGCACGACCTAATAGTATTGATCCTGCGATCATCATTCCTGGGCTAATCGAATTATCTATTGCTAGCCATCCGCCTAATCCTAACATTAAAGACTGCAGTGCCATTCGGGTGACCTTTGTTATTGCATTGACACTGGCTGCATTATCACTTGCATGAGTTTGTGCTTGTAGATATTTAAAATGAGCAATTTGCCATTGGTTTCGTAAATAACCTAACATTCCCATTGCTTCAATAGGTTGTGGATGTTCAAAATGATGGCCTTGTATTACTTGTGCTTGATTAGCAAACTCATTGGCCTTTTTTAATGATGATCGAGATAAATATTCATTAAGAATTGCCAATGAAAATAAAATGAGTGCACCACATAATGCAAATAATCCTAACCATGGATTAAATAATGCGATAACAAGAAGATAAATAGGGAACCAAGGTAAATCAAAAAAAGCAAAAATAGCATGACTTGTAATAAATTGCCTAATAGTCACTAAATCATTAAATGCTAAAGAGGAATTAATACCGGGAGTTTTGTTCAATTTTGCTTGATATGCTGCGGTGTAAATTCTTGAATTTAAAGATAAATCAAGTTTATTACTCATTCTAATGACAATAATGCTTCTTAAATACTCTAATCCTCCCATAAAAATAAATAATGCTAACATAATGAGTGTTAGCATTAATAAAGTCATTTCATTACCTGAAGGTAAGACTCGATCATAAACTTGCAACATATAAATGGAAGGAACTAACATTAAAATATTTATTAAGGCTGTAAATATTCCAATGGAAAGAAATACTTTCTTTCGCTCTTTTATAATGTTTTTTATTTCATTATTGTATTTGTTTGCTGGCATAATGTTATTCCTGATTTTATTCCTATCTGTCTATTGCTATTTACTGCATTTTTTCTATCAATACGGAGTAATAAATCTATCTTTTTTTTAATAAAAGAATATAAAAATAGCTCCGTATTGATAAAAAAAGTAGGAGAAATGTATCTCTCCTACTCAATGCCAAATTAAACAATAAAGTCAGTTTCGTAATTAACAAATCCTACAATGTCAATTTTGAAATCAGGGTTATATCCATAACCATAAGCATTAATAGCAAGTTCACTTGAGTTTGTTGCTTGATCATATTTAATGGTTGCTTCACCTGAGCGACCTGTAAAATTATCAACAAAGTTAAGGAATTTTTGGCTAAAGGTATTTTCGATTAATTCTGATAAATCAATCTTATCAATGCCTGATTTGAAGTCCATTATCTTGTCAGCAGCAGAGACTAAAGAGTCAGAGATCTCTTTATAAACAAAGGTATTGCTACCTGTACCACCCCATAATGTATCTTGACCACCGCCACCATATAGTATGTCGTTACCGCCACCACCGATGAGAATATTATCAGCATCATTTCCATAGATAATATCATTACCTGATCCACCGATTGCATTTTCTATTGTAACGCCTTGTGCAATAGAAACGTTCTTCTGTAGTCCGCCAATATCAGAGAAATGACCCTCACGTAAATCAATAACTTGATCTTGATAATATCCTGAGAAGTCAAAAGTATCGTTACCACCGCTATCCCAAACGGAGAATATTAATTTATCGTTACTGCTTGTTGCTGTGTAATAATCAATACCTGTGTTTGAATTGAAACCATAAACATCATCACCTGTTCTGGTTGTTGTATTTGCACCATAGAGGTATTGCATTGCTGAAATATCATGAAGTAATGGTGCGCCTGCATAAGCACCTTGGAAGTGTGCGCCTGTTTCATATTCATCCCAATAACTCATAACAGTATATTGGCGACTGTCTTCAGCGTAGTCAGATTTTAAATAACCTGGTACATTTTCTCCTGCGTTATAATCTCCGGGATGCATTAAACCGAGCGCATGACCAATTTCATGGATAATAGTTAAGCGACCATAATTACCTAATTCAGGTGTTGTATTACCTGCATAATAATAATCACTAAACCAAGCTTGGCCTGAAACATCACGCCCGTAATAGTCATGGGTGTTTGGTAATGTTGCATAAGCTTGGAATTTACCATATGGATCAGTAATATTCCCAAAGGTAATATCTGATTTTACATTTGGTCCTACTTCTGTAAATTTAATATTTGCGATATCAGACCATGCATCTAAAGATTGTCTTGCATGTTCTTTCTGTGTTGAATTAAATCCATAGGGATTTTTATCACCAAAGTCATTAAACTTTTTACCAGCCCAAGTTGGGAATGAATATGTTACTTCTGCGGCTTGACCGATAACATATTTCCCATTCCATGTGGAATTTTCACGTGCGATATGTTTTCCTGCGGTATCATAATCAAAAGAAGGTAGAGTTTTAGCTGAGAAATTATAAAAAATTCCACTCTTATCTAATAAATCAGAAACATTAGATAGTCCTACTGCTTTTTTTAATAAAGAAGAACCCATAATATCCTCCGGATATCAAGTTTAGGTTAAGTTTATTTTCATGTTGAAAATAGTTTAATTATCTGGCGAGCGCCAGAGATAATAAAGATAGCTAATTATTGATATTAATCCAGAGGGGGAAAATATGTTTTTAAATAATTGTGAAGTGGGGTGTGTTTTAAGTCGGAATAATTTAATTAAGTAAATAAAATTATCGTCATCTTCCCTAGAGGTATTTTTTTTATTGTTATTGTTTTATTTTGTTATTTTATTTAGATGAATATAACTTAAATCTTATACTTTATTAATCTAAGTTATATTTTTAGGTTGTTTTTAATTTTATTAAATTTATTTTTAAATGTTAAATATATCATCAAAACTAAAATTTCCCACAAGATCGATTGTATGAATATACTTTATAGATTGTATTTCTTTTGAAATAGAGAGCCGAGTAGTGTTTTCTATATTATGATAATTTATTGAAATAATAAATTTTTTATCTTCAACTAAATCTTTAATGCTGAATGTATCTTTATTCCTATCAGAAAATAACAAGCGATCATCATTTATATTGAAATCCATAATTTTATTATGGTTATTGTGATTATTAAGGCCTAATATAAAGATATCTTTCCCTTTTCCACCACAGAATTGATTACACCCTTTATCATCCCAAAGAATATCATTTCCATCAGAGCCATATAGGATGTCATCATCTTCGCCACCATAAAGCCAATCATCGCCTTTCCCACCATAAAGGACATCATTACCTTTATTTCCATAAATAGTATCGTTACCGTTATTACCATAAAGATGATTATTAGTGCGATTACCAATAATAATATCATCATTAATGCCACCAATAGCATTCTCAATGACAGCACCATATGCGATAGAGAGATTACTTCGTAATCCTCCAATGTCAGAAAAAGCACCTTCATTGAGATCTATTTTTTGTTGTGCGTTATATTTATAAAAGTTAAGAGTATCAATACCTCCGGCATCCCAAATACAACTAATAATGACATCGTCTGGTGTAGTTAAGCTATAACAGTCTCTTTGTGTATTAGAATTAAAACCATAAACAGTATCACCTGTTCGAGTCATTAAATTTATTCCATAGAATTTTTGAATTACATATATATCTATTAACAATGGAGACATAGGGAAAAGCCCCCCCAAATCTGCTTCTTCTATTTTTGGATAACGATATGTCATCACTGAATATTTGAAACTGTTTTCTTCAATATCAGGATTATTACAATCATTTCCTTTAAATGTATGAGGTAGACCAATAGCATGTCCAATCTCATGTATATAAGTTTGAGTGTCTTTATTTCCTTTTTGTAATATTATGGGTTGATTATTTATATGACCATCTTTATTGTTGTTTTTATATAGAGTAATATGTGAATCTGTTTCTGTATAATAGTATTTTATATTATCTGATTTTTCTTTAAATGAGTCTATTTCATGTTTTTGCTCTGGTGTTATTTTATTTTTATTGAGTTTTTTTATACGTATAGTTGTGGATATATTAATCCAAACATGTCATCCATTACTGTAATCAGTGATTTTTTCTATTTTTTTACTGGGATCTATATTATTTAATGGGAATGTTGCAACACCTTTTACTAAGTGAGATGTGTCTTTCGTTATCTCATTTACATTATTATAAACACCAAATTTAATGTTGGTGTCATATTTATTACCTTTCTTAATAAACTTAATGTTTGCAACATCAGACCATAGTTGTAATATTTTTTCGGCAAATTCTTGTTGATATTCATTTAATGTTGTAATTGTTTTATATTCGTTTTCTCTTAAATTACTCCAATCGGGAAAGCTATATGTTACTTCAGTAAAATCACTATTAAGATCTTGTTTTTTCCATCTACGTAGTGGCTTAAAGCTCTTTATTATCTTGATAATATCATTATTTTCTAAAGAGATATCTTGACGAGTCGTACTCATAATGTATTAATTTCCTTTTTTATGAGATATTACTTGATGATTTCTCATCAAGTAATTTATGAAAAAATGCTTGTATGTTAATTAACAGAATAAATCTTCATATTCGTATTCACCGATGATGTTAATATTCAAATATTTAGGTGATGATATTTCTGCTGTGTTTATTTTTAATTTTGTAATATTGTTAATGTTATCATAATAAAGGTTACCTTCATTATTATTTAGATGATTTGAATTTACAATACTAATATTATTTATAATATTGCCAAGGTCTGTTTTCTTATAAAAAAATACTTTATCAATACCAGATTCAAAATCAGTAATTAAATTTGAAGAATCATTATCTTTACTATTAAAACTAAAGGTATCATAACCTGTACCACCCGTTAATTGGTTATTCCCCATTCCTGCATCTAAATAATCATTACCTTCACCTCCATTAAGTACATCATCACCTTTATCACTAAATAAAATATCATCACCTAACCCGCCATCAAGAGTGTTATTTCCTTCAGAGTCCCAAAGATAATCATTTCCTTGTCCACCAGATAGATAATCGTCACCATCAGAACCCATGAGAGAATCATTTCCTTGTTCTCCATATAAGTAATCATTTCCTTGTTCTCCATAAAGAGAATCATTTCCTTCTCCACCATATAAGAAATCATTACCTCCTTTAGCGTATAAAGTGTCGTCACCAAGATTACCAAATAGGCTGTTATTAGCATCATTTCCAGATATAATATCTGCGTTGCTGCCTCCTATTGCGTTTTCAATAACAGTATTATAGGCAATAGAAATATTAGCTCGTAATCCTCCTACATCAGAAAAACTCCCTTCACTAAGATCTATTTTTTGGTCAACTGAATATTCTGAAAAATCTAATGTATCTATTCCCTCAGCATCCCAAATACATGTAATAATTTTATCTTCAGCGGTATTTAATGAATAATGTTCTTTTTTTGTATTAGAATTAAAACCATAAGTGGTATTACCAATATGTGTGAATTTATTTTGTCCATATGCTGATTGAATAGCGTAAGTATCCATTAATTGTGGTGTTAAAGGAGACATACCTTGAAAATCAGCATGTTTAAATTCAGGCGTGTTATATGCCATTATTGAGTATTTAGTGGTATTTTCTTCACAATCAGTTGTTTTTTGTCTAGTAAATGTATGATTTAGGCCAAGAGCATGGCCTATTTCATGATTAATAACTCGTTGTATGTCGGAGCTGTTTTTGAATACATTTTCTGTATTATCAATATGAGCTTGAGCATTGTTGTTTTTTAGTAGTAAATAATAGTCATTATTTTCTTCAATAGCATAATTAATAATATTTGCTTTAGATTTAAAATCGTTTACTCTTTTTTGTTGCTCTGGCGTTATTGTTGATTTCCTAATGTGTTCAATAATATTCATATCAGAGATGTTTATCCAAACTTGCCCGCTTAAACTATAATCTCCTACTTTCTCTATTTTATCTTTTTCTATCTTATTCTTTTTTTCTATATTATTGGGTCTATAGGCAAATCCTTTTATTGAATAGTTTGTATAACCGGTAATCTCATTGATATTATTATAAATACCAAACTTAATATCTGTGTCTTTTTCGCTTTTTACTTCAATAAATTTAATATTTGCAACATCTTCCCATTGCTGAAGTTTTGCTCTAATTAAATCTTTTCCTTTATCATTGAATGTTGTGAGTGTTTTATATTTATCACCTCTTAATATTGACCAATTAGGAAAACTATAGGTTATTTCAGTATAACCTTTTTCAATATTATAATTTTCCCATTTGTTATTTGATTCATTTATTTTCATTATGTTGTAAATATAATGAAAATTGGGTGAAATATGTTTTAAATATCTATTCATGATTAATCCTCATCTTTAAGAAGCGAGTAGTTTATCGATAACCCGCTAAATGCCTTTCAAAAAAGAGATATTTTAAATAATTTTAAGGCTAATTAATCTTATGAATTAATATTTGAATAAAAGGTGATAAATTTTATTGTTGTATAATATTTTTTGTTTATGTATTTAGACTTGTAATTGAAGAGGGGGATAGGGGATGCGTAATTTATATATTTTTTATTTGTATTTTGTTGAGTTAATGATTGTTAATCGCTAGATAATAGTGAATAAAAAAGTGCTGTTATATCCATTAACAGCACTTTTTGTTTTTTTATTGTTAATTTTACTGCTTTAACCCTGGTGAGGTTACCTGCTAGGAGACAGGTTGATAGCAATAGACTAAATTTTTACTGCAAACTTCTTTTATTTACCTCATTGTGAGGAAGGTGATTCTTTTTATTTTGGGTTTAATTTAAACTATCTGCACTAATGTCTTATTGTTGTGCTGTTACTTTACCCTAGTACTTTGTGCATTTGGGAGCCAATTATAAATATGCCTTATATACCTAGAGAAAAAATAGATTACCAATCCATTGGTTATCGCTTACGTGCTTATCGCATAGCCTCTTCATTAAAAGCTGAAGATGTAGCAGAAAACTTGGGTATTTCTCGAGCTGCTGTATATCGGTTAGAAAAAGGTGAAATTGTTAAAATTGAGACACTTGATAATCTTGCTAGATTATTAAATACCTCGTTAACCAGTTTGTTGGGCATTAATACTGAATATTATTCAAGTGCAAATGGCTTTTTTGAACGAATGCGCCAGCTTGAAACTCAATCCTCACATATTTACACCCACTTCGAACCTTTCTCTTACTTATTAACTTCAGATTGTTATGACAAAACATTGGTGGAAATGCTAACAGAGGCTTCCCCCTTAAATCTTTTGTCTGAAAAACAACAAGAAGTTTTGTCTATCTTAAAAGAGCGTAAGAAACATCAGTCCTTGCATTCACCTCATATTTATAACCTTATTAGCCAACAGCAAATTGAAAAATTTCTTTACGTTGGCATGCTAGGTTCGGTCAATTTAACTAAAACAGTGCAACAAGAAAGAAAACAACGAGCAAAAAATGAGATTCTTCATTTAATTGAAAAGTTAGAACAAAAAAATAGTTATCTTAATATTGCAATCATTTCAGATACTATGCCGTCTTTGACTTTCCAATTATTTTATCAAGATAAAGTACCTCTTTCTTTAGCCGTCAGCCCGTTCCGTTTAGGTGAGTTTCCTAATGTCAGTACGGGCATAGCGACTGTGACTTCTTCAACTGAGGCAATATTTCAGTATCAGTCCCTCTTTGATAAGTTATGGTTAAAAGCCACTAAAGATGTTGATGCAATTAATCTTTTAAAACGAATAGTTAGCGATTATTGATTGGCTAATGTACCTAATGTTTCAGCTAATAAATCCGCTGCAACAGCAATATCACTAAATTCGGTAAATTCATCAGGATGATGACTAATACCAGCAACAGATGGTGTAAAGATCATTGCAGTTGGACAAAGTGGCGCCATATTCATTGAGTCATGACCTGCACCACTTAGCATGGTCATGTAGTTGATATCATGTTTTTGGCATAAACTTTCAATAACTTGGCAAATTGAATCATCTAGTTTTACTGGCGATTCAGCAGAAATCGGTTGAACATCAATAGCGACACCAAAATCTTTTTCTGCTTTTTCAACACTATTATTCAAGCGCTGTACAACACGTTGAATACTTTCAGTATCAATACCACGAATATCCACTGAAAATTTTACTTGCCCAGGAATCACATTCATGGAGTTTGGTACAACATTGAGCTTACCAACTGTACCAACAGTGCCATAAACAGCTTCAGTACATGCCGCACGATTGATATCTGTAATAATACCCGCACTCGCCACTAGAGCATCTTGGCGCTGGTACATTGGTGTAGCTCCAGAGTGATCCGCATGGCCATTAACCGTAACCGAGAAACGAGTTGGCGCAGCTATTCCGTTGACAATACCGATAGTTTTTTTGTCATTCTCAAGGCGTTTACCTTGCTCTATATGAAGCTCAACAAAGGCACTAAAACGATCTTTTGTGATTAAACAATCATCAAAATTATCATGTTGATAGCCTAAAGATTTTAGAACTTCAAAAAAGTTATTGCCGTCGTCATCTCTATTCTGCTCCCAGCGAGCTCTATCTATTTTGCCTGTTAAAACTTTACTGCCAATGCATGAAAAGCCAAAACGGCTAGATTCTTCTGCACGGAAAACAACAAGCTCAAGGTCTCGTTTAAGTTGTTGTGGTTTGTATTGCATTAAGGCATAAAACCCAGCGATAACACCCAAAGCTCCGTCATAAGCACCACCTTGAGGTACGGTATCAAGGTGAGAACCAGTACCTATTGCGGGTAGTGAGCGATCCTTGCCTGGCAAACGAGCGTAAAGTGTACCAATACCATCACGATAAACTTCAAGCCCAGCTTCTTTCATTAAACCAGCAAGATACAGATGTGCGGCTTCATCTTCTTCGCCATAGGCAATACGAGTGATCCCTTTGCCACTGTTATCTTTTTTATAGATTTGCATTGTTTCAATTAACGCTTTCATATCGTCAATTGAATAGTGAGTTGCTGTATCTTCTTGAGTCATAAGAGAATTCTCCCGTGGTTTTTGTAATATCCCTTTGTCTAAAAAATGAGACAATTTAAGGATTAAAAAAGCCATCTTAAAAGATGGTCACTGTTTTTATGATCATTGCCTATTATATTTACTGCTGTAGTTATATTTCGTCAATGATAATTAAGGTGAATTTCATATTCTGTGAGGTAGGTATTAATTAAAAGGAGATATATATCTAGAGTATTTCTTAAATGAACCTAATTTGTATGATAAATGTTATAAAATAGATCGCTTTTATTTTAAATCTATAAAAGAAGATATGTTTTTATTGTTTTAATTTCACTTTAAAATTAATAAAGATATCAACCTCTTATTGGCTTTATTTTTTATAAAAAATATTTACATATAAAATGAGTGGTAGACTTTATCTGTTTTTAAACACTTAATACTATCTATATTTCTATATTTATGACTTTAAAAGATTGTATTAAAGAAGTCACCTATAATGTTAGATATTTATATTAATTTACTATATAAAAATATAGATATATTGTTATATAGTAAATAATTAAAACTTAAGTTATAATTATAGCATATAATATATAAGAAATATCATTGATAAGTTGAGTAACCATTTGAAAAATAATATAATAAAAGCTATTTTAGATTGGATAGAAAAAAACATAAATAGTCCATTATCCCAAGATGATGTAATAAATAAATCTGGGTATAGCAAAAGACATTTTCAAGATATTTTTTACAATGAAACTGGAAATACGATTGCTCGATATATTTTACTTAGGCGATTATCGCTATCCGCAACCTTATTAAGGTTGACAAAATTATCTATATTGGAAATATCTGTTAATTATCAATTTAATTCTCAACAAAGTTTTTCTAGAGCTTTTAAACGACATTTTAAAGTGACTCCTTTCGTTTATAGAAAAGATACATATTGGGATTTTACATATTATCTTCCTCAGCATAATTATTTTGACTTTAAAAAATTAGAGCCTAAAGAGGTTTTTATTGATATTACTTTTAAAAAAAGTAAAGAGAAAATTTTTTATGTTAATATTCCTTTTGAACTAACCGCTTTAATATCAAGAACAGGAATGGGATTTAAAAATAAAGATGAAATAATAAAATTAAAAAATCTCATTAAAATGAATCAATATAAATATTTAAATATATATTATCGTTATGAAAAATCACCATTCAATAAAAATATTTTAACTGTTTTTGACTATTATGAAAGTATGCCTACGATCGACTCTATTTTTTCTAAAAATGGAGATAAATACTATAAGTTTTCATTTTATGGTACTTGGGATGAATATTTAAACTTATCAAACGTAATCTATTCTAGAGAGCTTTCTAAATTAAAAGCTAAAAAAAGAAACGGATACGATATTGAAATATTTAATGTTAAAGATATGAAGAGTGATAGTAATATATGTTCATTAGATTACTTTATCCCAATCCTATGACTTTTCAATAATTTTTTAGGTGTTGATTTGTAATATTCCTTAAATTTTTTTATAAAATATGAGGTTGTTTTATAGCCTAATTTATTTGAAATAGTATTGATGTTTAGATTTGTCGTTGTTAATAAATTTATTGCATGCTCCATTCTTGTTTTTGTTAATATTCTTGTAAAGCTTGTTTTTTCTACCTCTAGTTTTTTTCTGAGAGATGATGTTCCAATGTACAACCTTTTACTAATGTCTTTTATTGTCCATTCATAACTTAAATCCTCACTAATAATATTAATTATTTTTTCTGTATATGAGGAGTTATACATCTCATATATAAAACTCATAATGTTTATTTCTAATCCGCTTAATAGATATGCCAATTTTAATATATAGCTATGCTCTATTTTATCAGATGTAACAATTTCGTTGTTAAATTTACTTTTCAATTTATTAAATAGTAATATATCTTCTGGTTGTGCTTTTTTTATTAAAATATTATTTTCAATGCTATTTTTATTTTCTTTTATTTTAAGATGATTAGAGGCAAGATTTATTTTTAATGCATCTCTAAGAGCATCACAAGATAAATAAAGCAAAGTAGGTTTGTTTACATTCGAAAAATACACATCAAATTTTATATCTTTTGATATTAAAGCAATGCTGTTTTTATCTATTGTTTTTTTAGATTATTGGTTTCTATTCGTATCTCACTACCTTTTGTTAATAGCATTATGTAGTTTGATAGAGTTAAGTTTTTTAAATGAAAATAAGAATCTTTCATATAAATAGACTCACTTTAATCTGGTTTTTATGAATAAAATCGTAATGAAAATTATTAATAATCAGTCTATGATTTTATTTTTATAAATGAAATTGTATTTGTTGTCATGTGGTTGATAGTGATACTTTTTTATCTTTTAGTGTTATTTTTCGCTCGAATCATTATATTCAAAGATTAATAACAACATCTAACTTTATGCGCGTAAGTATAACGTTGCTCATATGAAGAGGTTTTAACATTTTTGGCAATTTAGTTAAGATTTATGGTTGTTTTTATATTTTGTTTTGATTGTATTTTATTGATAAATACCTGATTTATTATTTTGTAGTATTTATTTATTTATTTGTTTGTTTGATTTGAGGTGTGGGGCTAAATGATACACTGGACTTAAGCGAAATTATTTCTGTAATGTTTTTATCTCCATCCTTTATGTTGGGTAGGAGTTAAGGTGTATAGATTGAATATTAATTATGTAATAGGAAGTGAGGTTAAAGCTATAAGGAAGGCTAGGTGCCTGACAGGGATTAATATGTCAAAGAAGATGAATATAAGTCAACAACATTATTCTCGCCTTGAACGAGGCGACGTTAAATGGTGTGTTTCTACATTAGTAGAAGTTTGCTTTATTTTAAATATTTCTATACTTCACTTTATAAAAATATTAGATAGTAAAAAGAAAGTAATTATTGATTGTAATTGTGATTACGTTTGTAAGGAAGAAATAATGTAAGGAGAATAAAGAACAAATTGATTTCGTAACTTATTGTTAAAAAATGTTTTTGAATAGGTAGGGGCTTCTTTATATATGTATAGAAGTTCTATTTTGACGCTAGGTAATTATTATGAAATTTATTTTTTCTGAAAAAAATTCAGATACACAAGTGCAGTTAAATCCTAATGTAAAGCATACTGTAACTGCAAAACCAAATGAAGTTTATCAATTAATTGATACTGAAACCAATCTTTCACCATTAGATATTAAAGCAACTCGTAAATCGGATGATCTTATTTTATCGAGTAAAGAACAAGAGCTTGAAGTTGTCATTAAAAACTTCTGGGAAGAGTGCAAACCAGGAGAAGAGCAGTGTTATGCAACTTTAAATGTATTAGATCAAAATGGGGTAATGGGGGAAGTTACTATTACTCAAGATGGACCTGTTTTAGAGCATTTAGTTGCTGGTGAAACAGGGACTCTTTCTGATAACGAGGATGGAATCGGCCTATTTTTATGGGGTATTGGTTCTATTGGTAGTGCATTAGCGATCTTTTTAGCTAATAGAAATCATGGTGGTGATAATAAAAGTGAAGAAGCTGATGTTACTGCGCCAAGTAAACCAGGATTAACTGCTGAAGATGATGGTTCTGTTTCTATTGATTTACCAAAAGATGCAAACAAAGGTGATTCTGTAGATGTTATTTTTGAAGATGAAGAGGGTAACTCAAATACTATCACATTAGAAAAAGGTGATAATGGCTGGACATCGAGTAATCCAGACTTAATTCCTGATACCGATAACGATAAAGTCACTATTCCTAATGACAAGATAAAAGATAATAGTGATGTTACTGCAAGTGCAAAAGATCCAAGTGGTAATAAAAGTGATGAAGTTACTGTAACTGCAAAACCAGATCCTGTAACGGATATGCCTATTTTAAGTATTCCTGAAGTGGCTGATGGTTATGCGAATGCTGATGAACTGAAAGATGGTTTACAAGCTGAAGTCACATTACCAGAGGGAACGAAGGAAGGGGCAGTCATTACTCTGACTATTACTCGTCCGGATAATACAACTGAAACCGTGACACATACAGTCACTAAAGATGATGTTGTCGCAGGTAAAGTGTCGATAGATATTCCGAAAGACGCGGTACAAAACGGGCAAAACAGTGTTGATGTCAGCTTAATTCAAGGAAGTAATCCTGCTAAACCAGGTAATAAAATTGAGTTTGCTGTAGATACTCAGATCCCAGGCGATACTGACGGTGATGGTGTGGCGGATACAACACCAATGGTCACAATTCCTGAAGCGACTAACGGTGTAAATGCTGAAGAGCTGAAAGACGGCGTACAAACTGAAGTCACTGTACCAGGGGGGAGTGCTGAAGGTGACATATTAACGCTAACTATCACTAAGCCGGATGGCTCAACTGAAACTGTAGAACACACCTTAACAGCGGATGAAGTGGCTACAGGTAAGGCAGAAGTCACAATTCCAGCGGATAAAGTCACGTCAGATGGAAAATACTCTGTAACCGCAGAAATCACAGATCCAGCGGGTAACACCAGTGGTCAGGGTAAACCTACTGACTTTATTGTCGATACCCAAATTCCGGGCGATACCGATGGTGACGGTGTAGTGGATAGCACTCCAGCCGTGACTATTCCTGAAGCAGCTAACGGTGTAAATGCTGAAGAGCTGAAAGATGGCGTACAGACCGAAGTTACTGTACCAGCTGGCAGTGCTGAAGGTGACATATTAACGCTAACTATCACTAAACCGGATGGCTCAACTGAAATTGTAGAACACACCTTAACAGCGGATGAAGTGGCTACGGGTAAGGCAGAAGTCACAATTCCAGCGGATAAAGTCACGTCAGATGGAAAATACTCTGTAACCGCAGAAATCACAGATCCAGCGGGTAACACCAGTGGTCAGGGTAAACCAACCGACTTTACTGTCGATACCCAAATTCCGGGCGATACCGATGGTGACGGTGTAGTGGATAGCACTCCAGCCGTGACTATTCCTGAAGCGACTAACGGTGTAAATGCTGAAGAGCTGAAAGACGGCGTACAGACCGAAGTTACTGTACCAGGGGGGAGTGCTGAAGGTGACACATTAACGCTAACTATCACTAAACCGGATGGCTCAACTGAAACTGTAGAACACACCTTAACAGCGGATGAAGTGGCTACGGGTAAGGCAGAAGTCACAATTCCAGCGGATAAAGTCACGTCAGATGGAAAATACTCTGTAACCGCAGAAATCACAGATCCAGCGGGTAACACCAGTGGTCAGGGTAAACCAACCGACTTTGCGGTAGATACTGTTGCACCATCGGCACCAGAATTGAAAGCTGAAGACGATGGTTCTGTTTCCATTAAATTACCTGATGATGCAAATAAAGGTGACACTGTTGAAATCACTTTTGAAGATGAAAAAGGTGATAAACAGACGGTAACTATGGAAAAAGGGGACAATGGTTGGACATCCAGTGATCCGAACCTGATCCCAGACAGCAAAGATAATACCACCACAATTCCATCTGATAATGTAAAAGACAACAGTGAAGTGACTGCGGTTGCCAAAGATCCGAGCGGTAATGAAAGTGATCCGGCAACGGTGACCTCAAAAACAGATGGCGTGACAGATGCTCCGGTGCTGAATATCCCGGAAGTGGCTGATGGTTATGCGAATGCTGATGAACTAAAAGACGGTTTGCAGGCAGAAGTCACTCTGCCGGGAGGTACTGAGGAAGGGGCAGAAATCACGCTGACGATTACCCGTCCGGATAAATCCACTGAAAC